>JBBRLB010000194.1:0-8629 GCA_038231575.1 Opitutales bacterium | reverse complement strand
CATGTCGCGGTGACTTACGACGGATCGAGTCGCGCCGCGGGGGCGCATATTTTTCTCAACGGCCTCGCCGCCGAGGTCGCGGTGGTGCGCGACGGATTGTTCAAGGACATCACTTATACCAAGTCCGAGCCCGACCTCACCCTCGGCCAGCGGTTTCGTGACAACGGCTTCAAGGGCGGCCGCGTCAGTGATCTCGCGGTCTTCGACCGCGCGCTGACGCCACTCGAAGCCGCGCAGCTCGCCGGCCACAACGACCAAGTCGGGGCGTGGACGCTCGCACCGGAAAAGCTGACGCCCGAACAACGCGAGGAGTTGTTCGAGTATTTCGCCGCCACCGTCCACTCGCCGACCCGCGACGCGGCCCGCGCGCTGCAGCGCGTGCGTGAAGAGCAAAACGCCGTCGTCACGCCGTTGCCGGAGGCGATGGTGATGCAGGAGCTGCCGCAGCCAAAACCCGCTTACATTCTCACGCGCGGCGCCTACGATGCGCACGGTGAGCTCGTCACCGCCGATACGCCGCACGCGCTGCCGGCGTTTCCCGCGAATGAGCCGCGCAACCGGCTCGGTCTCGCGCGCTGGCTCACCGCGCCGACGAATCCGCTGTTCGCCCGCGTCACCGTGAACCGGCTCTGGCAGATGATGTTTGGCCGCGGGCTCGTCGAGACGAGCGACAACTTCGGCCTGCAGGGCGCGCCGCCCACCCATCCCGAACTGCTCGACTGGCTCGCGCATGATTTCATCGCGAACAATTGGGACGTGAAGCGCACGCTCCGCGAAATCGCCGGCTCCGCGACCTATCGGCAATCATCGCTTGCCTCGCCCGAGCAGTTCGCGCGCGATCCGCAAAATCTGTGGCTCGCACGCGGGCCGTCCCGTCGGCTCTCCGCCGAAATGCTGCGCGATCAGGCGCTGGCTGCGAGCGGGTTGCTCGTGGAGAAAATCGGCGGCCCCAGCGTGAAGCCCTACCAACCGCCCGGCCTCTGGGAGGAGATCGCGATGGGCAAGCCCCACTACGAAACCGGCACGGGCGATGATCTCCATCGTCGCAGCCTCTATACGTTTTGGAAACGCACGGTGCCACCGCCGACGATGATGCTCTTCGATGCCGCGGAGCGCAACGTGTGCACCGTCCGGCGCCAGAGCACGAGCACGCCGTTGCAAGCGCTCGCGCTCCTCAACGACGTGCAGTTCGTCGAGGCGGCACGGCTGATCGGCCAGCGGATGCTCACGGAAGGCGGCGCCACCACCGAGGCCCGGCTCGCGTGGGTGTTCCGCCTTGTGACCGGCCGCCGCGCCGACGCCCGCGAGCTCGCCATCTTGCACGAACTTTACGACGAGCAGCGCGAAACCTTCGCCGCCAATCCTACCGCCGCGGCGAAGTTCAACCAATTCGGCGACGCCGCCACCGACCCGGAGCTGCCAGCCGCGGACCGCGCCGCCAGCGCAGCCGTCGCGCAAGCGCTCCTGAACTTTGACGAAGCGATCATGAGCCGTTAATCCTCACCCCCATGTTCTGCGACCACGTAAATTTTCACATGAATCGCCGCGAATTCTTCGGCCGGTTCGCGATGGGCGTGGGCGGATTTGCGCTGATGCAGTTGCTCGGAAAATCGGCGCGCGGCGCCGCGCTTCCGCCGGCGGGTTCTCCGTTCCAGGGCATCCTCGCGCAGCCGCATTTTCCACCGCGGGCGAAGCGCATCATTTATCTCTTCATGGCGGGCGGTCCGTCCCAACACGACCTCTTTGATTACAAGCCGCTCCTCAACAAAATGAATGGGCAGGATTTGCCGGAGAGCGTGCGGCAAGGTCAGCGGCTCACCGGCATGTCCGAGCATCAGGCGCACTATCCCCTCGCGGGATCGATTTTCAATTTCGCGCAACACGGCCAATGCCGCGCCTGGGTCAGTGACCTCCTGCCGCACACGGCGAAGATGGTCGATGAGTTGTGCTTCATCCGCTCGATGCACACCGAGCACATCAACCACGATCCCGCGATTACGTTTTTCCAGACGGGCCATCAACTGCCCGGCCGGCCCGCGATGGGCTCGTGGCTGTCCTACGGTCTCGGCAGCGCGAACGAAAATCTCCCCGCGTTTGTCGTCCTGATCTCGAAGGACCGGATCGATCAGCCGCTCTACTCGCGACTCTGGGGCAATGGGTTTTTGCCGAGCATGCACCAAGGCGTGCAGTTCCGCGGCGGCGGCGAACCGGTGCTCTTTCTCCAGAATCCCGAGGGCATCTCCGCGCCGAGCCGCCGCCAGTTCCTCGATCGGCTTGCCGAGCTCAACGCCCACCAGTTCGAGAATCTCGGCGATCCCGAGATCAACTCACGCGTCGCGCAATATGAGATGGCCTACCGCATGCAAACCAGCGTGCCCGAGGTGATGGATCTTTCCCGGGAGACGGCAGCGACGTGGGAGCTTTACGGTGACGACGCGAAAAAACCGGGCACGTTCGCCGCCAACTGCCTGCTCGCCCGCCGGCTCGCCGAGCGCGATGTGCGTTTCATCCAGCTTTACCATCCGGGCTGGGATCAGCACGGCACGCTGCCGAAACAAATCCGCCGCCAATGCGCCGACGTCGATCAGGCGTGCTACGCGCTCGTCACCGATCTGAAGCAGCGGGGACTGCTCGATGACACGCTCGTCGTGTGGGGTGGCGAGTTTGGCCGCACGAATTATTCCCAAGGCAAGCTCACCGCGACCGACTACGGCCGCGATCACCACCCGCGGTGCTTTACCATCTGGATGGCCGGCGCGGGCGTGAAGCCCGGCTTCACCTACGGCGCAACCGACGACTTCGGCTACAACATCGCCGATAAGCCCGTCTCGGTGCACGATCTGCAGGCGACGATTCTCCATCAGCTCGGCATCAACCACGAAATGCTCACTTATAAACACCAGGGGCGCTACTACCGGCTGACGGATGTTTTTGGCGAAGTCGTGCGCGACGTGCTCGCGTGAGGTCCGCGGGCAGCGCGGGAAATGTAGCGCCGAAGACAATGTTAGACCAATTTCACGCTGGTTCCGCACGGCGGCGTTTGCTTAGTTCTTAGTTCCTCCCGATGAAAAAACCTCGCGCCCACTTTCCCCGCATCAAGACGATCGCCTTTGAAGGCCCCGGCACCGCGAACCCGCTCGCGTTCCGCCATTACAACCCCGACGAGCGAATCGACGGGATGACGATGAGGGCGCACCTGCGCTTCTCGATCGCCTACTGGCATTCGTTCCGCGGCACCGGCGCCGATCCGTTCGGGCCCGGCACGATCCAGCGCCCGTGGGAAAAAGGCACCGACCCCGTCTCGATCGCGAAGGTCCGCATGGACGCGGCCTTCGAGTTTTTCCAAAAAATTCGTGCGCCCTTCTGGGCGTTCCACGATCGCGACATCGCGCCCGAGGGCCGCACGCTCGCCGAGTCGAACCGCCATCTCGACCAGATCGTCGCGCACGCGAAGGCGCTGCAAAAAGAAACCGGCGTGAAGCTCCTCTGGGGCACCGCGAACCTTTTCTCGAACCCGCGCTTCATGTGCGGCGCGTCGACGAATCCTGACGCGCACGTTTTCGCTTACGCCGCCGCGCAGGTGAAGAAAGCCCTCGACGTCACGAAGCAGCTCGGCGGCGAGAACTACGTTTTCTGGGGCGGCCGCGAAGGCTACGAGACGCTGCTCAACACCAACCTGAAGCGGGAACAGGATCACCTCGCCGCGTTTCTCCATATGGCGGTCGATTACGCGAAGAGCATCGGCTTCAAAGGCCAGTTCCTGATCGAGCCCAAGCCGAAGGAGCCGACCAAGCACCAATACGACTTCGACGTCGCGAGCGGCATCGCGTTTCTGCGCACCTACGGGCTCGAGAAATATTTCAAGTTCAACATCGAGACGAACCACGCGACCCTCGCGGGCCACACGTTCAACCACGAAATCGAAGTCGCCGCCGCGCAGAACATGCTCGGCTCGATCGACGCGAACACCGGCGATCTCCTGCTCGGCTGGGACACCGATCAATTCAACACCGACGTGAAGGAGCTGACGCTCGCGATGGTCTCGATCCTGCGCGCCGGGGGCCTCGGCACCGGCGGATTCAATTTCGACGCGAAGCTTCGCCGCCCCTCGATCGACGCCGACGATCTTTTCCACGCGCACATCGGCGGGATGGATGCCTACGCGCTCGCCTTCAAGATCGCGCGGAAGATTCTCGCCGACGGAAAATTCGCGGCGTTCGTCAAAGATCGCTACGCGAGCTTCGATACCGGCTACGGCCGCGCGATCGAGAAACGCCGCACGGATTTCCGGGAGTTGAATAAACTCGTGCTCGGCAAATTGGGCGAACCGAAGCCGCGCAGCGGCAAACAGGAGTATCTCGAGAATTTGCTGAACACTTATTTGCACGGCTGAACCGTGAGCCGGCCAGTCCGCCGGCGCCGGGACGAAGGCGGAAGGAGCGCGGAAATCTCCTCCATATCGGTCGTGCACGGGCGGGCCCCGCGAATGGGGCGAAGGCCCCCTCCCCGGCATCGGCACTGTCTGGCGGGGGCGTGGTCTACGGAATCTGTGCCCCGCCCAAACATCCAACTCATCGCATTCCTGCTCGCCGCGTTGCTCGCCGTCGCGGCGACAGCGGGCCGCGTGAGGGCGGAACCCGCGGCGCAAGGGCACGGCCTTAAGGAACGCGTGCTGCGCATGAGCGAGTATTTTGACACGATGCTCCCCGGCGTGCTCGAGGAGCACAACCTCACGCTCCACTTCACGCCCAAATACAGCGATTTTCGCGATAACGAATACATCCGCTATCCGCTCGAACTGCGTTACGGCGCCAGTGAACGCTTGGAACTTTCGGCGGGCGTCACGCCCTTCAGCCCCAACCCGCTCAATTCCGGTTTCGATCACCGCTGGGGTCCTGGCGAAGGCAAGCTCGGCGGGCGTTACGACCTCGACGGGCTGCTACCGTTTTTCGACGACACGACCATCGGCCTCGAAACGCGCGTGCCACTCGGCCGCCCGCCGATCGAGCTCAACGATCACTACACGCACGTGAAGCCGTTCGTCTCGACGGCCCGCCGGCTGCGCTCCTGGCCCGACGCGACGTTCTACACGAACCTCAGCTACGATCGCAGCGTGAAACTTACGCGGCGCGATCCGGCGCCCGTCGGCGTGATGCGCCGCAACATCATCGAGCTTGCCCCCGGCCTGCTCTACAAGCCCGGCGAGGTCGGCTATTTTGGAGAATATCACTGGCGCCACATCACCGAGGCGACCGAATGGCACTGCGGGCATGAGGTCCGGCTCGGCACGGTCTGGGACATTCCCCGGTGGCGCTCCGAAAAATGGAATCTCCCGGGCAAGTGGCAGCTCGAGCTGGCCTACAAATTCAGCGATGAAGAGGGCCGGGGGAAAAGCCAGGGCGTGTCGGCCCGCGTGAACTGGCGCACGTCGTTGCGCGAAATGCTCACGCACAATTCGGCGAAAAAGTAATCAGCCTTTGACCTGACTACTTCGGCAGCGCAAACGCCACATACGCGTCGCCGGCACCCGACGCGCCGCCCACGCGCCCGCCACCCGTCGAGGTGATTACGACAAACTGCCGTCCGCCCGCCTCATAGATCGCGGGCGCCGCGGTGCCGGCGAAAGGCAGCTTCGCCGACCACAACTCGGCGCCGGTGTCGGCATCGAAGGCGCGTAGTTTTTCGTCCTCGGTGCCGGCGACAAACACCAGTCCGCCCGCCGTCACGCTCGCCCCGCCGAGATTCTGCGAACCCGTCTGCGGCACGCCCTGCTGCGTGAGTTTTTCCAATTCGCCGAGCGGCACGCGCCACAACGCCTTGCCCGTGCTGAGATCGTAGCAGTTGAGCAGCCCCCACGGCGGCTTGATTCCGGGATAGCCCTCGTGGTCGACAAGGAAGCCGAACCCGTCGTAATAATACTTCGGCCGATCCGCGCCGAGCGTGGGATCTTCGACCCCGGGCCGGGCACGCGAGACCGGCTGATTCCGTCGAAACAAATAATCCAGCAGATCTTTTTTCTGCGCGTCGGTGAGCAGCGGGTTGGCGGGCATCAGGCCTTTGCCCTTCGCGAGGAGCGCGAGCACGTCGGCGTCTTTCATCCGCGACTTCAAGCCGAGCAGCGGCGGCACCACGCCAAGGCCCAGGCGATTGGGCGCGTGGCACGCGGCGCAATTCTGCGTGTAGACCCTCTCGCCCTCCGACGGCGGCTGCCGCGGGTCGCGTTCGCGTTCGTCGTTAGTCGCCACGGTGATTTTCGAAACCCAGCGATTCGAGGTCACGTAGAGCCGGCCGGTCGGCACGTCGACCGCCGCGCCCGACCACTCCGCGCCGCCACGCGAGCCGATGAAGAGATTCGGTTTGCCCTCCTCGAAGGGTGAAAAAAATCCGTAGCTCGCATGCGCCACCACCTGCTCCACAAACGCCCGCGCCTCCGGTGTGCGATCCGTGATCATGCTCGGGTTGAATTCGCTCCGCGAGATCGGCTCGGGCCACTCGGGGTCGGGTTGGTAAGGCGCGGTGCGCTCGCCCGGCAGCTTCGACACCGGCGCCCGCCGCAGCCGCACGGGAAAGATCGGTTTTCCGCTCACGCGATCGAGCACGTAGAGGTGGCCGGACTTTGCCATGCACGTGACGACATCGACGCGTTTTCCTTCCCGCACAATCGTCACGAGATTCGGCGGCGCACACACATCGAGATCCCAGATGTCGTGGCGGACGTCCTGGAAGTGCCAGAGCCGCTGGCCGGTGAGCGCATCGAGGGCGAGCACGCAGTCACCATACAAATTATCACCGAGCCGGCCGACGCCGACCATATCGGGCCGCGGCGCGCCGAGTGCGACAAACACCATCCCGCGCACATCGTCGACCGAGAGGCCGCTCCAGCCGTTCGCGCCCGCCTGCGGGCCGTCCCACGTCTCGGAGCCAAACTCCCCACCCCGCGCGACGGAGTGAAAACGCCATAACGCCGCGCCCGAGCGCACGTCGAACGCGAAGATGTCGCCGTTCAAGCCGGTCGTGATGTAGACGTGTTTGAACACTGCGCCCGATGCCGTCGCACCCGTGTCGATCGGTGCGCGGCCTTCGCCGCCGAATTCCTTGAGCGGCTCGCCGGTTTTCGGATTGAGCGCATAAACCCAGTCACCGCCGCCGAAGAGGATGCGCTCACCGTGCTCGGCGTCGCCCGGCCAATAGACAAGTCCGCGGCGCGCGGGCGTGTCCTGCAGGCGGTTGCGCAGATCCGGGACTTTCCAGCGCCATTTCTCGGCGCCGGTCGTCGCATCGAGCGCGACGATCGCGCGGCCGGGCGTGGGCGCGTAGAGCGTGCCGTCGACGACGATCGGCGTGCACTGGATGTTCGTCTTGCCGTCGCCGGCATGGAACGTCCACGCCACCGTGAGGTCGCGCACATTGTCGCGCGTGATCTGCTTGAGTGCGGAATAACGGCGCGCGCCGTTGTCACCCTGTGAACGTGCCCACCGCGAGAACAGCGGCGCGGTGGCCGCCGGATCAGACGCGGGCGAAAGTTCGGCCAGCGTGGCGGCCGGAATGATTTGAAATTCGGGCAGCTGGGCGCGGGCGATCGCGTCTTCGGTCGGCGCGGGCGCGCCCGAAATCGCAGTCATCTGACTCAACAGCCACGCGAGTGCGGTCAGACGATGAGGTATTTTCATCTTGCGGGAGAGAGGAAGCGTCGGAGGCGCGCCTAATTTTTGCGAGCTTTCCGGACCGTGGGCCCGTCGACCCATCGGGCCGGAACCGTGGTGGTGGTCGGCCAGTCGGGCACGCCGAGTTCATTGCGTTGCAATTGCGCGATGAGCAGTTCGACGGCCCGCGCGCCGAGTTCGCGCGGCTGCTGATCGAGGCCCGCACTCGGGCGCTGGGCGTAAACGGTGTTGAGCGTGGCGAAGCCGTGCGTCTGCGGCACGCGCGCGCCGCAGGCCTCCATCCAGTCGATCACGTCGGTGAAATGGCTGAGCACGACGTCCGGCTGGTGGCGGCGAAACCACGCCGCGAATTCCGGCTGTTTGCGGTCTTCGACGATGAGCGCCGGCACGCGTTCGGTCGCGGCGTTGGTCTCCTGAAAAGTGCGGAACGCGGACCCGAAGCGATACTGGGTGCGTTCGTCGCGGCCGCGCTCGACGTAAAGACCCGGCCGCTTGTAACCGCGCTCCGCGAGCCGGGTGAGCAACGCCATCATCGAGCGATAGTGGTTGCAGCAAACGCAGTGCAGCGCCGGCCGATCGATCAGGTAGTCGGTGTAGACGGCGGCGTAATTTGACCAGTTGAGTTCCGACCAGTCGGGCGCGAACCACGAGGGCAGCAGCAGCACCCCGTGAATGCCCCGCGATTGCAGGATCGAGTCGAGCCGCGGCACGGTAATCCCATCGCGCACGACAAACTCCTCCAGCTTGAATCCGAGCTCGACCGCGCGCGCGCGCCCGCCCGCGACCAGCTCGGCATGGAAAATCCCGTGCGGATCACGCCGCTGCGGCTCGACCAGATCGACGGCGGCGAGCACGCCGCGAAACGTCCCGCCGCGCGAGCGCCGCAACTCCGACATCACCGCCGCCGCGAGCGGATTCCGCCGGTAGCCCGCCTCGCGCGCCGCGCGGCGCACGCGCACCACCGT
>JBBRLB010000193.1:0-8637 GCA_038231575.1 Opitutales bacterium | reverse complement strand
TCCGGCTCCGAGCCACGAACCGCGACGAAGGGAAAACCCACCAGACTTTTGTTCTTTGAGACGCCACCCGCGAGGGCGGCAGCAGTCAGGGAGCGGGCGGCCGGCCCATGCATGATAACGTTCGGGACGGGTGCGGAGTTTACTCCGCGCCGAGGTCCGAGCCAAGACGATGCGGGCATGACGCACCAATGAACCGTGGTAAGCCAAACCCACGCAGATCAGCACGCTCACGGTGAAAACCTGAGACGCAACCTACGCACGCGTTTCCTCCTGTTACTGCGCCCGCTTCCTGTCCTCTGCCCCTCTCGCTCGTGGTTTTCTTGAACCGCCGCTTCCACGCTGCGGACACGCACTTTATTTTTCCGCTTGATCCCACGCAGCTAGATCAACGTTCAAGATGAGCCACTCGGCCCCCAGGGCCGAGTTGGCTCTGGCGGCTGGTTGGGCGTTTTCGCGAATATCACGGCAGATCTCCTTCGAAACGCAGCTTCGGAAGAACCTCAAGCAACGCCTCGGTGCGTGCGCGATTCGCGTGATAGGCCATCAATGGCTCTTGCTGCCGCACCGCTTTCAAAAATACCAGCGTGGGCTCGCGTAGCGTCTTAAAGTGATGCTCAAAAGGCCACGAAGTCTTCTCGTCAGGGCGTTCGCGATCGTAGGTAAGATGAGAAACCTGACTGCTCGCACGCCGCGCAAGATCAGTATCGAAAGCATAGGAGTAAGTCCACGCGACGAAATGACTAGGCTTCATGTAGGCCCCGCCTAAATCCTTCGCGGCGAAAAACTCATTCAGATTCCGCGCATGAGTCGCGAAAACTTCAAGCCAACCGCTTCCGTCGCGCGGCGAAATGCCGGGGCGACAGAGCGCGAGCAGTGAGTGGACGAGCATCTCGATTTCATACAAAGCGTGGTCGAGCGCCGCTGGCTTATCATCTTTCTTTTTCACGGGTTCTTTTGCCCAACGTTCAAGGTGAGCCGCGGCCGCTCGGGGCCGTTGGCTCTGACGACTGGTTAGGCTTCTTCTTTTCTTCTTTCATCGGAAGGAAAACGAGACGTGCCGTGGCCGGACGGCAATCGAAGATCATGAATGTCGTGGCTTCTTACTTCGACGGCAATGTGCTGCAGCTTCGTAAGATTCTCGACGGACTGCACCTGATCGAGAGCCAGTAAATCGAACACCAGAATGTCGTCCAAATCGATCTGTGCACCCAGCGGCGGACGAAAAACAACAAGGATGTCGTTTTTCGTTCGGGCCGAGCATGTCGGCAGCACGGCATTCAATGCGATGACGGTGGCCTTCATTCTTTGCCTAACGTTCAAGATGAGCCACGGCCGCTCGGGGCCGTTGGCTCTGGCGCCTGGTTGGGCTCTTTTTTCATTGGAGATCCACCTCAATGTGAGTGAGATCGGGCGCAGACCGAAAGTCCTCAAGGATGTCGGTCAGCAGTTCGACATCGAGAGGCAAGCGCTCGAACAAAACATTCAGTCCTCGCACGACTATCTTCTTCGGCATGGGGTCGAGCGTGGTGATACAATCATGGAACGCATCCCAATTCCGCCCGTAGTAATGCGGAAACGCAAAGCCGGACGCTAACAGGTCCTGAAGCTGGTTTGAGGTCGTCGCCGCGCTGACGTCTACAATCACTATTCTCGGAGCGCTCATCTTTTCTTTGCCCAACGTTGTATCTGCTGCACAGGGTGGCTCAATCAAATCTGGAGCCTATTAGTCTGGGCAAACATCCAGAAAATCAACCCCAAGAATAATCGAGGGTGGCTCAATTATGCGGTTATGCCACCTTGGTGGCTCAATCATTTCCAGTTGGAGCTGATTCGCAGTTAATTCCGGCAACGCAGCCTCGGTATTTTACCGAATGGCGCAAATCGGAAGAAAATCGGTCGGAGTCCATTGCGACAGGATATGCCGTGCGCAGCTTGTGAAGTATGACGACCCTTTCCGGATGAAGACACGCGCGCAGGTCGTCGCGCTCGTTCGCGATAAGATCAGAATGAAGCACATGGCGCTGAGCACCGAGGAAACCTACTGCGGTTGGGTCGCACGCTACTATGATCACTGTCTCATGCTCCCGAAAGAACTCAGGCATGAAAGAAAGATGGAGTCATTCCTGACTTACCTCGCACGTGAACGTGCGACGGCTGCGCGAACACAGAATCAAGCGTTTGCGGCCGTTCTATTTCTCTATAGGGACGTGCTCGGCATCGACCTGGGAAAGATTGACGGTCTGCGAGCTAAACGCCGCATTCATGAACGAGTCTCGCCGTCACGCGAACAGGTGAAGCAACTCCGTGCCGCGATCCAAGACACTCCCAACACACCGGGTAAATTGCTTGTTGATTTGCTGTATGGCTGCGGACTGCGCGTCTCGGAGCCGCTCGAACTGCGAGTTAAAGACGTGATGTGGGACGAGGGCCCGACCGGGCAGCTGATCATTCGTGGAGCGAAAGGCGGCAAAGATCGCCGGGTCCCGATTCCTCAGGTCTGCGTGGAGCCCATCCGCAGTCAACTTGGTCGCGCCCGGTTCATCTGGGAATGGGACCGCGAACACACTCCTGACGTTGGCGTCGTGTTGCCGCATGGCTTAGCTAGGAAATACCCCTCGGCGCCGTGTTACTGGCAATGGTTTTGGCTGTTTCCTGCCGAGAAACACTGTCAACACCCGCGCGAAAACATCACGGTGCGGTATCACCTGCTCATCGATGCGCTCCAGCGCGTGGTCCGTAACGCCGTCGAAAAGATCGGTCTCGGCGGAGTTCTCTCCCCCCACTCGCTTCGCCACGCCTATGCCACGCACTCACGCGAGCGGCTGGATGCTCTGCGTCAATTACTCGGACACTCCTCCATCCAGACCACCGCAGGCTACCTTCACCCTGTCATCGAAGAAGCGGGCAATCCGTTGGACGATTTACTGAACGGTGTGCCCAAACCCGCGTGGTAGTAGAGACGGCTTCGCCGCCTCACTTCCCGAACCGAGACTACGCTTCACGTCGTAGTCGGCGAGCAATTATCGGTGACGAACGGACGGTCGGCTTCAGAATGCAAAGCGCGGCGAAAACCCGATTGTGGCCGAGATTGGCCATGACCGAACGCCGCTGATCCTCGATGCGGAGGGCGCGAAGAAATGGATCGGGAGTGAACCAATGCCAGATGATGAGCTGAGGGCGTTTTGCACGCCATACGCCGGGCAGTTTGTGCGCCGGGATTTGCCGGTGCCGGAAATGAAAAAGAAGATCACCAAGCCGGATTTATCCAGCGGCGAGCTGTCGTCGACGAAAACTCCAAATTTCCTAGCGATTGCAGTCAATCGACCGAGTCTCTATCGATCACAGCCCAATTATGATTATCGACCAAATCAAAACTCTCGAAACCGCTAAAGCCAAAGTCGTTGAACTCGAGCAGGCCATTGCCGCCGAGCTGCGTTCATCCCTTGCTACCCTCCCCGCTCAGTTCGGATTTGATTCCGTCGAATCTTTTGTCGCCGCGGTGAAAGCGGCCGCCGGCGTGAAGCGCAAAAAACGCGGTCCCAACAAGGCCAACACAAAAAAGTCGTCGGCCAGGAAGTCTCCCGGGAAAAAGCGCCGCAAGCGCGCGGTCATCACCGACGTGACCCGAGGGGAAGTGAAAAAGATGGTCGAGGCCGGGAAATCGGGTTCGGAGATCGCGAGCGTGCTCAAGATCTCGCTCCCGAGCGTGCACAACATCAAAAAGGCGCTGGGGCTCGTGAAAGCGAAGAAGAAAAAGTAAGCCCGCCGTGACCTAAGCGGCTCCCCTTGCCTGGTCCACCCGACGTCGCGAGTTCCACCTTAGATGGGGAGGGTGACGCGCCTACATCTGTGATGGCGACCCCGGCGCCTTCGCGGGCGAGCAGCAGGCAGGTGGCGCGGCCAATGCCAAGGGCGCCACGGGTAACGATGACGGTTTTATCTTTTAGTTGAGCAACACCGTTTCGGAACCGCGTGCCGACCTTCGCTGCCCTAGTTGTGAGATTTCAAGACGTTGTCCCCCGATTTAGCCGTGTTCGCTTTTTCGAGCCCCATAAGAGTTTCCCTCGATGGGGATTGAAAAAGCGAACATGGCGGGACCTCGCAAAAAAGGGGACAACCTCCTGACGACTCACACCTAGTCCCGATAGCCGGCAAGGCCCGCCGCATCACTTTCGAGGCAACTGACGAAGGTGATGCGCTGACCGTGGCCGTGGCCTGCTCGGCGATCCTAAACTGATCGAAAATGCGATCCGGCCCTCCGCGATCGGAAAAAAGAACTGGCTCTTTATCGGCCATCCCGACGCCGGCCAGCGCTCCGCGATCCTCTACTCGCTGGTCGTCTCGTGTCAGCGTCACGGCAAAGATCCACTCGCCTATCTGCGCGACGTCCTGCGCCGTCTGCCCGCCATGACCAACCAGGACGACTTGGCTCCCCTCACTCCGGCGCTCTGGCAACCAACGTAATCCGTCGCAGAGATCTCATCCCTCTGCTCCTGGCGGTCGCATCGATATCATCAATCTGATTGCGAACTGCCGTCCCTCTGCCAGAGCTATGATTGCTCTGCTCCGTCAATGAGGCACCGCGCCGGACGTTTACGCATCGACTACCGTGGAGGCGAATAGATAACGCCTTGCGCAAAGATGGCTAACGCGCTGCCACAAGTATATGTCTTGTCGCCCATTCGGATTCTGTGTGCGGCCAACCTACCCACTGCTGCCAGCGCCACAGGTCGAAGTCGCCCCGCGTATTCGGGTCAACGGGGTTTTCGCCGGCCGCGGTGCGCTTCGTGTAATTCGCATGACGATCGAAAACAGTTTTTGCGAAAGCCGCGTCCGACGAAGCCCGGGTGACCTCGGTCCGGGCCATCCCTTTCATCACGTCGTCAAACGAAAATGCCGGGGCTTCGGGTTGGCGGGGTGCCGGGGCCTCAAAAGTTCAATTTTTGACCACGCAATATGGCCACTAAGCCATGAACACCGGGGAGGTCGGAGCGGGTGTATACTCCCCACCCGGCGGGGCGGGGTGCCGGGTGGGTGTGCTCCGTTAATACATACCAAGGGTTCCAAGCGGCGCGCCACCGCGTGACTGTTCCACCGAACACATGCCAACGAACACCAACGAAATACTGCCCGTGAAAACCCGACTGCTTATCGACTACATGATCCTCCGCGCCGAACATGAGAAATGTGCATGGGGCTTTCCCGACTGGTTTACCGAGGCTTACTTCGACAAAGGGATGCGAAACTTCTTCGGAGTCTCTTTGGATAACGGTGGGAATCTTCTGGGCGACCACCAGCAGCCTGCATTTTTCGAGGCCTTCAAAATCTTCTTCCCGATCTCGCACCAGAAGAAGCGAACGATTAGATCGCGCGGCGCAGCATCAACCGGACAGCCGCGTGTGACCACACGCCGCCGAGCCGGGTCTTCACGCCGCGGTCATTCAACGCAGCCGCGACGTCACGCAGCGAAGTAGCGCCCGCACGTTTGATTCGTTCGATGACGGGCAGCACGAGGCCGTCGAATGCGACAGTCTTCGCGCGGAGGGCTGCGACATCGAGGGCACTGCCCTTGCGCGGGTGCGCGGTGAACCAAGAACGACGCCGCGACGCTTGGCCGCCGCGAGCGCCTCGGTTGGCTCTTGTAGGTTCGCTGGCCAGGGGGAGAGGCGTAAAGCAAGCTCCCCCTGGCCAGCGAACGGGTCCGGTGGACGGCAGTCCACCGGACCCCGCCTCGCGTCAGATCGATTGGCTCTCGGAGGGGACACTCCGTTCGTCAGCAAGATCGGCGCGGGGCGCACTGGCCGCTTAACTCGAACCGTTGCCTGAGCGGCGGCCGGAAGGTCGTCAGCTCGACTCACAAGAAGGAGATTATTATGCCTGCTCAAGATTGCCTCTCGTTCATCGGAGTGGATGTCGCCAAGCTCAGCTTGGCAATCCAGTTTCCCGACCACCTCTGGTCCACCACCAATAACGCCCACGGTCACGCCGCGGTCATCACGAAGTTGCGTGCCCTGGGCCCGGTGCACGTCATCTGCGAAGCGACCGGCGGCTACGAACGCGCGTTGGTGCTCGCGCTGCATCAGGCCGGCCTTGCGGTCAGCGTGATCAATCCTCGACAGATCCGCGACTTTGCGCGCGCGTGCGGCCGGCTCGCCAAGACCGATGCCATCGACGCGGCCGTCGTGCGCGACTACGGCGTTAAACTGCAACCGCCGGCCGACGCCCCACCCGCCGAGGGCGAGGCCAACTTCGCCGAGCTGGTCGGCGCGCGGCAGGACTTGGTGGAGCTCATCACTGCGGAGATCAGCCGGCGCGAACACCTCCGGCTGCCCGTGTTGGTGAAACTCTCGCACGCCCGCCAAACGCAGTTGGAAAAACAACGCGCGACCCTCGACGCACTCATCGATGCGCACATCGCGGCCCGCGCCGAACTCACGGCCAAAGCCGCGCGCCTCCAGCAGGTCGCCGGCGTGGGCCGCGTCAGCGCGCTGACGGTGCTCGCGCTCTTGCCCGAGTTGGGCCGCATCGGCGATGCGCAAGCTTCGGCGCTCGTCGGCGTCGCGCCGCTTAACCACGACAGCGGCCAGTTCCGCGGCCAGCGCCACATCCACGGCGGTCGTGCCGCCGTGCGCCGCGTCCTCTACATGGCGGCACTCGCCGCCATCCGCCACAACGTGATCCTGAAGGCGTTCTATCTGCGCCTCCGCGACCACGGCAAACCCGCCAAAGTCGCCCTCACCGCCGTCATGCGCAAACTCACTGTCCTCCTCAACCGCCTCCTCAAAAATCCTAATTTTATTCTTGTTTCGTGAACACCGTTGCTGGCGACTGGTTGGGCCTTTTCTTCATGAGCGCTAATCTCGCATGAGGAGTCGATGCACTGCACTCCCAGCCCGCAGCAGATAGCTCGAAAGAGCGGCATAGGCGACCACGCATAACCCTTCGGCTAGTGCGGCTTCGCGGGCGAAAAAATATCCGTGACCGGAATCAACGGGGGGCGAAGCCATGACATACAAGTAGTATCCCGCGACGCACAAATGCCACAGCGCGGCGAAGCATGCACTGATGCCGCAGGTTCCTCGACTACAACCACGCCCGACCTCATAGTGCTCTTCAGCAAGCCACTCCGTTCTCTCGGACCACGCTATATGCGGACAATGTGTCGCGGCCCTACAGTTAGGCTTTGGATTTATCTGCTTTGAATGCTTTCGACAAGGCCCCTGATGATTGTTGGGTCAACACCGCTCAAAACAGAATTCTTCGTCAGCAAGTAGCGTGTTCCATTGGTCGCCAAGATGAACGGCGGCTTCTGCGAATATGGATTCCAAGGCGAATATTCGGCATACGGGCTCCCATAGTCCCCATACTGATTGAATATTGATGAGGCCGAATATTTGCTACCGTGATCTCCGTATGGATTGGAGATAGATTGGGCATCGAAACGATTTGACGAAATTACCCCTAAAAACTTTCCATCCTGAGCGACAATCTTTGCGCCTTCAAACTGCTGGAAGATACCGCTTACAGCAGGCATCGCGACGGTGACGCTCTGCGAGACGGATGGCGTAGCCGAAGGATTGTAAGGCTGACTGTTCATTCCGGCGGCCATTGCGCCCCAGAACGCTGGGTCTTTCATGGTGGAGCATCCTTGGCAAAAGAATCCCAAAACAAAAATTAGAGGTGCGACCTTTTTCATAGGTATTTTTTGCTAACGTCAAAGATGAGCCACGGCCGCTCGGGGCCGTTGGCTCTGGCGTCTGGTTCGGCTCCTTTCTTCATCTTCTCAAAACTGGACCCGATACTTTTTGCCTGCGTTGGTTTGTGCGTCACCAAAGCCGGATAGACCTTCAAAGTTCGCGCTGATCTCTAACATCAGATTGCTAGTCGAGGATTTCAAAAGCGCGTATGCGATACCGGCCGGCTGCGAAGCGACTGTGTTCTGAGCCGTGAACCTCCCCTGCAAAACTTCACCGTCAGGCATGGTGATCGTAATCATGCGAGATATGGTGTTGACCGTGCCTTGTAGGACCTCGCCGGTCTCAAACTGGGTCAACGTGACCTTTCGCGCGGTCACGACGGAGCATGAACAGAATGACACGGCCACCACGAGCAGCACGGAGGAGAGTAATATGCGCATCGATTTTTGCCGAACGTTCAATAGGGGTCATCCGAGTCCAGAGGAGGACTTGGGGTGGAAGCAACACTGAGCATGATTGATTTTGAATCCAGCCAGATAGAAAGGGAGGGGCGCGGGGGAAGGAGCCTGGCTCCCTCCCGGCTCTTCCCGCCAGACCGCAGGTGTGGCCTGCTGAGAAGACTTTGCGCGCCGGGCCGGCAGGAATCGAACGTTCTGCCCTGCGAGTGCTGTCATCTTAGTTTCCGCCGGTCCGTTCCGCAGCCACCGACAACGACTCCTCAGAGAACGAAGCCAGCAACTTCCCTCCCTTTTGCCGCCGCTTGGTGGCTGGAGCGCAAAGTCCGTGAACACCCCCACATCCCAAACCCATGACCGCCGCCAAATCAATCCCGCGTTACGACCTGCTCGTCTCGCTCGACCGTTCCGACCGCACCGCCGCCCTCGCGCTGTTCGACTGCACCGCAGGCGTTTTCCTCTCTGAAAAGCCCGCAGACCAATCC
>JBBRLB010000192.1:0-8722 GCA_038231575.1 Opitutales bacterium | reverse complement strand
TAGCAGGGGAATCCTGCCCGTGTCCGTATCCGCACTCACGGGCAGTATGACCGCGCCACTCCCGATCTTTCGTCTTTCAACCCCGCGCTCGCGCCTAGTGGTTTTCGTTTAGCGTGAAAACAATCGGCACCTGCGTGCGTCGCGACCGCGGCGCCGTCGTGGCGCCCCGGCTTGAATTTCCACTTCGCCACGGCGGCCGTGGCCGCTTCCGCGAATTCTTCGTGCGTGAATTTGAGGGCGTAGGCGCCCACGACATCCCCCTGCTCGTTCACGATGAAATCGATCGTCGCTTCACCGCCCGTGTTGGAGCGACGCAATGCAAACGGATAATTCGGCCGCGCCTGATACACGGACACCGGCTGCCGATCGAGCTGGCTGGGCTCGAAGACGCGCAGACCACTCGCGCGCACTTCGTCGGCCGCTTCGCGTTTCTGGCGATTGAGCGCGCGCTCCAGCATCGCTCCGTCCAACCCGGTCTTGGGTGCGGGCGCGAGCGAAACGTCCTCGGGCGCCTTGAGTCGCGGGTCGCGCGTCGTCACCCGGATCAGCGCCTGCTGTTTCGCGCGATCTTCCGCGGCGACGGCGCGTTGCCGCTCCGCGTCGGCCGCGCGTTGCGCCGTGATCTCCGCCAATCGCGCGGAGTCCGCGGTCGCGGCTACCGCCGTATCGACGGCCTGCCGGCGCGCATCGATCGCGGCGAGGCTGGCGGCTTTCGCGAGGGCCTCGGGATCGGCGGCCGCTTCGGGATGGCCGGACTGCGCGGCGTTGTAGGCGTCGACTTCCTGCTGGAGTTTTTCCGCCTGCACCTTCAACTCATCCGCCTGCGCGATCAACCGGGCTTGAGCGGCCCGCGCCGGGAGACTGCCGATCGCGACCGGCGCAGTGCCGGCGCCAAACGAAAGCTGGTTGCCTGAAAGGATGAGCGTGCCCGCGAAGCTGCTGACACGGGTGGGCGTGACCGGACCTTGCGCCGCAAGGCTGCCGAGGACGACCGGCGTGACGAACGCGGAACCCGTCAACGGTTCGGCTGGGACAATCTTCACGATCTTGTCCTCCTCCACGAATGTGTAGCCGATGGGCGCGAGAATAATCCGGTAGATCTGACGCCAGGTCGCTTCCTTCAGTTTCACCGTCGCCCGGCCGGTCAAATCGACCGGGATGACGACCGTGAGCTGAAACAGGTCCGCAACGTTGCGAATGACTTGGCGGATATCCTCGTTCGGAAAATCGACCGAGAGCGTGGCCGCCGCGGGCGCGGCGACGGGAACCGGGGTTGGAACGGAAGTGACTGCCGCGGCAGCTTCGGCTACCGGCGGGCTCGCGGTCTGGGCCAGCGCGGGCACGGCAAACGAGCCCGCATAACCGCTCAGTGCGATCAACAGCGCTCCCCCGGTCAGAGCCGCACCACGTAGCATCGGCCGATCGCGGCGCGGGTTGTGCGAAAAAATATTCTTGATGCGGGTGATCACGGGCGGCGTCGTCGCGCCGATCAGGCCCGGCTGCGCGACGCCGAGCGCATGCTGCACCGCCTTCACGATCCCGCCGGCGTAGGTGTCGGGGTCGCCGGTGATTTCGAGCACGCGTTCGTCGCACGACTGCTCGGTCTCGATCCCAATCCGGCGGTTCAACCACCAGACGAGCGGATGAAACCAAAACAGGCACACGAAAAACGCCTGCCCCGCGCTCCAGAAGTTATCGCGCCGTTGCACGTGGACGAATTCGTGGATCAGCACCGACTCGAGCTCGGCCTGCGCCAGCGTCGCCTCGAGTCCGCGCGGCAGAATCACAATCGGCGCAATCACGCCCAACACGCCGGGGGCTCGTTCACTGTCGACCGCCAGGCAGCGTGGTGCTTCGAGCAACCCCGCGCGCTCCGCCGCCGCGTCGATCCGTTGCGCGACCGGAATTGCAACGGGCTGCACCTCCGCAAAAATTTGCCGCCGCAGGAGCCGGCTGCGCACGAGCCACGAAACGAAGAGTCCCACAAAGCCCGCCAGCCACACCGCAAGCAGCACGAGCCCGACGGAACCGCGGGCGGGCGCATCGGCCGCCGGCACCGCGGTCACGAACGCCGGTAGCATCATCGGCCGCGCCAGCGCGCTGGGGTCCACCCAGCGCTCCGGCGTCGCGCCGAGTCGCGCAAACGCCGAGACCAAAAATCCGGTCGGCAGCGCAAACTTGAGCAGCGCCATCCAGCCGAGCGCCCGCCGCGTGCGCGCCGAGAGTCCGCGGGCGATCAGCAGCACCGCGAGCACGACGACGCCCACGACGGTGGATTGCCAAAGGTGGTTGAGCAGATCGACGGTGGTCCACGGCCACGCGGCGGAAAGGGAGCGGAAGGCGGAGTTCATGGGGCGTTGGGGATTGAAAGCGGGAAAGTCTATTTGCGCTCAGTGGCACCGGCGCGCCGCGCCTTCAGCAGTTTTTCCATCTCCTTCAATTCGGCAGAGGAAATCCGGCCGGTCTCGACCAGATGCGCCACAAGCGGCTCGTGCGAGCCGGCGAAGTGGCCGAGAAAATCCTCGATCAGGGAGCCGACCGCGGACTGCCGGCTCACGAGCGGCTCGAAGATGTGGGCATTGCCAATTTTTTTCGCGCGGCGCACGGCGCCCTTTTCCTCGAGCCGATAGATGATTGTCTGGACGGTCGTGTATTCGGGGCGGCGGTCCTCGGGCAGGCTCTCCTGGATTTCCCGGATGGAGCCGGCGCCGAGTTCCCAGAGGGCGCCGAGCAATTCCAGCTCGAGCCGCGTGGGTTTGAAGGATTTGGCGGACTTCATGTTTTAGCGATGTAGTAGAAAAAACTACTCTTGTAGTAGATCGCAAGAAGAAAAACCCTTCCCGGAATTGTCGGGAAGGGCGTGAGGCCGATCACCCAGCCGCGAATGTCGCGCGTCAGCGCTGCCGGCGCCCGCGGGACCGCAACTGCTTCAACTGCGTCTGCTGGTCGGGGGTAAGCACGCTGCGCATTTCCGTGCGCGCGGATTTCACGGTGTCGCGCAGCTTCGCCTTTTTCTGCTCGGGCGTGAGGCTCGCGTCGGCGCGGATGGCCTTCACCGCGTCGTGCGTTTTGGCGCGATCGGCTTTGAGCGTGGCGGTTTGTTCGGCGGAAAGGCCGAGCTGTTTGGCCACGTGGTGGCGCACCATCTTGCGGTGGGCGAGCGCGGCGTGACGGTGCGGGTGTTTGCCGGCGGGCGCGGCAGCGGGAGCCACTTCCGCGGCGTTGACGAGGGACGAAGCGGCGGTCGCGAGGCCCACCGCGAGGAGCGACATTTTCAGGAGGGTTTTCATGATTTTGGGAGAATTGTTCCTGCCTGAATGACGACCTGCCGCCACGCCAGTTACCGCGGCGGGCATTACAGTTTTGTTAGGTATCGATCGCGACGACCTCGTGCGCGGTGACGGAGGGCACCGTGACCTCAAGCCACTCGCCGGTTTGCCGGGACACCGGGGTGGAGAGAGCGGTGAGCAAACGGACCTTTTTCGCTCGGACGCCCTCGGGCACGCGCACCCGCACCTTGTGCTCGCCGACGGGAATCAGCTCCCGGATCGGACCTTTCATCATCATCGGATTCGTGAGGTTCACGAGATGCACGGTGAGCGAATTTTTCTGCTGCCACAGCGTGACATCGATCACGCCTGGGCCCGCCACCGTCACCGGCGCGGGTTCGTTCGTCGCCCACGTGACGGCGTTGCGGAGGAGTTTGCCGTGATCGAGATCGAGGATTTCCCAGAATGTGCGGTCGATATCCCACGGAAAATAGACGACGCGCCCGCCGGCACTGCCGACCTCGCGCAGGAAAACTTGCGCGATGTCCGTCTGCGGCGTGCGTGCAAACACTTTTTCCATCGGCAGATCGGGATACGAGGGGATGAACGTGAGCGGCGGCGCAGGAAATTTTTCCTGCGGCATCACGTCGACGCGCCACACGCCGTGGACGATCCGCGGTGCGTCCTCGAGCCCGGCGAGCAAGGGGTGAGGCTTCGCGGTGTCGTGCTCAAGTCGGAGATAGGCGTTGTGCATCGGGCCCTCGGTTTTTCCCGTGGCGCTCACGCCAAAAAGATCCGCGAGGCCGAAGTCTTTGCGCTTCACGCCCCACTCGTCGTGCAGCGAAGTCTCGGACGTCGCCACGAGGCCGCCGCCGCGCGTCACGAATTGCCGAAGCTGCGCGCATTGTGCTTCGGAGAGCGCCACGAGATTCGGCAGGATGAGCGTCTTGAACGGCGCGAGATGCTCGGCGTCGAGCAACCGGTCGTGCACCAACTCGAAGGGGATGCGGGCCTCGACGAGTGCGTGATACCAGCCGAGCCCGGCATCCTCGACGCTCTCGCGCGCCCGTTCGCCGCGGAAAAACCAGGTGGTCTGCTGTGAATAGACAATCGCCACGCGGGCAAGCGGGCGCTCGTTGCGGAGATATTTTTCGTTCGCCGCGCACCACCCATACAGATCCTCGACCGGCTTAAGCCAGCGCGGGTCATTGATGCTGCCGGCAAATTTCGTGAACCACGGCCGCATGCCATTCGCGATGCCGTCGGCCGCCCAGAGACAAATTTCAGCCGGGTTTTGCACCGAGTCTTTCCAACGATACAGCTCCTCGAGCCCGACGCTGAAGATGCCGACGATCGGTTTGCGGCCCATGGTGGAGCGAAACTCTTTCGCGCTCCGGCCGTTTGCCCAAGGCGGCATCACGCCGCGGCGCGCCTGTCGATCAGCCATGAGCGTGGGCGCGAGTTCGCCGATGCGTTTCATGTCGAGCGGACCGGTGGCGCCGCCCGCGGTGTTGGGAATCACGCACGAGTCGGGATTGATTGCGCGCACCGTGGCGTCCCATTTCTGCCAGAGCGCGAAGAGCCGATCCTGCCGCCAGAGAATGTAGGCGCGCTGCGCGGGGTCCTGCGGGTTGTTCGCGCTGCGCGGCAGGTCGAAGCCCGACGCGTCGTGGAAATTTTTCCGGCAGTGCTCGCAATAACATGGGCCCGAGCCATCCCAACGGTTGATGAAGATGCCGTCGGGCTTGTAGCGCGTGGCAATCTCCCGCTTCACCTCGGTCATGAAATCGAAGTTGTAGGGTCCGAGTCCGCAGGTGACCCACATCTCGGGCGAGGCCCAATGCCGCCGCCGCTTTCCCTCGGGCGTCACGTGAATCCAATCGGGATGCGCCGCCTCGACGTCGTCGTAGGTCGCGTGCGGATCGGTGCGCGCGATCACGACCATCCCGAGTTTGCGGCAACCCGTGATGAGATCACCGAGCACATCGCGATCGCCGAGCCAAGCGCTGCGGTGGTGAAACGGAATCTGCGTCGGATAATACGCCACGCAACCGCCACCGCTCAGGCAGACGGCGTCGGATTTCGTGCGCGCAAAGTAATCGAGCCAGAAGTTGAGATCGAATTTACCCGGGTCGTCCTCGACGAGCGTGAGCTGCGCCCAGCGCATCGGCTTGTCGATCCATGAGGGCGCGGGCGGAAGAGCGCCGGTCGACGCGGCGCCGGATGAACTCTCCGCGGCGCGGACGGTGCCCAGAGAAAATTCACTGAGCGTGACGGCCGCGCCAGCGACTGCAGTGGTTTTGAGAAAATCGCGACGCGTCGAGTGGAGCATGGGCGGACGGGGGTTGCGGCATTGCTATCGCGCCAGACGAAAGCAGCAACGGTTGAGTTACTCCCAATGTAGGTCGGGCTTTACGCCCGACATGTCGGGGATAAACCCCGACCTACATAACCCCGGAATTGACCGCGCCCCCGCGAACCCGCTAACTCTCGCGCCTTATGTCCGACGAATCGACCACGCCTGCCGTCTCCATGGATAACATTGTCGCGCTCGCCAAGCGCCGCGGCTTCATCTTCCAGTCGTCCGAAATCTACGGCGGGTTCAACGGTTTCTTCGACTACGGCCCGCTCGGCTCCGAGTTGAAGAAGAACATCCGCGATTGCTGGTGGAACGACATGGTCCGCCGCCGCGACGACATTGTCGGCATCGAGACTTCGATCATCATGCATCCGAAAGTCTGGGAGGCATCGGGCCACGTCGCCGGTTTCAGCGACCCGCTCGTGGACTGCAAAGCATCGAAGCAGCGGTTCCGCGCCGATCAGCTCTTCTTCTCTCCGGTCACGGTCGACGGCAAAATCGTCGGCTACGTGAGCGCGCTTGAGTCGGAAAAGACCGCCGCCGATCTCCAGGCCGCCGCTGAGTCGTTCAAGCGCAAGAAGGCCATCGTCGGGACCCTCGCTCCGGTGACGCCCAAGGATTTCACCGAAGCGAAACCCGAAGAGATTTCCCTCATCCCCTCTCCCGCCACCGGCGAGCCCGGCAGTCTCACCGAGGCGCGCGCGTTCAACATGATGTTCCAGACGAACGTCGGCGCGATGACCGACGGTTCGTCCGTCGCCTACCTTCGCCCCGAGACCGCGCAGGGCATGTTCGTCGATTTCAAAAACGTCTGGGACACCGGTCGCGTGAAGCTGCCGTTCGGCATCGCGCAAATCGGCAAATCGTTCCGCAACGAAATCACGCCGCGCAATTTCATCTTTCGTTCGCGCGAGTTCGAGCAGATGGAGATGGAATATTTCATCCACGAGGACGCCGACTGGGACAAGTGCCACAAGGAATGGATCGAGTGGTGCCGCCAGTGGCTCATCTCGGTCGGCCTGCCCGAGTCCCACCTCTCGCTTTACGCGCACCCGAAGGAGAAGCTCGCGTTCTACTCCAAGGGCACCGTGGACATCATGTTCCAGTATCCCTTTGGCGTGCAGGAGCTGTGGGGTATCGCCGCGCGCGGCAACTATGACCTCGGCCAGCACGCGCAGGCGTCCGGCAAGCCGCAGGAAGTTTTCGACGAGACGTCGAAGAAGAAATTTATCCCGCACGTCATTGAGCCCGCCGTGGGCGTCGATCGCATTTTGCTCGCCGTGCTCTGCGCCGGCTACGCGGAAGAGGACGTGAAGGATGACAAGGGCAACGTCGAGAAACGCACGGTGCTCCGGCTCTCGCCGCGCATCGCGCCGGTGAAGGTCGCCGTCCTCCCGCTCCTGAAAAACAAGGAAGCGCTCACGCAGCGCGCCCACGATCTCTACAAGAAACTGCAGCGTCGCTACGCCGTGTTCTACGACGACGGCGGCAACATCGGCAAACGCTACCGCCGTCAGGACGAGATCGGCACGCCGTGGTGCGTGACGATCGACTTCGAGACCATCGAGAAGCCGGGCGACACGTTTACGCTGCGCGAGCGCGACTCGATGAGCCAAAAGCGGATCACGGAAGCCGAGTTGTTCGCCCTCCTCGAAGAACACGTGTATTGATCCTTCAGCGCTGGGAAAAGTTGTCCGGAGACATTACCGGCCGCGACCTTGGCACTTGAATGTGTCGGGTGGCTCGCCACCGTTTCGGCCCGCGCATGTCCGTCCCTGCTCCACCTAAACCTGCCGCGGTCACGCCGCCGTCGGAGGATTTATCCTTCTGGTCGGGCGTGCGCGATGGGTTGAAGGGCGCGCATCACGACTACACGTCGGCGCCGCTCAATCGCGCGGTGCTGCTGCTCGCGGTGCCGATGGTGCTCGAGATGATCATGGAGTCGCTCTTCGCCGTGGCCGACGTCTTCTGGGTGTCGCGGCTCGGCAAGGAGGCCATCGCGGTCGTCGGGCTCACCGAATCCGTCATGTCGTTGGTTTACGCGGTCGCGATCGGCACGTCGTTCGCCGCCACCGCGATCGTCGCGCGCCGGATCGGCGAAAAAGATCCGGCGCGGGCCGCGCAGGCCGCCGGCCAGATCATTTTAATCGGCGTGACGTGCGCGGCGCTGCTCGGCGCGCTGTTCGCATCGTTCGCGCCGCAAATCCTCGGTTTCATGGGCGCGGACGCGGCGACCGTTGCGCTCGGGACCAATTTCACGCGCACCATGCTCGGCGGCAACGTGACCGTGTTCATGATTTTCCTCATCAACGCCATTTTTCGTGGCGCCGGCGACGCGGTGATCGCGATGCGCACGCTCTGGCTCGCCAATGCGCTCAACATCGTGCTCGGCCCGTGTTTCATTTTCGGCCTCGGACCGTTTCCCGCGCTCGGGCTCACCGGCGCCGCGGTCGCCACCAATCTTGGCCGCGGCACCGGCGTGCTCTATCAACTCTGGCATCTCGCCTCGCCCCGCCACCGCATCCGCCTGCGCTGGCCGCATCTGAAACCCAACGCCGGTGATCTCGTCGCGATTTTGAAGCCGGCGTGGAACGGCATCGCGCAACTCCTCATCAACACCACAAGCTGGGTCGGCCTGTTCAAAATTCTCGCGCTCTCCGGCAGCGCCGCGCTCGCGGGCTACACCATCGCGATCCGCGTGGTGATGTTTGCGCTCATGCCGGCCTGGGGGCTGGCCAACGCGGGCGCCACGCTGGTCGGGCAAAACCTCGGCGCGCATCAGCCCGACCGCGCCGAGGCCGCCGTGCGCCTCGCGACAAAGTTCAACGTGCTTTTTCTCGGAGGCGTCGGCGTGATGTTCGTGGGGTTCTCGCATTTCATCATCAGCGCGTTCACCACGGAGCCGGAGGTGCGGCGCTACGGCACGCAAGGCCTGTGGATCGTGAGCCTCGCGTTTCCGCTCTACGCGGCGGGCATGTGTTACGAAGGCGCGTTCAACGGCGCGGGCGATACCGCGACGCCCACGCGGCTGAATTTTTTCTGCTTCTGGCTCGGCCAAGTCCCGCTCGCGTGGATTCTTTCCCACGGGGTCGGG
>JBBRLB010000191.1:0-8749 GCA_038231575.1 Opitutales bacterium | reverse complement strand
GAGCGGTTGCTACGCGGTTTCATGGCGCGCGCCTACCGGCGGCCGGTGCAGGAAGTGGATGTCACCCGCTTCTACGGACTCTTCGAACGCGAGTTTGATCTCGGTTCCGGATTTGCGCGCTCGATGCTCACGGCCTACACCGGCGTGCTCGCTTCACCGGCTTTTATTTTTGTGGATGAGAAGGCGGGGCAACTCGACGACGTGGCGCTGGCGAGCCGGCTCTCGCTGTTCCTCTGGAATTCCACGCCCGACGCCGCGCTCCGCGTGCGGGCCGAGCAAGGCGAACTACACAATCCCGCGGTGCTTCGAGCCGAGACCGAACGCCTGCTCAACGATCCGCGCGCCGAGCGCTTCATCGAGGCTTTCACCGATTTCTGGCTCGATCTCCGGAAGATCGATGACACGTCGCCGTCGTCGACGATCTACAACGACTACGACATGGACGACCCGCTCAAACTCGCGGCCCTCGACGAGACGCGCCTGTTCTTCGCTGAACTCGTGCGCCGTGATTTGCCGACACGCCACATCGTCGACTCCGATTTCACTTTTCTGAACGGCCGGCTCGCATCGCACTACGGCATTCCCGGCGTCGAGGGCGCGCGCATGCGCCGCGTCGCACTGCCTCCCGGCGGTGATCGTGGCGGTCTGATGACGATGGCCAGCGTGCTGAAAGTGACCGCCAACGGCACCACGACCTCGCCCGTGATCCGCGGGCACTGGATCGACGAGCACATTCTGGGCATCGAGATTCCACCGCCGCCGCCCGGCATCAAAGCCGTCGAGCCCGACATCCGCGGGGCGACGACGATTCGCGAGCAGTTGGCGAAGCACCGCGAAGACGTTTCCTGCGCATCGTGCCATTCGAAAATGGATCCACCCGGCTTTGCGCTCGAGAGCTTTGATGTGATGGGTGCCCGCCGTGATCGTTATCGCGCGGTGGCCGAAAACGTGAAACCGGTGCGCGGCTCCGGGATGAATGGGCAGGCTTTCGCCTTTCATTTCGGACCGCCGGTGGACGCGGCCGGCGAATTGCCTGACGGTCGCGCCTATCGCGACATCAAGGAGTTCAAGGCGCTCGTCCTAAAGGACGAGCTTCCCATCGCCCGCAATCTTGCGAAGCAGCTCGTCGTTTTCGCCACCGGCGCGCCCGTAAGTTTTGCCGATCGCGCCACCATCGAACGGATCCTCGAGCGCACTTCCGCCAGCCACTACGGCGTGCGATCCATGATTCACGCGGTCGTGCAGAGCGACCTGTTTCAAACGAAGTGATACCCGCGTCGTTCGCCCAAAACTTTCCTATGAAGCCGAATTTTTCCTCCGCCCCGTTCGTTGCCACCCGCCACGCCATGTCGCGCCGGCACTTTATCCGGGGCACGGGAATTGTGCTGTCGCTCCCGTTTCTGGACGCGATGCTGCCGCCGTTCGCGCGTGCAGCCACGACGTCTTCGCCGCTCGCGCTCGGCGCGAAGCCGCGCCGGATGTTCGGCATCTGCAACAATCTCGGTTTGCGGCCCGATCTGTTTTTTCCGAAGGACACCGGGGCCGACTACACGCTGTCGCCGTATCTCCAGCATCTCAAAGATCACCGCCAGGATTTCACGGTGTTCAGCGGCGCCTCGCATCCCAACGTCGATGGCGGGCATCCGGCGGATATCGCGTTTCTGACGGCGGCACCACATCCGGCGAGCAGTTCGTTTCGCAACACCATCTCGCTCGACCAATATGTCGCTGAGCGCATCGGCACGCTCACGCGTTTTCCGTCGTTGACGCTTGCGGTCAACGGGGGCGGGCGCGGTCTGTCGTGGACTGGCACCGGTGTCGCCATTCCCCCCGAGCAATCGGCGTCGGAAGTGTTCAATCAACTTTTCCTCCAGGGCACACCCGAGCAGGTCGAGGCTCAGATTCGCCGGCTCGACCGCGGACGCAGCATTCTCGACGTCGTCGGTGAGCAGGCGAAGGACCTACAACGCAATCTCGGTGGCCGCGATCGCGATCGGCTCGATCAATATTTCACCAGCGTGCGCGACCTTGAGCACCGGTTGCAGGAATCGAAAGGCTGGGAGAGCAAACCCAAGCCCGTCGTCAACGTCCCTGCGCCTGTCGATCCCACGAGCCCCGCGCAATACATGGCGAAGATTAAGGCGATGTATGATCTGACGCGCCTCTCGTTCGAGACGGACTCGACCCGCGCCGTGACCCTGATGCTCAACAGCGTCGGCACCCCGGTGATCACCGACACCGGCGAAACGCTGACGGACAGTTACCACAACCTTTCCCACCACGGCAAAGCCGACGAGAAACTCTCCCAACTCAAGATCATCGACGAAGGCCACATGAAGCTGCTGGCCCACCTCTTCGCCAATCTCAAGGCGGTCCGCGAAGGCGAGGAATCGCTGCTCGATCGCACGATGATTCTCTACGGTTCAAATCTCGGCGACGCGAACGCCCACTCGACGATCAACATGCCGACGCTGTTTGCCGGTGGCGGATTCCGCCACGGCCAACACGTGGCGCTCGATCCCGCGGGCGGCGCTTATCCGCTGCCGAATCTCTTCGTCTCGATGCTCCAGCGCATGGGCTTCGAGGATGGGAAATTCGCCTCGTCTACCGGCACGATGAAGGGACTCGAATTCAAGGGTGCCTGATCTCGGCCATGTTTCCCCTGCGCAAAAATCGTTTCTGAAAATCCCCATGGCTTCGCGTCTCGCGATTTCTCTCTACGGCCTCGTCGTCTTGTCAGTCGCGAACGCTCGTCTCGTCGCGACGACCTACACGCCGCCGCCCGGCCCGCTTGCGTCGCCCGCCGCGATCAAGGCGGTCCTCGCCGCCATTCCACCGCCCGCCGCGGGCGAGACCGTAGTAGACTTCGAGAAGGCGGAGATCGGCGAGCCCGTGGCTAAATGGGAGGAGCGAGGCGTGGTCTTCGAACTCGCTGGTCCGCTCAAGCGCACGCCCGCGGCCAAACCGCGCGTGACGTTTTTTCCGCACCTTGGCACCGATCACAAGGGCATCCTCAACGCGATGACCACCGATCAGAGTGTGCCCCTGAAAATAAGTCTCCCTGGAGCGGGCGCGTCCTCTGTTACCCTCGTGCTTTGGGGATCGACCGGCTGCCCGGCCGTTGTGGAGGCCTTCGACAGGGACGGCCATCTCCTCGACAAAAAGTCGCTCGAAGCCGTCCCTGCGCGCAAGGCCCCCAACGAGCCCGTGCCGTTTACGACGCTGTCAGTTAACGGTTCGGCGATCGCCTACGTTGAGCTGAGTGGGCCGCGCAACGGTGAGTTCGTCGCGGTGGACGAGGTGCGCTTTGCGCCGCTCGCGGCGCATTAGGAAAAACGGGAAGTGGCGAGCTGTCACCGACGCTGACTATGCCGAATGGTGGATTGAAGCCGCGCGCGGTTGCCCACTTCGCTGGGCCCAGCGCCCTGCACCCAAAACCCGCTCGCTCACGATGAACAGATTTTTCCGATTGCTCGCCCTCGCCGGATTCCTCGCGTCGAACGCCGACGCCTTTGCTCAGGATAAAAGTTTCTACGTCTTTCTCTGCTTCGGGCAGTCCAACATGGAGGGCTTCCCGGGGATTCAGGAGCAGGATAGGACCGGCGTCGATGGGCGGTTTCAGATGCTCGCCGCGGTGGACTTCCCGAAACTTGAGCGCAAGAAAGGGGATTGGTATCCCGCGATGCCGCCGTTGTGCCGGCCCTCGACCGGGCTGTGTCCCGCCGATTATTTTGGCCGCACGCTGGTCGCGCAGCTTCCAGCCCACATCAAGGTCGGCGTCATCAACGTCTCCGTGGCCGGCACGAAAATCGAGCTGTTCGATCCGGCTACGATGCAGTCGGTCGTGGAAAAGGCGGCACCGTGGCAGAAGAAAATTATCGAGGCCTACGACGGGAATCCTTACCAGCAGCTCGTCGATGCGGGCAAAGCTGCGCAAAAATCGGGCATCATCAAAGGCATCCTGCTGCATCAGGGTGAATCGAACACGAACGACCACGAATGGCCGGCCAAGGTCAAAGCGATCTACGAACGGCTGCTCCAGGACCTCGACCTCAAGGCCGCGGACGTGCCGTTGCTCGCGGGTGAACTCGTGGGCGCGGGTCAGAAAGGCGCGTGCGCGAGCATGAACCAAATCATCGGCGAATTACCGAAGACCATTCCCACCGCGCACGTCGTCTCGTCGGAAGGCTGCATCGGCCGGCCCGATCATTTGCATTTTACGCCCGAGGGTTATCGCGAACTCGGCAAGCGTTTCGCGGAGACGATGCTGCCGTTACTCGGGGTCGCGAACGTCGAAGCGAAGAAATAAAATGAGAGGCATCTCGCCCCGTCAAATTTTCTCAACCCCAAAACATATCCCGATATGAAATCTGCCATCATCGTTATTGCCCTCGTGGCCGGTCTTCCGGCCATTGCTCAGACGACCGCACCCGCTGGTGCGGCCCATCCTTCGCCCACTAATTTCGCGGGCGTTCAGTTTCCCCGCATCGAGGCCGACAATCGTGTCACCTTCAGCTTCACCGCTCCCAACGCCCAGAAGGTGCAGGTCGCGATCGTCAATGTCCCCTACGACATGACCAAGGGCGAGGACGGCGTGTGGACTTACACGACGAAGGATCCGCAGGCGCCCGGCTATCACAACTACTGGATGGTCGTGGACGGCGCGATCACGCTGGATCCGAACTCCGAGACGTTCATCGGCTACAGCCGCATGTGCAACGGATTCGAGGTGCCTGATTCGGACGGCGCATTTTATCAGATGAAGGATGTGCCGCACGGCAGCGTCGTCACGAAAAGTTACTTCGCGAAGGCAAGCAATGCCTGGCGCGACGTGATCGTTTACACCCCGCCGGGCTACGAGAGCAGCGCATCGGCTCGCTATCCGGTGCTGTATCTTCAGCACGGCGGCGGTGAGGATAAACGCGTGTGGACCGTGATGGGTCGCACCAATGTGATTCTCGACAACCTGCTCGCAGAGGGAAAAATCAATCCGTTCATCGTGGTGATGGAGACGAGCGTTTCACCCGGCCCGCGCGGCGGTCCGGGTCCCGGTCGCGGTGCGGGCGCTCCGCCAGCGGCGGGTGCGGGGGCACCGCCAGGCGCTTCGGCGACTACGGTTGCGGCGGCTCCGGCGCCGACCACTCCAGCAACGGCAGCGCCCGCGAATGCAGCACCGGCGGGCAACGCCCCCGGTCGCGGTCCCGGTGGTCGTGGCGGCTTCAACGTCGCGGAGTTCGAGCACCGCCTCGTCGACGAACTGATTCCCTACATCGACGCCAATTTCCGCACGCTCGCCGATCAGCCTCATCGCGCGATGGCCGGCCTCTCGATGGGCGGCATGCAGACGCATCAGATCACCATGGCGCACCTCGATGTGTTTTCGCACATCGGTTTGTTCAGCGGCGGCAACATTCCCACGTCCGAGGTCAAGGACATGGATGACTTCAAGAAGAAGGCGAAGCTCGTGTTCTTCAGTTTCGGCAGCCAGGAAAACGGATCGGGGGCCGCGAAAGCCGCCGCCGACGCGCTGAAGCAGGCGGGCGTCAACGCCCACTTCTACGAATCCCCCGGCACGGCGCACGAGTGGCAGACGTGGCGCCGCAGTCTCCGTGAACTCGCGCCGATGCTATTCAAGAGCTGAACGCGTTTCACGACTCCCGCGGTGCTCTCTTATTTGATCCACCGCCACGCGTCGACGTCGTCCTTGGGAGGGACGACGCGTGACGCTTCGGTTTGCGTCCGCGTGCGGCGTCTTTTGCTCGGCATTTTTCTCGGGCTAGGCGGAGTGAACGTCGCGACCGCCGGCAGCGGCGAACCAGCGGATCGGGTGGGGCCGAGTGGCGTTGCGGCGGAAATGGAATCGCGGTTGCTGGAAACACTCTCGTCGCTCCTGCCGACGGCGTGGCAGAAACGCCCCCGGGTGCAGTTCAGCGTGATCACCGACATGACGCCGGAAGGGCGCAAGTGGGCCGTGCCCACGCCGGACAAGCCGCTGCTTTACTCGGGCAGCAAGGCGCGATTCGTCCAAATGGGCTGGCAGGTGTCGGCCGGTGAAAAACCTCCGCCCGGTGAGCAACTCGAGGCGACCATGCGCACGGCCCTCGCCGCGAATGGCTATGTGCCCACGACGGACCCCGAGCAACGGCCCGACCTTCTGATCGTTTTCACGTATGGCTCGCACGGGACGGACCCGGCGACGCTGGCGTCCGACGACGAGGCCGCGACGCTCCCCACCAACGCCGATGAATTGGTGCAGTTCGTGATTCGCGATCCGCGGCTGGCGACCGACGTAATCGACCGCGCCCGATTTATGGCTGGCGATCAATTCGCGCTCGAACTGAAGGCCGCGCTCGAAGCCGAGGTCAGCAACCGGCGGTTCAACCAGACCATCGGGCGCTTGCCCGCGGGCACTTCGCCGATGACTCTGCCCGTCGGCCCCGAGGGCGGCAGTCCTTTCGATCTCTTCATGCGCGGGGGCAAGCGAGAGACGGCGGAGCATTTCGCGGAAGTCGCGTTTCACACCTGCTACTTTGTCACGGCGACGGCCTACGATTTCAGCGGTGTCGAGCGAAAGCAAAAAGTTGCGCTCTGGCAGACGCGGATGACCGTGGAGGCGCAGGGCGTCGCTATGGCGGAAGTCCTGACCCCGCTGATTCTCGGCACTGCTGCCTATCTTGGACGCGAAACGCGCGAGGCCGTCGTGGTCACCAAACGGATCGATCGGCAAGGTCGCGTTGAGATCGGCACCGCGAAGGTCGTGGACGAACCACCGCCGGACACCGCCGCCAAAAAGTGATCCCGTGAGTGAAGCCCGAGCCAAAGTGGCAATGAGGGACGTCGCACGGGTCGCTGGCCTTTTTAGACAGACCGCGTCATCAGCCTAATCCACCGCAGCGAGTCGGGCGCACAGGATTTTCCGCGCTCGGCAGAATCGGTGCGACTTGGGTGAACGGGAAACCCGTCCGTGATCAATCTCTCTCCTCGACCGTTTCACGAGCTCGATCGCCATTCGTTGCGGATCCGCGAACCGCGGCTGCACAAACGACGCCTTGCTCATGATCGCCTCCGGCTAGTGTTTCTTGAAGCAATTCTAGAACGATGCCGGCGGCGTCATGACGTGGGACTTGCTCCGCGCCATCCACGCGCCGACCGGCTCCGCCCCGGGAAAAACAAATGAGGGGATGTGCTCGGCCTCATTTCATTGGGTCTCCGCGCGCGGGGCCTCGGCCGGGGCGAAGGTGGTTCCGGCCTCAGGGCGCTGACGCTGCCGCGATGGAGAAACGATACTCGGTCGTGCTGTGAAAGGTTTCGCCGGGACGCAGCACGGTGGTCGGAAACTCCGGATGATTGATCGAATCGGGACAGTGCTGGGTCTCGAGACAGATCGTGCCGATACGATTCGGCTGCGTGGAGGCACCGAGCGGACTGGTGTAGATTTGGATTCCGGGTTCGGTGGTCCAGGTTTCCATCGCTCGACCCGATTTCGGATCGACGACGCGCGCCGCGCGGACGAGGCCGGGACCGTTGCGGTTCACGACGAAATTGTGATCGTAGCGCTTCTGACCCGGCAGATCGGCCGCGTAGGTGTTGAGTGCTTTCGGCGTGGTGAAATCGAGCGATGTGCCGCGCACGGGTTTGATTTCCCCGGTTGGGATGAGCGTGGCGTCGAACACCGTGTAGCGGTCGGCGAACAGAGTAAGTTGGTAGTCGAGCACGTCGCCGCCGTTGGCGAGATTGAAATAGGCGTGGTTGGTGAAGTTGACGGGCGTGGCCTTGTCGGTGGTTGCGACGTAGTCGATCCGCAACGCATTCGCCGGCGTGAGCGTGTAGGTGACCGTGAGCGTGAGGTTGCCCGGGAAACCTTCCTCGCCGTCCGCGCTGACGTAGGTGAGCTGCACCGCCGGGCCGTCGGGACTCTCCGCCGGAGCCGCTTTCCAAATCACGTGATCGAAACCCTTGCGGCCGCCGTGGAGCGTGTGGGGCGGAGTGTTGGCGGCGAGTTTGTATTCCGTGCCGTCGAGGGTGAATTTGGCGTTGGCGATGCGATTCGCGACGCGGCCAACGATCATCCCTGCGGTGAGAAAGGGGCGTTTGGCGGCAGCTTCGGTAAAGGTGAATTCGCGCACGACGCTGGCCAGCTCGCCATCGCGACCCGGCATGCGGAGGTCGGCGAGGATCGCGCCAAACGTGATGACCTTGGCGGTGGCGCCGGTCTTGTTGGTGAGCGTATAGGATTCGATGACGGTGCCGTCGGCCAGACGGCCGGCTTCGGCGCGTTGCACGGCGGGCTCAGCGGCTCGGGCGGCGATGAAAAAGAGGACGGGCGCAATGAAGAGAAAAGTTTTATTCACGAGCGTGTGATCCGGGTAAGATTAATCGGGGGTTTCATGGATGTGTAGGGAAAGGACGCCGTCGGCCGAAGCAATGGGCGCGACGTTCTAACAATAACTCTCGGCAAAACTCAGTGACTCATCACGACATGCTGCAGTCCAAAATTCTTCGTCGGACGCGGATTAGTCCAATATGAGAATGACGGAGCTATTGCAGGCTGGCCGTGCCCAATCTTTGCTTGCGACACCCCTATGAACCCTGACCCCCGTTCGTTCTACCCACTCGCGTCCCGTCTCGCGATCGTCGCGTTCGCCTCCGCCCTTTCGGGTGCACTCTTCGCCCAATCTCCCTCCACTCCGCCGGCCGCGCCTACGCCCGCGCCCGCAGCGGCGCGCGGCGGGTTTCCCGGCGGGCCGAG
>JBBRLB010000190.1:0-8791 GCA_038231575.1 Opitutales bacterium | reverse complement strand
TGGAACCCGGAAGCTGATCGCGAGCCGGCCAAATCGGCGTGGACGTGGAAACGCATCCTCGCCTGGTCGGTCGGCGGGTTGTGCGGCTTGCTGCTCGCGGGCCGAATTACGGTCGAGATCACGAAGCTCGTGCTCGGGCCGGATGTCTTCAAGCCCCGGTCCGAAATGATCGCTGGCACCGAGACGGCGGCCGACGCCAATTCCGGTTATATCAGCGAAACGAAGGCGGATTTTGCCCACGAGACGGCGGCGAAGGGCCTCGCGAGCCTCCGCCGGCTGCCGACGGACCATCCCGTGCAATTGCAGCGGCTCATCCTGCTGGAAAAATCATTTCAGGACGGCGAAGCACTGTTGAGAGCGCGGGAATTTTCGCGCGCCTTTGCGTCGTTCGAGGGGCTGAAGAGCGAAATGGACGCGTTCACCAAGAACGTCAAAGCCCGCCACGAGGCGCAGCAGTCCGATGGCAACATCCAGGTGCGGATGAAGGATCTTGAGATCGCGCGCGAACTGGCGCCAGGCACGCTGGAGGCGGCCATGGTCAACGCCGCCGAGGGCCGCCGTTTGCTGAATGAAGGCAATTTCACCGGGGCGAAGGACGTCTTCAACAAAGGCTTTGCCGAGTTGAACAAAGCGTCCGATGCGCTCGCGCGTTACGTGCAGGAAAATTTGCTGCGGGGCCAGCAGGCGCTCGCGAAGGGCCAGCGCGATGCGGCGAAGCTGGCGTTCAACGCCGTGCTCGAAAAATCCGGGGGCAACGAAGATGCGATCCGTGGCTTGAAGCGCGCCGAGAACATTGATCGGGTCTTCGCTTTGTTGCTGCAAGGCGAGGAGCTTGAGAAGAAGGCGCAATACGCGCAGGCCGCGGATTCCTACGCGAAGGCGTTTGCGCTCGATGCGCTTTCGGCCGTCGCGCAGCAGGGCCAGGCGCGCGCGGCGCGGTTGGAAAAAGAGACCAAGTTTGACGCGGCGTTTTCGGCCGCGCAGGCGGCGTTCAAACGCCGCGAATGGGACAAGGTGGTGATTGAGTCCCAGAATGCGCTGAAAGTTTACCCCCAAAAAACCGAGGTGCAGGCGATGCTGAAGTCCGCCCGCGAAAACGCGCACACAGACGCGGTGAAGAAAGCCCTCTCGAAAGGCTACGCTTACGAAAACGAGCACCAGTGGAAGGAAGCGCGCGATGCCTACAACGAAACCCTCCGGCTCGAGCCCGAACAGGCCGATGCCAAGGAAGGCTACATTCGCGCCGGCACGATGATCCGCACGTTGCTGCAATATGAGCGCTACGTGCACGACGCCGAGGTCTTCGCGGGCAAGGCGGAATTTCAAGCCGCCATCCGGGCGTTCAATCAGGCGATGTCCGTCAAGCCCGCCTATCTGGTCAACAGCGACAAGGTGCAGCAACTCCACGAAATGCTGATGACCCAGAACAAGCCGGTCGAAGTGGCGTTCAAGTCGGACGGCAAGACTTGGTTCTCCATCGAAAATTACCGCCTGCCGAGCCAGTTCGAAACCAACACGATCAAGATGCTCCCCGGCGACTATGCGATCATCGGCCGGCGCAAGGGCTACCAAGACGTCCACATTTTGCTGCAAGTGCGGAACGGCGTTCCGCCCCCGACGGTCACCGTCGTTTGTAACTATGCCTCCAACGGTCTCTGATTTTCCCATGCGCCTCCGTCTGCTTTCCCTTTGCGTTGCCTGCCTCGTGATCGCGCACGGTCGCGCTCAGACGGACACCACCCGTCCTGCGTCGTCCAGCACGACGACCCGCCCGCCCGCCACTCGTCCCGGGGCCAAGGGCCCGCTGCCTGATCCGGTGTTGCTCGACGGCTCAAACCAGCCGGCGGAGAAAAAACCGGATTACGGCATGCTCGGGGAATTTGAGATTCCCGGCGACGAAAACTCGAAAAGTGGTAAAGTCGGCGGCCAGCAAAACCCGAATCAAAAAGGCGGCGGTGGTGGCCAGCAGCAACCGAATCAAAACCAATCTCAGCAGGGCGGCGGCGGCCAAATGGCGGGTCTGCCTCAAGGCGCGTCCGGTGGCGGGCAATCGCAGCCCCAAGGTTCGGCGCAAGGCGCGCAAGGTGGCGCCGCCGGTGGCGCTCAGCCGGGCGGCCCGCAAGGACCACAAGGCGCCCAAGGCACCGCCGGTGCCCAAGGAGGCGATCCGAACGGCAAGGCCGACGGCATTCAAGTGGCGGGACTGGAAGGCGACGCCGCGTCCGGTCCAGCGGGTGGCGCGGGCGGGGCCGGCGACAACGTTCCCAAGCCGCAGCAAGTCGCGATCGGCGATCCCTCGATGCAAATCAAATCGGGGGCGAACGCTCCCGGCGTGGTTGGACAGGTGGCCGCTGGCAGCACCCAACAAATGGAAAGCAAGATTGGCAAGGGCGGCGGCGGCGGCGGTGGCTCGCCGACTTCGGGCGGTGGTGGCCGCGGAGTTGAGAAGGGCCGCACCATGCCGGCCGGGCTGTAGTTTTTCCCATGCGACCCCCATTTTCCCTGAAGACGATTCGGCCCTGGCTCTGGCTTTCGCTTAGCCTCGCTTCGCTCGTGCTCGCCCGCGCCACGACCGTGATCTATCCGGTCGAGGCGATCGACGACCTCTGGCAGTTGCCGGCCGATGATTTCAAAACGAAATACGCCGGCATCAACATCACCGGCCTCGGGCCGAGCGATGAGGGCTGGTATGTCCGCTATCGGCACGAGAACCTGACCTACATGTTTGGCCCGCTCGCCGACAACGAGGCCGCGCGCAAAAAAAAGTGGGATCTCGAGACCGTCCGCGACGCCGCGATTCGTAATCGCGCGTCGCTCTCGACCAGCAAGGTCGACTACGTCAAATTCAGTTACTCCGGTGTCTACGGCAAAGGTGGCGGCAACACGCCTTACACCGGAAAGAAAGGCGACGGCACGGACGGCTCCGGTTCCGGCGACGATCAAAACGGGAACGGCACTGGCGCCGGCAAGGATGGCAAGGACGGTTCAGGTTCGGGTAAAGATGGCGCGGGCAAGGACGGTTCCGGGTCTGGCGCGGGTGGCGGCACTGGCGACGGTGACAAACTCGGCAACGGCGATGGCACCGGCGATCAAGCCGGTGGGTCGGGTGCCGGTGGCAAAGACGGCAAGGGCGGAAAGAGCGCCAGCAAGTCAGGCAAAGGTGGCAAGGGCGGCTCGGGTTCGGGCGACGGTGATGGTTCCGGCAGCGACGATGGCGGCGTGGTCGGCGCCGGCAAGGGCGGCTCCCTGCAAAAAGTAGCGTCGGCGAAGGGTGGTGGCGGGAAAGGCGGCAGCGGCGGCCAGGGTGGCCAAGGCGGCCAGCAGGGTCAGGCTGGCCAGCAAGGCGGACAGCAAGGCGGCCAAGGCGGCCAGTCCGGTTCGCAAGGTGGGGGCCAGTCCGGGGGCGGTGGTTCGTCCGGCGGCCAAGGCGGCCAGCCCGGCGGTTCCTCCGGCGGCAGTGGCTCGTCCGGGGGCGGGGGCAATCCGCTCCAAGTGGTCGTCTCGCTCCTGCGGGCGATCCTCGGGATCTGATTCTGCTATCGGCGGGCGTTCGGAAATCTTTCGCGCGTCGCGAAAGGTCCGGGCCACTCCGCGCTCCGAGCGCTCAAAGATCCTGGAGGGCGATAAAGGTGCCACCGTGGTAGTAGCAGACTTCGCGCATCAGGTTCGCGAGGCGGAGACCGGTGTTGCCCATCGAAAACGTATAGCGGATCGTCGTGGGAAACCCGATGCAGTTGATCACGATTTTGCGGTTTCCATTCTCGTCCGCGGGATTCAGCTGATCGAGCCGCCGCATGACCGCGTCGGCCGACTCATTGGTGCTGAATTCATCGCCGAAGACGTAGATGCCCATCTTCATGTTGGCATTGTTGGCATCGTAAAGCGTGGTGATGGCGCGGAAGATTCCGGGGACGGGATTGGAGATCGTCTCCGCGTTGTAGCGGCGGAGCGTGCGCGTGATGTTATCGCGCGTCTCTTTCGAGTCGGGGAGCCAACCCATGGCGCTGTTACGGCCACCCGCGAGCACGAAACGGCCGTCGGCATCAAGAACTTGCACGCCGTCCACCTGCGGATACACGTCGAGCACTTCGCCGATTTTCCGGATGGCGATGCCCCAGAGGCCGTCGGTGTTCGGATCGCGCATCGACCCGGAGGTATCGATGACGAACACGATGTAGTTGCTGCTGATGGTCAGCCCGACGGGCGCGGGCTTCTCCTCGGGCAGGACGGCGATTTCCTGCTTCTTCTGGCGTGCCGCGATTTCCTTTTTCAATTCGTCGATGTCGACGAGGAGCGCCTCCTGGCCCTTTTTTTCGTTCTGCAGCTGCGCCTCGAGTTCGTCGAGGAGCGCGTGAGTGGTGTCATTCTTGATCCGCGCGTCGGTGACGAGCGTGGAGACGCGGGCGTTGCTGCGCGTCAGGTCTTCCTTGCTGGTGCTGAGCTTCGCCATTTGCGCGAGCTGCGCGGCCATGACCTTGCGCAGGTCGGCCAGCATCTCGAGTTTCTCCTTTTCCTTGCTGTCGATGCTGAGGACGAAAATCAGGATGATCGCCCCGAAGCCGCAACAAATGCAGTCGAGAAATGCGAGGCTGAAGACGCTGGTTTGGCGGCGGCGAATCATATGTCGGGCCAGCTTTTCGACGGGCTGACGAACGCCCCGCGGCTCGCGTTGGCGAGCATCCAGTATTCGGCGGGGCCGGCGGGATCGCCGTTCATGGGGAACATGATCGTGCTCACCGGAATGCGCGGGGGGAGTTGTTTCACGGCGAGTTCGAAGAAACGAATGCGCTGTTCTTCGCCCACTTCGCCGTCGTAGGGGAGGGTCTCGCTCTTTGTGGGCAGGCCGTCGGTGAAGAGCACGATGCTGTCGGGCAGCCGCGGCAGGTAACGCACGGCGGCGAACGCGCGTTCGAGGTTCGCGCCGCCCTTGGGCGTGACTTGGTGCAGGCGTTTCACGATGTCGGCGACGGTCTTCTTGTCCTTCGTGCTGAACCATTCGTCGGCGCGATCGGGGAGCACGGGGAGGACGTCTTCGTTGAAGAAGAGAATTTGAAAATGGGTCTCGGGGCCGAGCGACGCGATCATCCACTCCAGCGAATGAATCACCCGCTGCCATTTGGGGGCCTCGCGTTTTTTCTCGTCGGTGTCGTCGAGCCGCGAGGCGGCGAGGTCGATGGTGTCGTCGAGCATCGAGCCGGACATGCGGACGACAAACACGACGAAATTGCCCGTCAGCCGCACACCGGTGAGATACTGGCGGCGGTCGACATTGGGAATCGGGATCGGCGCGTGGTCCTCGGTGGGGAGGTTTTTCTTTTCGCCGAGGAGCGTGTTGAGCGCGTCTTTCATTGCGCCCGTCTGCTGGAGCATCAGGAGCAATTCCCGGCGGCGGTCCGTGATCTTGAGTTCGTCCTGGTTGTTTTTCGCGTTGATGTCCTGCAACTCAAGTTGCGCCGCGGCGAGCACCCGGGCGAGGCGATCGAGGTCCTGCTCGCTGAGGGTGACCTGCGCGGCCATGGCTTTGACGCGGTCGCGGAGTTCATCCACGTCGGCCTTGTCGATATTTTGCTTCTGCGAGATCGATAGGATGAACACCAGCAGCACGGCCCCGAAGCCGCAGCAAATGCAGTCGAGGAAGGCGAGGCTGAAGACCTCGGCTTCGCGGCGTTTGTTGGCAAGACCCATGGCGAATGCGGCAGCGCGGAGGGGCGGCTACGCGTGCACGCCGTTGGCGGCGCAATAAGCGAAGATCACCTCGGCGGAGGCGGCGCCACAGCGAATCGTGAGTCGATCGCCGGCGTCGACGGCCACACGCGGCGCGAGACCGCTCCCCGGGGTCGCGTTGGGCGGCACGGGATCGACGAACCAGAGGCGGCCGTTTTCGCGGACGAGCGGCACGAGGCAGTCGTCGCTGGCGTTGAACGCATCGGGCAGCGCGACGTTGGCGCCATCGGTGGCGGGGCCGATCGTGAAACGACCGTTGCCGGCCAGCGAATGGCCAATGCCATCGAGAATCGCGTGCGTCGGGGCGAGGCGCGGTTCGGTGCGGCGGGATTTTTGCAGCCGGGCTTCCCAGACCGTCGTCGTCATCCGGCGCGTATCGGAGAGCGGGACGGAATGTTCGACCGGCACGTCGGCCAAGTCGGCCTGCGCCTTGAGGCGCTGCTCGCCGATGCGCGCGGCGCCGGCGGCGGCGGCTCCGACCGGCAGACGCAACTGGCGCATGAACCCCGCTGCGCGAAGTTTTGCCTCAAGCCCGGGCAGCAGCGCGGTGCGTGCACTCAGCGCGACGGTGCACAGCCCGGGAGCATGCGCGGTGTGATCGATGAAAGAGTGAAGGCCCTGCACCAGCGTCGCGACGAAAGCCTGCGTGTCGTTCACAAGCTGATCGTGTTTCGCGTTCATCTCGTAATTGCGCGTGGCGGTATTGAGCTGGTAACGGTGCTCGTCGTGGCCGCTTTCAAGGAAATCTTTCGTCTGCCGGAAAAACGTCTGCTCGACGCGCCCGTCCTCGAGGATGTCGAACGCGGTGTGGCGCAGGAAGCGGTTGCCCATCATCGCGGTCAGATGCTTGAGGAGCTGCGCGTAGCCCGAGTTCGGGAGGTGGAGAAAATGTTTCCGCTCGAGCCGTTCGTCGGCGGCAAGGAGCGTGAGGTCGGTGCCTTCGAGCTGCACATCGACCACGACCACGGGCAGGGTGGGATTGAAACCGGGCGCGCGCGGATCGCAGAGCGCGGCGCAGGCCATGTCGACGATGCCGGCGAGGGGGAGTTTGAGCTCCGAGGCCATGCCGAGGAGCAGGCCGATTTTTTCTTCCTCGGTCGTCGCATCCTTGAGGTAGGAGCCGGGCACCGCGAGCACGATGCTCGTGGGCGCGCCGGCGGTGGCGGTAATGCGGGTGTAATATTCGCGCAGGAAAAAGAACGAGAGTTCCGAGAACGATGGCGCGCGTGCGGCCACGTTGAGCGTGGAGGCGGAGTCGTGCGCGAGTTTCGCCCAGAACGTGTGCGCCACGCGGCGCGGGTGGACAAACCACATGTCCTCGGCCGCACGGCCAAAGGTGAAGTTGGCACCCTCGTGATAGGCGAAGCCCGGCCACTCGTGCGAACCGTGGCGGTCGGCGACTTCGAGGAGACGGGCTTCGGAGTTGCTGCAGGTGGCGGCGCGCAAAGCGGCGTCGCACAATTCGATTCCGAGGGTGGGCATGATGCGGTTGGCCTTGGGGGCTTAGGCGAACGCGCCAGTGGCCTCGTCTTTCGTGGGCACTTTCATGACCTCGACCAGTTTGTCGCGGCAAAAGCGCTGCGTCTCGATGATGAACGCCTCCTGCTGCGACTGCACCATGTGCAGCACATACATGAGGATGATACAGAGCATGAGGCCGACGAAGGTGGAGTTGAACGCGATGCCGAGGTTCTTGGTGACGGCGGACACGTCGCCGTGAATCGCCTGCTCGGCGAACGACAGCGAGTCACCGATGCCGCGGACCGTGCCGATGAAGCCGATCGCGGGGATGGCCCATGCGATGTAGCGCACGAGCGAGAGCGAGGAGTCGAGCTGGTCGCCGGTGAGTTCGGCGCGCTCCTTGATCGCGTTGGCGGCTTCCTGGACAGAATTCGTCGCGTGAAACCGGTGTAACGCGGCGAGCAGGCATTCCGGGAGGAGGCGATCCCGCCACTGCGGTTGTCGATCGACGGCGGCCTTCAATTCCTTGTAACGGTCGAGCGCGTCCTCGGGGATGATGCGCTCACCCGGCTGCACCTTGACGAAATCGTTCTTGAGCAGGCGGCGCTCCTTGCTGAGTTGAATGAATTTATAGCTCAGCACGATCATGCCCCAGAGGCAGAAGGTGACTTCCCACTTGGGTTCGCGATCCTTGATCACCACATAATAGGGACGGTCCGTGATTTCTTTCGGGGCGCCCTCGGCGTGCGCCGCCCGCACGTCGCGCTCGATAATCCAGTTTTCGGCCTGCGGCGTGACCACCTTGGCGTAGAACACGCCCACACTCACAATCGCGAAGATCAATCCGACATTGGGCACCAAGAATTCGAGTGAAAGAATCCCCTTGTTTCGTGAAATCATAGGTCTAAGAAGTTGGGCGGGTTGTTTAGAACGGATGTAGCCACAAGCATGCCTCGCTGAAAAATTTTAGAACGCCGATCTCCGCTCCTCGAGCTGGGTGGAGGTCACGGGGCGCTGATGGGCTAGAATCGCATCCTTGTTTGATAAAAAAGCGAACACCGCTAGCATAGTGCGAGTCTAATTCAACGCAACGGCACTTTTGATTTTCTCGTTTGTCGTCAAAATTATGGAGTCAACGCTTCCCCCCACTCGTTCCGTCCTGCTCACTAAAAAAATCGCCTGCCTCGTGACCGCTTTGGCGGTGCTCGTGGGCAGCGGTTGTTCCGGCGTCGCTCCATCCAAGACCGCCAGCGGCGCGGGCACGGGTGCTGTCGTCGGCGGCGTCGCCGGCGCCGTCGCCGGCAACAATAGCAGCCTCGGCTCGACGACCGGCATCCTCGGCGGCGCGGCACTCGGTGCCATCACCGGCGGCATCATCGGCATGGTGCAGGAAGCGAAAGACCGCAAAGAACAGGATCGGCTTTCGCAGGAACGCGCCTACCAGCAGGAGCTCGCGAAGAAGCGTTCCGAGGAGGCCAAGCGTAAAGCCTCCCAGGACGAAGAACTCGCGATCGCGCAGGGCTTCCGGAGTTCCGATCTGGAGTTGAACGACGCGAAGAAGAAGACGGACGACACCGCCGATCGGCTCAAGCGGCTGCAGAATGAG
>JBBRLB010000189.1:0-8875 GCA_038231575.1 Opitutales bacterium | reverse complement strand
GCCCTCGAAGCCCATTTCCCGCCCCCCGCCCTCGCGCAAGCGCGCTGAATTTCTCGCCAGATAACAACCCACCCACCCATGAAATCCACGATTAGTATCAAGTCCGCCGGCGCGCTCGTCGCCCTCGCATTAGTGTCCGCGTTCGGTCCCACGCCGGCGCGCGCTTCCAGCCACATGGACGCTCCGCTCATCACCCGCGATCCCGCAGCCAACACCACGGACGTTTACGCGTTCGTCAGTTCACGCAACGGCGTGAAATACCTCGAAGTCGCGCTCGGCGTTTATCCGCATGAGGAGCCCGGCATCGGCCCGAACAAATACAATTTTGACGACAATGTGCTCTACCAGGTCTTCGTCTCGAAGGGCGCGGACCTCGCGACGGGCGCAGACTCGATCGCTTATCAATTTCAATTTTCCACCGCCTACAAGACGCAGGACTCGATCCTGCAGTCTTATGTCGGCGTCGTCGCCGCGAATGGCGATGCGAGCCAGAATCTCACCCAGACCTACACGGTCACGAAAGTCGTCGGTGGCACGAGCACCGTGCTCGGCACCGGCACCGTGCCGCCGAACAATCAGGGCGTCGCGACGCCGAAATACAACAAGGGCAACGACGGCAACAACGCGGCGAAAGACGGCGTTTCCGCGGAAAATCAGCTCGACGATTACACGCTCGGAGCGATTGCCTCGCTCTCGGGCGGCTACCGCGCGTTTGCCGGCCAGCGTGAGGACGGTTTTTACGGAGACATCAACGCCATCTTTGATCTTCTCGCGCTCAAGAGCGGCGCGGGCAACTCGTTCGACAGCCAGGGCGGCTTCAACCTCCACATGCTCGTCCTCGAAATTCCCGTCAGCGATCTCGGCGGCGACCAGCAGAACGTCGGCGTTTACGCCACGACGAGCCGTCGCGCGTCGACGGTGCTGACCGACGGCTCCGGTTCCGCCGGCACGGCGGCGACGGGCAACTGGGTGCAAGTCGGTCGCCAAGGCAACCCGCTCTTCTGCGAAGCCTTCATCGCGATTAAGGACAAGGATCTCTACAATCGCACCAAGCCCACGAGCGATGCGGCGCTCTTCAAGAAATATTCCGACAGCCCTGAACTCGGTGCGCTGATCAACGCCCTCGTGCTGAAGGCCAACGTCGCCCCGACTACGAATCGCGCCGACCTTTCGGCGATCTTCATCCCCGATTTGCTCAAGGTCGATCTTTCGACGGTTGCCGCCCGCAAGGCGGGTGGCGGCGCGTCGAATCCCACGCTCGCGGACGACGCGGGCTTTTCGCGGCTCGGCATTTTCGGTGGCGATGTGCTCGAGAGCCCGGTGGCGGGCCACGGCTTCCGCCTGCCCGGTAGTGCGATTGGCGCTGACGCCACGAAGAACTATGTCCCCGGCGGCTGGCCGAACGGCCGCCGCTTCGGTGACGACGTGATCGACATCGGCGTGACCGCCGTCATCAGCGATCTGCGCACGCTCCCGCTCGTGATCCGCTCGGCCGACGGCATCGACAACGTCAATTCCAACGACGCGATCTATAACAAGGCGTTTCCCTACGCCGCGACGCCGCACAACGGCCGCAATTCGCAGCACAACCCGAAGGCCGCGAACTCGCCGCTCTTCAACATTGCGGCGCGTGGCGTCGCCGGCACCGGCAGCAATGCGCTCATCGGTGGGTTTGTGATCCGCGGCACACAGTCCGTGCAAGTGCTCATCCGTGCGCAAGGCCCGTCCCTCGCGCAATATGGTGTGAGCGGCGCGCTCGCTGACACGACGCTGGAGATTTATTCCGGCTCAACGCTGCTGTCGTCGAACGACGATTGGAAGACCCCGGCCACCGGTGGTGCGACGCAAGCGCAGATCCAAGCGACGGGCCTCGCCCCGTTGATGGACGCCGAGTCCGCGATTCTGATCACGCTGCCGCCCGGCGCATACACGACCTTCGTGAAAGGCAAGAACGGCACGACGGGCGTCGCGATCGTCGAGGCGTTTCTCACGCCGTAAGTCCCCGGCGATTTTCTTTTGCTTCGCTTACGAGGCCCGCGGCAACGCGGGCCTTTTTTGTCTGAAGCGTCGGGGGCAGCATGGCGAAGATGTTACTAGTTTGCCACGTCAAGGATTGCCTTCGGTTTCCACAAAAAATATCAGGGGCGTGCGCGGCCTCCAGTCGCGTCCGCATCACCGCTGGGCTTCGGCGAAAAACTCGCGACGAAGTGAGCGCGGCGGGCGGAACTTCAACCACCCCGTCCCCATGAAACCCACCATCAAGGTGCTCGCGTCGTTAATGACGCTTCTCGTGGCCTGCCTCGCGCACGCCGCTGATTCGAAACCGGTCGCCCGTGTCATCGCCATCACTGAAGTCGAAACCGACGATGCGACCGGCTACGCCGCCTGGTTGTCCCAGGCGAACGACATTATCAAAGCGAAGCTCGGCATCGACACCTACTATCACGTTTACGTGAGCCAGTTCGATGGCGCCAAAGGCGGCGCGGTCCGCAGCGTGATCTCGGCCGAATCGGTGTCGGCGATGGCGAAGAACACCGCCGCGCTCGCCGGCGATCCGAAGCTCCGTGACATCATCGATCACAACCGCCACATCCGCAAACTCGGCACGCGCGTGCTTTACCAAGGCCTGCGTTTCGACGGCACGCACAAGGGCGCGTATGTTTACAGCACGACCGTGGTCGTCACGGATGAGGCGGGCTATCTCAAGTCGCTCGACGGCCTCCGCGCGGTGTTCGACAAAGCCGGCTTTCAAGACGCCAAGATCAACGCTTACCGCGTGCTCGCGGGCCGCACCAACTTCACGCACCGCGTCACGATTGCGTTGCCGTCGAACGAACGCCTCGCCGCGCTGCTCGATCTCCTCGCGAGCGATGCGTCGATGGCGGCGTGGCTGGTTGACGCCGCGAAGTATCGCACCGTCGTCGCCAATACCACTGGCAACGATCTCATGAAGTAATCCGCGAGAGTTTTCCTCAGCGCCAAGGTCCGCGGCAACGCGGACCTTTTTTTGCGCGCAACTCGCGCGCGAACGGCGAACTAGCTGCATTTGCGCGAGCGAGCTTGAAACACGGGGCGCAATTCTCTCCGCTGCCGGCACGCCCATGACGCCGCTTTCCATTTTAGTCGCCGACGATGAGGTGCAGATCCGCCAGTTGGTGACCCGCTGGCTGGAGCGTGAGGGCCATCATGTGACGTGTGCGGCCAACGGCGTCGAGGCGGCCTCGGTCTCGCAGGCGAAGGCGTTCGATCTGATCGTCACCGATATGCTCATGCCTGAGCGCGACGGCGTGCAGCTCATCACGGAAATCAAGAAGACCCGGCCCAATGCCCGGGTGCTGGCGATATCCGGGGGCGGGCGCGTGCTCGAGGGCACCGATTGCCTGCGGATGGCGCAAGGGCTCGGGGCGCACGCGGCGGTGATGAAACCGTTCAACCGCGAGAGTTTCCTGGCGGCGGTCAAGCAGGCGATCCTGCCACAATCGGCGCCGACCCTCAAGGCCCCCTGATTTTTTTCGGCGGGCGGGGGACGAGGCACACCGGCTGCTGACCACGATTGACTCCGAACCTTTCGTCCCGGTTCTCGTCTAAGTCTCCCGTATGACCTCCGCCCAGCTCGCCCCCGCGCTCATCGTGCCGTTCATCGCGTGGCGGGTTTACGCGCGCTTGCGGCGCAGCATCGGCCGGCAACCCTGGCAACCGCGCCGCTTGGTGGCGCGCGCGATTTTCTTTGGGGTTATTAGCGGGCTGATCGCGCTGGCGCTGCTCGCGAATCCACCCTCGCTCGCGGCGCTGCTTGGCGGGCTCTTGCTCGGCGCGCCGCTGGCGTGGTGGGGCTTGCGGCTGACGCAGTTCGAGGTGACGTCCGCGGGGAAATTTTATACGCCCAATCTTTGGATCGGCCTCGGCCTGACGTCGCTGCTCGTGGGCCGGCTGGTGTATCGGATGGTGGTGTTGCTCAGCTTGCCACGGATGGACCTGCCGGCGATGCCCGGCATTTTTCAAAGCAAGATCACGCTCGTGATGTTCGGGCTGACGGCGGGCTACTACGTCGCCTATTACACCGGCGTGGTGCTGCGCGGTAAAAAACTCGTGGCGTGAACGGCGGAGCGTGGGCCGGAGCTCTGAGCGATGAGCGGCGCGAGGGTCGCGAAGCGGGGGCTAACTACGGCGAAAGTTTCTCGGAGTAAATGCGCGCGAGCCACGTCTTCGGCACGGGGACGATGCAGATGTTCATCGAGTGGTTGTCCTCGGAGAGCATCGCTGATTCGATTTCAATCTTGGTGCCGTCGGCGTTGAACGTCGGGTGCGGATGATCGGCGGCGGTCGGCTTGTGGCCGGTGGTGAGCATGATCATTTCGCTCGTGTGGCGATCGATGAGGTAGACGCTACGCGAAAAATCGTCGCCGACGGCCCAGCGTCCGTCGGCAGAGCCGTTGACATGCCAGAGGCCGCTGCCGGCTGGCGTCTGGCCCGCGATGCGCACTTCGCGCGTGCGGAGATTCACGATCGCGAGGCCGGTGGGATGCGCGCGAGTGGCCGAGATTCCCCAGTCGCTGTCGGGGGTGGCCCGGGCGCTCGAACGGTGGCCCATGATCGCGAAGGCGACCTCGTCCTTGGTGATGACGGCCTCGTGCGTGATCCATTCGTAGTCGGCTTCGGGATAGAGCGGGCGCAGGCCGGTGCCGTCGGCCATGACGGTCCACGTGCGTTGCGGGGCCTTGCCGCCGGTTTCCCAGCAGAAAATAATTTCACCGGGCACCCAAGGGTTCGTCTGCACGTGCCCGATTTGAAACGGCACTGCGACGACGAATTTGATCTCGCCGGTCTTGAGATTCATGCTGGCAAGTCCCGTGGGACCGGCGCCCATGCCGCGCGGCCCGAAGCGCTCGGCGATTTTGGTGCCGGGCGGAAGTTTCGCGGCCAGATCGTCGCCGTTGATGCGGAAGTAGGCGAAGTCTTCGTTGGCGTCCAAGCCCATGTTGCCGTCGGCACTCATGCCGGGCGGCGTGGTGCCGCAGACGCGTTCGTAGGCGGTCGCGCCGGGTTGCAGCGTGCCGGCAGCGCTGTCCGTGAAAAGCTTTTCGAGATCGAGCTCGATGATTTGAAACGGGCCGCGGGGGCGGTTGGCGCCGCGTGCGGCGGGGGGAGGCGTGGCGCCGGCAGTGGCGCTGGCGACGGGATCGGAGGCGGCTGAGGTGCGGGCGGAGGGAGGCGGCGCGGTGAGGACGGTCGTGGGTGCGGGTGATGCCGCTGGCGCCCGGCCTGAGCCGCGCATGAAATAGAGTTTCATCGAATTGCGCGCGAGGCAGAGCATCCCGATGTAGCCGCTCTCGGTGAGTTGGACGATGGCGCCGGTGTCCTCGTTGACCGCGAAGGCCTGGCCCGGGACGCGATTCGAGCGAAAGACGAGCCAGTGCCCGTCAGAGGTCCACTGTGGATGGGTCTGGTAAATCTTGGAGTCGCCCGCGGGTGTGCTCGTGAGGAACGTGAGCGGCAAGCCCGTGACGGGATCGGGGACGATTTTTTTCTCGGAAGGGAAGCGTCGGCCGACTTGGGCGGAAGCGGAGCCGACGAGGGCGAGGCACGCGAAAAGAGACGCGGACGCGAAAAGAAGAATTTTCATTGGGGCGAGGAAGGGGACTGGGGTGAACCGACTCCGGAACGACGATTCACCGCGAAAAACGCTGCGCCGTGCGAGCGCGGACAGTCCGGCGACGCTGCGAAAGCAAAATTCGCAGCGAGCCTACTTGCCGCAGCAGTGCTTGAATTTCTTCCCGCTGCCGCAGGGACAAGGATCGTTGCGGCCGACTTTCGGGGCGGATTTGAGCGGAGCCGGACCTTGGCGCACGGTGCGCGAATAGAACCACTCACCCGCGATGCGAAGGAACTCCGATTTTTCGTGCAGCGCGTGTTCACCGGCGTCGTCGCGGTGGTAGGCGGTAAAATCGACGAAGGCGGTGTCGGGTTTCGGGCCGGGCTCGTGCGCGTGGATGACGAGGCGGGTCCAATTCAACGGCGGGGCGTCTTCGGATTCCGCGACGTAGGGCCGGTGCGCAGTCGACAGGTAGGTGCGGTGGAGGTGCTCGGCGTCGTTCAACGCGTGCGCGGTGAAACGGGAACGCATCAACTGCTCGGCAGTCGCGGCGGGCCGAGTGCGTTGCAGGATGGGCTGGCAACACGAGGCGAACGACAGGCCGCTGCCGCAAGGACACGGGCGATCGGGGGATGGAGAGGGGGTGGAGGCGGGAGAGGGCATGGTGAGAGATTGAGCGGCCAAGAAAAAGCCCGGGCGGAGGGGCCCGGGCGAAAGCAGGAAGGGAGTTGCGCCGCGTTACGAGAAGAGATCGGTCGCGGTGCGGCCGAGGAAGTCTTCCATGTAAGCGGTCGTCGCCTTGCCCTCGATGAACACGGGGTCGGCCATGATGGCCTTGTGGAGCGGGATGGTGGTCTTGATGCCTCGGATAAGATATTCGCTGAGGGCGCGGTAGGCGCGCTCGAGGGCAACTTTACGCGTGGGGCCAAAGCAAATCAGCTTGCCGATCATCGAGTCGTAGTAAGGTGGGATGGTATAGCCCGAGTAAGCGTGCGAGTCGACGCGCACGCCAAGACCGCCCGGTGCATAGTAGAGCCCGATCGTGCCGGGAGAGGGGGCGAAATTTCGCGCAGGATCCTCGGCGTTGATGCGGCACTCGATGGCGTGTTTCTCGAATTTGATGTCGCTCTGGTCGAACGCGAGTTTCTCACCGTTCGCGATGAGGATCTGCTGCTTGATCAGATCGATGCCCGTGCACTCCTCAGTCACGGGATGCTCGACCTGAATGCGGGTGTTCATCTCGATGAAATAGTAGTTACCCTTCGCATCGACGAGGAACTCGATGGTGCCAGCGTTCTCGTATTCGGCGGCTTCGGCGGCGCGAATGGCGGCCTTGCCCATCTTCTTCCGCAGATCTGAGGTCAGGAACGGCGACGGCGACTCCTCGATGAGTTTTTGATGGCGGCGCTGAACGGAACAGTCGCGTTCGCCGAGGTGAATGATTTTCCCGTGAGAGTCGCCGAGGATTTGGAACTCAATGTGGCGCGGTTTCTCGATGTATTTTTCGATGTAAACCGCCCCGTTACCGAAGGCTTTTTCCGCTTCGCCGCGGGCGACATGGTATTCCTTCGCAAAGGAAACGTCGTTGTGCGCGATGCGCATACCGCGACCGCCACCGCCCGCCACGGCCTTGATGATGACGGGATATCCGATTTTGCGGGCGTTCTTGACGGCGTCGGACTCGGTCTCAACCGGACCGTCCGAACCAGGAACGATCGGGACGCCAGCTTTCTTGACGGTTTCTTTGGCGACGGACTTGTCGCCCATCATCTTGATGGATTTCGATTTTGGCCCGATAAACTTGATGTTACAGGACTCGCACTGCTCAGCGAATTTTGCGTTTTCCGAAAGAAAACCATAGCCCGGATGGATGGCGTCAACGTCGGCGATCTCTGCGGCCGACATGATGCGATCGGCGCGGAGATAGCTGTCCGCGCTCTTTGGACCGCCGATGCAGATGGCTTCATCTGCGAGTTGAACGTGAAGCGATTGGACATCGGCTTCGGAGTAAACGGCGAGCGTCTTGATGCCGAGCTCACGGCAAGCACGCACGATGCGAAGGGCGATTTCACCGCGGTTGGCGATGAGGATTTTTTGGATCATGGCGATAAACGTGAAACCACCCAACCTTGCCGGCGGTGCCGATCGCGAGGCGATCCAGCGGGCGGCGGGGCGGGTGGCTTCTTGGTTCGGCTTAGCCCTGCTTGATTTTGAAGAGGCGTTGGCCGTATTCCACCGGCTGGCCGTTTTCCACAAGAACTTCGAGGACTGTGCCCTTGGCCTCGGCCTGAATCTCGTTCATGATTTTCATGGCCTCGATGATGCAGACCACGCTGTTTTCGACGACTTTGGTTCCCGTGTCGGCGAACGGTTTGCTCTCGGGGGAAGCGGCGCGGTAAAAGGTGCCGACCATGGGAGATTTTATGTAGGACACCCCGGCCTCCTCCTGCGGAGCCGCCGGAGCCACGCCAGCGGAGGCGGGTGCCAGCGGCGCGTTTACGACCTGCATCGGAGGATTAGTATCAAGCGTCGGGAACGGGGAATTTGACCCCCGGGCCGTCGAAACAATCGGAAGCCCGTTGGTCCCTCGCCGGATTTTGAGCTTAAAGCCCTCTTCCTCGACGGCGAACTCGGTCAGTTCCGAGCGCTTCATGAGGTCGATGATTTGCTTGATTTGTTTTAAGTCCAAAGAAACGGCCTTGGTTGATGGTGGCTGGTGTTGGAACGGTTAGTTCGACTTTGAGGTTGGTCGTTCAAAAGAAAACTGGGCGTTCAAGCAACGCTTGTTTTCCAATAATGGTCAAAAATCATAGAACTGGCGAAATATTGCATGAAATCTGCCAAAATTACGCATAAATCAGCAAATTTGGCCCGATTTTCGTGAGCTGCGAGCCCCGCAAATATTGTTTCTTCTGCGCAATTTTTTCGAAACAATTCGAGGAAATTGTGTTTCTCTGACCGAAGCCAAGTAATGAAGGGTTCTCCCGCGCGCTTTTAGACCGAATGACGACTTTTGTGCTAAATTCTCTCCCGACTTGGCCTCTTGCTTTGAAAAAAATGATGATCCGTTCGGGCAATATCTATGGGCTCTGCATCAAAGTATCCGACATGAGCGCAACAAAGGCGACAGAAGGACGCCTCAGCCGGGATCATGCAATTGAAGGCCAGAGGAGTTGATGAGAACCTGCCCTGGCCGAGAGTGCGGCAACTGCATCGCAGTCGTCGTCGTCGGCCAATTGTCGCAGGAGAACGTGCCACCACTGACGGCGTTCTTTGGTCGCG
>JBBRLB010000188.1:0-8972 GCA_038231575.1 Opitutales bacterium | reverse complement strand
CTCGCCATGACCCGCCTCATGCTCCGCAGACTCGTCCAATGACCCTTTTCCGACGCCCTCTCAGAGGTCGGAGCTGACATGGATCTCATGGTTGAAGATTAGTGGTTTCAAATTCAGCGCAGGAACGCTTCGTGCAAGCCGCCGTCAACAGTGATGACCTGGCCGGTCGTCTTGCTGAGGCGCTGCGAAACCAGGAGGAAGTAAGCTTCCGCTTGGTCGGCCGGAGTGATCGGCGCCTTCGTCAGCGTGCGATCGGCGTAGAACTGCGCGAGCTTGGTCATGAGTGACTCGGTCGCCTCGTCGTCCTTGTAAGGAATGTTGTATTTCGCGAGCGACCCGATCACGCGGTCGCGCGGAAACATCGCCGAGCCCTGCACGACCGTCGCGGGCGCGACGCCGTTCACGCGCACGAGTGGCGAGAGCTCGATCGCGAGTTCGCGCACGAGGTGGTTGCCGGCAGCCTTCGAGACATCGTAGGCGACGGAGCCTTTCTTCGCGACGGCGGCATTGGCCGAGGTCGTGAGGACAAGCTGACCCTTGAGGCCCTGCTCCTTCCACGTCTTGTAGGCTTCGTCCCCGACGAGATAGCTGCCGGTGACGTTGATCGCGAACGTCAGGGCCCACTTGTCGTCAGGGATGTGGCCGGTCGTGTCGCTCGGCACGAAGATGCCGGCGGTCACGCAGATCGAATCGAAACCACCATAAGCGATCGCGACGTCGTCGAGCATTTTGCGGATCGAGGCGCGATCGGTGATATTGGCCGCGAGGCCGATGGCCGGGCCGCAATTCGAGAGACCCGTGCCGGCGACGCCGATGCCGACACCATACTTGCTCGTGATTTCCTTCGCGGTCGCGTGGGCGGCGTCAGCGTTGAGATCGACGCACACGATGTGCGCGCCTTCCTTCACGAGGCGGTGCGCGGTTTCCTTGCCGATGCCGGAGCCGGCGCCGATCACGATGATAATTTGACGCGCAAGCTCCTTCTCGGCGGGCATGCGCTTGAGCTTCGCTTCCTCGAGCAGCCAATACTCGATGTCGAACGCCTCCTGCTGCGGCAACGCGATATAGCGGTCGATCGCCTCGGCGCCGCGCATGACTTCGACGGCGCAGTTGTAGAATTCGGCGGTGACGCGCGACTCGGACTTGTCCTTACCCCACGCAACCATGCCCACGCCGGGGATCAGCACGACGGTCGGATTCGGATCGCGCATCGCGGGCGAGTTGGCGTGTTTGCACTTCGCGTAGTAAGCGGCGTAGTCCTTGCGATAAGCTTCGATGCCGGCGGCGAGTTTCTTCTTCAACGTCGCGGCATCTTCGGACTGCGGATTCCAATCGACGTAGAGCGGCTTGATCTTCGTGCGAAGGAAATGGTCGGGGCAGCTCGTGCCGAGTTCGGCGAGACGGGCGGCATCCTTCGAGTTGACGAAGCGCAGGATCTTCTCGTCGTCCTGCACGGTGCCAATGAAGCGCTTCTCCTTGGAAACTTGGCCGCGCAGCCACGGCAAAATCGCGGCCAGCGTCGTGCGACGCTGTTCAGGCGTGAGCGTCGAATATTTTGCGCCGCCAAACACCGTCGCGTCGCCACCTTTCGCGGCGTAGCTCGCCTCGATGTAAGCGGAGGCCTTCTCGATGCAGTCGAGCGTCCACGCATAGCAGGCCTTCTCATCGTTGTCCCATGAGATGAAGCCGTGCTGGCCCATCATGATGGCCTGAATCTTCGGATTTTTCTTCGCGATTTCCTGCATCGCGAGGCCGAGCTCGAACCCGGGGCGCATCCACGGCACGTAGGCCATCTGGCCACCGAAAATTTCCTGCGTGAGCTTCTCGCAATGCTGCGACGCCGCGATCGCGATGATCGCGTTGGGGTGCATGTGGTCGACGTGCGCGCCGGGGAGGAACGAGTGGAGCGTGGTGTCGATCGAGGAAGCGCGCGGATTCAGGTTGAACGTCGCGTGCGTGAACATGCCGACCATGTCGTCCTCGGCCTGCGACTTGAGGCCCTTGTCCTTGCGCGCCCCGTAGAGCGATTGCAGTCCGATCAGCTTGTCTTGGTAGAGCGACGAAAAATTCTCGCGCGTGCTCGTGCGCAGATCGCCGCCGGAGCCTTTCACCCAGAGGACCGTGGTCGGCGCACCGGAAAGCGGATCCTTCTCCGTGATTTTGGCGGACGTGTTGCCGCCACCGGTGTTGGTGATGCGCTGATCGCCACCGAGAAGGTTCGAGCGATAGATGAGACGGCCGACGGGATCAAGTGACGCGGCTTTCGCGTCGTCCCAGCCGAAGTTAACGTATTTGTAGGAGTTCATTGGAGAATTTTTATGGCCCGCGAATCACGCGAATGAACGCGAATTTCCGGAGCAGAGGGTTTGTCTATTCGCGGTGATTGGCGTGATTCGCGGGAATCTTTCAGAGCCCCAGGGCTTTTTGGCGGTAGTGTTCGTCGGGGCGGCCGGCGATCCGGACGACTTGCGCGGGAGTGAGGAAGCGAGGTTGGCCACCCGCGGCGGCCGCCCCCACAAAAATTTCCGCGGCCTTCGCACCCATGAACGTCGCGACGAGGACGGACTCGGGCGTCGCACCGAGCGCAATCAAGCCGTGGTTCTCCAGCAAAATCACGCGCGGCGCACGCGAGAGTCGCTTAATGTAAGTGACCACAGCAGCGCGAATCGCCTGCGCGAGTTTCAATCCCGGGTCGGCGTAGGGCACGAACACGCTCTCGACCCCGCAACACACAATTTCGTCAGGGAATAGCCGGCGCTTCGCGAACGTCCGCGCGTGCTTCGAACACAGCAGCTGATTCACCGCGATCGGATGCGTGTGACCCACGAATTTCACGCCGGGCAGCGTGAGCAAATACGCGTGAAAGATCGCTTCGACGGAGGGCTTTTTGGCGTCGGGGTTTAGGCGCGAGGCGAAGAGCGCCGCATCGATCGCTTCATCGGTCAGCGTCTTTTTGTCGAGCAACGGCAGCAGCGCGGCGAAGCTGCACTCGGTCACGCCGGTTTCATTGAGCGTCGCAAGATTTGAGCCGCTGGCTTTGACGAGGAAGGTCGTTTCCGAAACGCGGACTGACGTGTTGCCCTCACCGAGAATCGCGAGCCGGCGCTCTTCGCGGCCGAGTTGGTGCGAGAGTTCGAGGAGGCGGTGGAGGGGGTCGAGCGAGGCGGCCATGGGAGGTAAGCGGGCGAGCCAATGGTAGATTTTGGTAGATTTCGACCAAATTCTCCCGCTCGGTTTTCAGACAGTCCGTGCGACGGTGCGAGCGGCGTCAGAGCAGCACATTGTCGATCAACCGCACTTCGTCGACCCACACCGCGATCACGAGCAGCGTGTGGCCGGGCACGATCTCGCGCACCGGCTCCATCGTCGCCGGATCGACCATCGAAACGTAGATCACGCGCACGCGCCGGCGCTCGCCGAGCAGATGCGTCGCCTCGGCGACGACGCGGTCCGTGCTGCGCACGCCTTGCGCCACCATCTCCTGCGCGCGGCACAACGCGGCATAAATCGCAAGCGCGTCCTGCCGCTGGTTCGAAGTCAGGTCGCGGTTGCGCACGCCGACCGCGAGGCCGTCGGTCTCCCGCACGGTCGGCACGAGTTGGACGTCGACGCCAAAAAGCAAATCCACGATCATCTTCCGCACGACGGCGGCGAGTTGCGCGTCCTTCTGGCCCAGCACGACGACGGCCGGATGCACGATGTTGAGCAACTTCGCCATCAGCGTCGTCACGCCGCGGAAATGCATCGGCCGCGACACGCCGCAGAGCGGTTTGCTCACCGCATCCTCGATCACCTGCGTCGAGTAGCCGCGCGGCAGCATCTCCTCGCCGGCCGGCATGAACACGACGTCGACCTCCAGCTCCTCGCACAACTTCGCGTCGTCCTCCGGACTGCGCGGGTAAATGTCGAACTTTTCGCTCGGGCCGAACGCCAGCGGATTCGCGAAGACCGAGACCACCACCACGCTGGCCTTGCCCTTCGCGGCCGTGATGATCGCCGCATGCCCGGCATGCAGCGCCCCCGACGTCGGCACGAGGGCGATGGTCTTGCCTTCGGCTTGAAAGCGCGCGGCCAGCGATCGCATCTCGGACACAGACTGGATTTTTTGCATGGGGCGCAGTGCGTTCGAAGTAAACGCGAGCTTGAACAAACCGGAGCCGCCGCGTTTGTTCAAGTTTTTCGCCCGGCCGCCGCCACTTTCGTCCCCGTCGCCCACCCCCTTTATCACCATGATTCGCATCAACGAGAACTACACCAAGCTCAAGGCCTCCTACCTCTTCAGCGACATCGCGAAACGCGTGAACGCCTACGTCGCTGCGAATCCGTCGAAGCCCATTATCCGCCTCGGCATCGGCGATGTCACCGAGCCGCTCCCGCCCGTGTGCATCGAGGCACTCCACGCCGCGACCGACGAAATGTCGAAACGCGAAACCTTCAAAGGCTACGGTCCCGAACAAGGCTATGCGTTCCTCCGCGATCTCGTCGCGCAGCACGACTACGCCGCCCGCGGCTGCAAGGTTGAGTCCGACGAAATCTTCATCTCCGACGGCGCAAAGTGCGACTGCGGCAACATCCAGGAAATTTTCGCCCACGACATCCGCCTCGCCATCCCCGATCCGGTTTATCCCGTCTACATCGACACGAACGTCATGGCCGGCCGCACCGGCGCCAACGTCGACGGCCGCTACACCGGCGTTACCTACCTCGATAGCACACCCGCGAACGGCTACGTCCCCGCGATTCCCTCCGTCGCGACCGACCTCATCTATCTCTGCTTCCCAAACAATCCGACCGGCGCCGTCGCTACGAAAGCGCAACTCGCCGAATGGATCGCCTACGCGAAGAAAAACAAGGCCATCATCCTCTTCGACTCCGCCTACGAAGCCTACATCCGCGATCCGCAAATCCCGCGCTCGATCTACGAGATCGAGGGCGCGCGCGATGTCGCGATCGAGTTCCGCAGTTTTTCGAAGACCGCCGGCTTCACCGGCACGCGTTGCGCCTACATCGTTGTGCCGAAGACGCTCCTGGCCTACGACAACGCCGGCAACACTCAGTCCGTGCACGCACTCTGGAGCCGCCGGCACTCGACGAAGTTCAACGGCGTCGCCTACCCGATCCAAAAAGCCGCCGCCGCGATCTACACCGATGCCGGCAAGCAGCAGACCAAGACCCTCATCGAACTTTACCTCGGCAACGCGAAACTGATCCGCGCAGCCGTGAAGAGCTGGGGCTTCACCTGCATCGGCGGCGACAACGCGCCCTACCTCTGGATCAACACCGGCCGCGACTCGTGGGAGTTTTTCGATCTGTTGCTGAACCAGGCCCAGGTCGTCTGCACGCCCGGCGCCGGTTTCGGCAAATGCGGCGAAGGCCACGTGCGCCTCAGCGCGTTTAACTCCCGCGCCAACGTCGAAACCGCGCTCGCGCGGATCGGCGCGGCGCTGAAGTAAGCTACCGACCGGCACCGAACGCACGCTTGCCACCCGCGCCGCGCGTGGACATCGTTGCGCCATGTCGGTTGCTCAACTCCAAGTCGAACTCAGCAAGCTCTCCGCCGAAGAGAAGCTGGTGTTGGCCGACTATCTCGTGCGTCAGGCGGAGGAGACGTCCGCGCCCGCCGCGGCCCAGCTCGCAGAACTCGACCGCCGCTATGCCGAGGCCCTCCGTCATCCGGAAAAACTGATCTCGCCCGAGGAAGCGGAGCGCCGCCTGCGGCGATGAAGCCCTTCAAGGCCGCGACCACCTACACCGCGGACCTTCAAGCGGCCTACGATTATTTCAAACAAGGCGGACTGCTCGCCGCGGATCGATTCTTCGCCCGATACGCGCGCACCCGCCGCACGATCACCGAAAACCCCCTCGCCTGCCGGCTGCGACCAAACGGCTGGCGCCAGCCGACGATTCCGGGCTCCACCTACGCGATCTTCTATCGCGAGGCGCCCGACTTCTGGTTTTTGGGCGGGGTGATATCCGTCGTGCAGGATCCCGACACGATCCAAGCGCAACTCCTGCTTCGCGAAGTGCGCGAAACGTGATCGCCGTCGCAGTAACACGCCTCACTTATCGAGGCCGACTTTTTTCAGCAGCGCTTTGAATCGCGGACGTCGCGCACGGCGTCATAGCTCAGATCGCCCAACTAGGCACACGGCGGCAGAGTAGCACCGGCGTCTTGCCGGCGTCAGGTAGTGCTGGCCGGCTGGAAGCCGGCACTACTTTGCTCGGCGCGAGCCGTCGCCGCTCGACAAAGTTCAACGGCGTCGCCTACCCGATCCAAAAAGCCGCCGCCGCGATTTACACCGATGCCGGCAAGCAGCAGACCAAGACCCTGATCGAACTTTACCTCGGCAACGCGAAACTGATCCGCGCAGCCGTGAAGAGCTGGGGCTTCACCTGCATCGGCGGCGACAACGCGCCCTACCTCTGGATCAACACCGGCCGCGACTCGTGGGAGTTTTTCGATCTCTTGTTGAACAAGGCCCAGATCGTCTGCACGCCCGGCGCCGGTTTCGGCAAATGCGGCGAAGGCCACGTGCGCCTCAGCGCGTTTAACTCCCGCGCCAACGTCGAAACCGCGCTCGCGCGGATCGGCGCGGCGCTGAAGTAGGGGCCACCCGCACCTTGACGGGTGCTCAGGTTACCCCAAAGGTATAACCATGAGCACCGCCACCGTGAAAGAGCTTCGCCACGAGTTTCCGCGCGTCTATGCCGCCGCGCGCCGCGCGCCCGTCAAGATCACGAAACAGGGCAAGGTCATCGGCACCTTCGATGCCACGCCCGCGCCGACCGCCGCCTGGACTCCGCCCGATTTCACCGCCCGCAGCCGCGCCATCCTCGGCCCCAAAAAGCGCGCGATCGACATCGTGAAACTTTGGGCCGGCCAGGACAGTCGGTGAACGACTACGCCGATACTTCTTTCATCGTCTCGCTCCACGTCGCGGCGGACGCCCATCACGCCCGCGCGGCGCAGTTCGCCCGTGGCTGGACCGCGCCGCCTCACTTGCCCCTCACCGACTACGGCACCTACGAGGCGACGAACGCCCTGATGCAGCTCGTGGCCCGCCGCCAGCTCGCGGAAGCGACCGCGTTGCTGCGCGAAATCGCGGCCGGCCAGAGGTCGGGAATTTTCCGCCGCGCCGCGCTCGATCACCCGGCGTGGCTGCGCCGCGCGCACGAGCTCTCCGTTGCGATCACCCCGATTGCGAACGTGCGCGCGCTCGACCTGCTCCACGTCGCCGCCGCCCAACTGCTCGGCCGCACGCGCCTGCTGACCTTTGACGTGAATCAGCAGCGCGCCGCGCGCGCCGCCGGATTGACGGTGCCGGAAATTTGAACCGATTCGCCCTCGCACGGATCGCCGCGGCCTTAAAGTAAACGCGCGCTTGCCGGCGCCCCTACAAAGACTCGCTGCGCGCCGAATCCCCCCGGCCTCACTGGTCGAGGCCGATTTTTTTCACGATGGCCTGGAAACGCGGTTCATTGCGCAGCGAATCGTAGGTCGGCTCCGACTGGAAAAACATACACGCGAAATCCTGTTCCGCATAACTTCTCTCCAGCCAATCCAGCGCCTTCTCCTTTTCTCCGAGCGCGATGTAGGTAGCCACGCGGATCGACGGCGCGACGTAGCGTCGCTTCGCCAGTTCCTCCAAGTCGCGCAACGTTTGCTCGGCTTTCGCGCGGTCACCCATGCGCGCGTAGGCGCTACCGATTCCTCCCTCCCACAGCGGCTGTGGATCCAACGTCTTTCCCTTTTGGAACTCGGCGAGCGACGCAGCGGCATCGCCCCGCTGCCAGAGCGCACAGCCCCAGAGGAAATGCGCGTTGGCGTAGCTCGCATCGAGGTCGAGCGCCTTGCGGGCCTGCGTGATTGCCTCGTCGAAGTGGCGAGAACTGTAAAAGAGCCAGCCGACATCGTTGCACATCCACGCAGACAGCGGCTCCAATTCGGCGGATTTCTTCATCGCCGCCAGCGACTCATCGAAACGCTTTTCCATCATCAAGAGCCAGCCCTGTTGGTCGCGCGCCGCGGCCAGATTGGGATTTATTTCGAGGGCTCGCTTGATGCTCGCCTCGGAGGCCTTCAACTCGAAGGTGCCGACCAAGGCAGAACTCAACGCGAGATGCGCTTCGGCCAAATTGGCGTCGAGCGCAAGGGCTTTTTGCGCCGCATTTTTTCCCCGCCGCCACGCCTCCTTGAACGGCAGTGGCGCACCCAGCACACCCATGAATCCGTAGGTGTCCGCGAGTCCGCAATAAGCCAACGCAAACGCCGGGTCGAGTTGCAGGGCCTGTTTGAAATACTCTTCAGCGCGGACGAGTTCGGCCTCCGTAAAAACGGCGAAATGATAGCGGCCCATCAGATAGAGCCGATGTGCCTCGGGATTTTCCGTCGCACGCTTCGCCAGCACCCGCGTCTCTTCGACGCCGAGCGTTCCGAGTAGCGCCTTCGCCACCTGCTGCGAAACTTCCGTCTGGATCGCCAGCAGGTCCGTCATATCGCGGTCGTAGGTCTCCGACCAGAGGTGATAACCGTCGGCGATAGCGATGAGCTGGGTGGTGATGCGAAGCTTGTTGCCGGTTTTTCTCACGCTGCCTTCGAGCACGAAGGCGACGCCGAGTTGCTTCCCCACGTCGGCGATCGGGAGATTTTTGCCTTTGAAGAAAAACGACGACGTGCGCGCGGCCACTTTAAGTTTTGGCACTTTCGTGAAAACGTTGAGCAACTCCTCGGTCATGCCATCACCGAGATACTCATCGTTCTTGTCGGCGCCGAGATTCGCGAACGGCAGCACGGCGATCGACTTGTCCGTGATCGCTGGCTTGTGCAGAGCAAAGAACGCTCCGGCCACAATGGCCACGGCCACCGCCGCCGCGACCGGCCAAATCCATCCTGGCCGCCGATTACGTGGTAGAGCGGGGTCGCCGAACCCCGCCGCTTCAGCACTCGCGCCCTGGTTCGGCGGGGTTCGGCG
>JBBRLB010000187.1:0-9263 GCA_038231575.1 Opitutales bacterium | reverse complement strand
GTGGCGCGCGCCGCGCACGGTCCACCACGGAACCGCCGGGGGTTAGGATCAACACCCCATACCGCACGAACCAGCGACGGTATAGTCTGTCTGTGCGGCAAACGGCTGCCTAAAAAACTTCGCCATGATTGCCTTCCTCGCTGATTCCGCCACGCACGTCTTGAGTGATGAGACGTTGAAGATTTTGTTCACCGGGGCCCGCACGCACAACGCCTGGCTCGATCGGCTCGTGGAGGACGAGGTCCTGCACCAGCTCTACGAACTCATGAAGTGGGGCCCGACCAGCGCGAACTGCTGCCCCGCGCGCATTATTTTTCTGCGCACGAAGGCCGCGAAGGAGCGGCTGCGCCCTGCGCTCGATGCCGGCAACGTCGATAAGACAATGCAGGCGCCCGTCACCGCGATCATCGCGCACGACATGAAATTCTACACGCAACTGCCGAAGCTCTTTCCCGCGAAGCCCGGCATGAAGGACGTGTTTGCCGCGAAGCCTGAGCTCGCGCAAACCACTGCCGTGCGCAACGGCACGCTGCAGGGTGCGTATTTCATGCTGGCGGCCCGCTCGCTCGGGCTCGACTGCGGCCCGATGTCCGGCTTCGACAACGCGAAGGTCGACGCGGAATTTTTTCCGGCGAACGAATCATGGGGCAAAACCGGACACGGCTTGGTGGCCGGCGGCCCCGTGAAATCAAATTTCCTCTGCAACCTCGGTTATGGCGACGCGGCGAAACTTTCCCCGCGCAGCCCGCGGCTCTCGTTCGACGAAGCCTGCCAGTTGCTGTGAGCGAGTGGGCCCGGCGCTCTGCGCTCGGCCGGCTTGCGCACCGCCGGAGGGCGGACGGAGACATCTGGGATAGGACTTCTCCGGGGCGTCGCGGGATGCCCCGGAGGATCCATTCCAAACTGATCAGTGCGCACTCACGACCCTGAAGTCGATGAACCCGCGTTCGACGTTGGTGGAAATCAATTCGACGCGCACGCGATCACCGACGCGCAGGCCGCTCGGAGCGCGATCCAGTTTTCCCTCGATGGGCGGTTGCGAGAGACGAACCCATGTGCCTTTGTCGGACGCGCCGGTGACCAGCGCGTCGAACAGCTCGCCGAGGTGCGAAGAGAGCAGCAAGGCCGCGGCCGATTTGTTGACCTGGCGCTCTACCTTCTTCGCCGCGTCCTCCTGCTCGGTGCAGTGCAGGGCAAGGGCGGACAGATCGTCATTCGAATAGGGCGGCGACTTGCCCGCCAGCGCCGCCTTGAGCAGCCGTTGCGTAATCACATCGGGAAAGCGGCGGTTCGGCGCCGTCGAGTGCGCGTAATCTTTCACCGCGAGTCCAAAATGTCCGGTCGCGGTCGCGCCGGGAAGCTCGAGGACATATTCGCCCGCACCCATCAGCTTGATCACGCTGAGCGACAGATCGGGGAAACGCACCGGGTCGGCCTTCTTGGCGGCGAGGAGGAAGAGTTCGAGGGCCCGGGCGTCGGGCTCGCCAGGCAACGTCGTGCCGTGCTGCGCGGCGAGTTCGACAATGCGATCCCAATGCGCCGGGACGCGCACCACGCGTCGCACGGACGGAAATTTTTTCGCCGCGAGGAAGCGAGCGGTCACGCCGTTGGCGGCGACCATAAATTCCTCGATAAGCTGCTTGGCCACGTTGGGCCGGTCTTCTTCCAAGCCCGTCAGGTTCGCGCCGTCGAACACCGGATGGGTCTGGCGGGTTTCGAGCGAGAGCGCGCCTTGCGCATGGCGCAGCACCGCGAGGTTTTTCGCGACGCCAAACTGGAGGTGCAGATTGTCTGCGAGTCCGGCGACGGCCTCAAGGGCCACCGGCGGGGGAGCGTCACCGGTGAACCACGCGGCGACGCTGTTGTAGGCGAGCTTGGCGTGGTTGCGCACGGTGGCCGGATAAATTTCCGATCGGGTGAGCGTGCCCTGCTTGTCAAAAATCAGCTCCACCACCATCGCGAGCCGATCGACCGCGGGGTTGAGCGAGGTGAGATCGGTGGAGAGTTTTTCCGGCAGCATCGGAAAAATCTGTGCGGCGGTATAGACGGACGTCGTGTTCTGGCGCGCATGGCCGTCGAGCGCGGAGCCTTGGCGCACGAGGGCCGACACGTCCGCGATCGCCACGAGGATTTTCGTCGCCCCGTCCGCCAACGCCTCGGCGACAGAAAGCTGATCGAGGTCGCGCGAATCGTCGTTGTCGATCGAGCACCACAGCAGCGCGCGCAAATCGCGCACGGCGGCAGCCGCCGCGGTGGCGGCGCCGGGGAGGGCGGCGAGTTCGGCGAGCGCAGCCGGGCTGAAATCCGGGGCGAGGCCCCGCTCGACCATCACGCGACGGGCGATGTCTTGCAGGCGAGGGCGTGAGGCGGCGGTGGATTGATTCGTCATGGGGTGTTCATTTCAGACCGCGATCGCCGAGGGGGGTTCGGGCCTCATTGATTTCGACCCGGCTGGGTTAGCGGCGAACAGCCTCGGCTGCCGCCGGCGTTCGAAGAATCCCTGATTGGATTGCCGAAAAGGGCGCAGAAATTATCCGTCCAGCGTTCGAGGGATTTCCTTGCGCCGATAGGCGCCTCTTGGGCTTCAATCGCAGCTGTCCTTTTGCGCTTTTTTGCGGTTCAAGAAATTCCGAGCTGTGTCAGCCCTTGTCGAACCGTCAGGCTGACGCCCGACGTCGAACCGACTCACAGCGGCCGCGTAAACGTCCGGTGTCCCGCTACGGCGACGATCTCGACGAACACCACCGCGGCGCCCGCGGCCGCGACCTTGTCGATCGCGTCGCCGACTTCCTTGAGTGGCAGCACCTCGGCGCTCTCCGCGCTCGCGCCGACCTTGCAGTTGAGATTCCACAGATCGTAGCCCTCCGGCACGGTCTTCTTCCGTTCGCGGCGCACGTATTTGTTGATCTCGTGCCGGATCTTGTCGCGCACGCGCGCGTCTTCTTTGCCGGTGGCTTTGAGTGGAAAGTTTTTCTTCATCTGATTTCCTCCAGACTTGCCCGCGAATCACGCGAAGCAACGCGAATTACAGAGGGTAAACCTTCAAACCAATTGGCCGCAAAGAGGCGCAAGAAATCATCTGTCCGGCATTCGAACGATCTCGGTGCGCCGATGGGCGCCTCGAGAGTTTCACCCATGGTTTTCCTTTTGTGCCTTTTTGCGGCGAATCTTCTGCGGTTTGTGATCCCGCGTTGACCAACGCGTCTCCCATTCGCACCCTCGCGGTCCCCTTATCCCCACCATGAATCTGAATCGTCGCGACTTCCTTTCTCTCTCCACCGCCACGCTCGCCGCCGGCGCCATCGCGCCCCGCGTTCTGGCCCAAGCCGAGGCGCCGGCCAAGACCTCCACCGACTCGCGTTTTCAACCTGGCCCGAAGCCCGGTCCCGTCGTGAAGGCGGGTGAGTTCGTTTTCTCCGCGGCCCATTTCGACCACAGCCACATCGACGGCATGGTGAAATCGCTCGTCGACGCCGGCGGGACGCTGAAGTCGTTCTACGAGCCCGATGCGAAGAAAGTCGCCGCGTTCGCGAAAAAATATCCCAACGCCAAGGTCGCCGCCTCGCTCCAGGAAATTCTCGACGACAAGGAAGTAAAACTTGTCGCGGCTGCCGCCGTCACCTCCGAGCGCGGCCCGCTCGGCTGCAAGGTCATGGAAGCCGGGAAGGATTATTTCACCGACAAGGCGCCGTTCACCACGATGGCGCAGCTCGAGCAGGCCCGCGCCGTGGTCAAGAAGACCGGCAAGAAATACATGGTCTGCTACAGCGAGCGCCTGAGCAACGAGTCGGCGATGTTCGCGACCGATCTCATCCAACAGGGCGTGATCGGCCGCGTGCTCCAAGTCATCAACCTCGCGCCGCACCGCCTCAGCGCGCCCACGCGCCCGGCCTGGTTCTGGGTCCGCGAGAAATTTGGCGGCATCCTTTGCGACATCGGCAGCCACCAGTTCGAGCAGTTCGTCGCCTACACTGGCGTGAAGGAAGCCTCGGTGCTGAACGCCACGATCGCCAACTACGCCCATCCGGAATATCCCGAGTTCGAGGATTTCGGCGACGCCAACATCCTCGGCGACAACGGCGCCACGCAATACGCCCGCCTCGATTGGTTCACGCCGGGCGCGGTCACCGCGTTCGGCGACGGCCGCACGTTCATCCTCGGCACGAAGGGTTTTATCGAACTCCGCAAATACCTCGATCTCGCCCGCGAGAAAGGCGGCAGTCACCTCTACATTGCCGACGACAAGGCGATGACCCATATTGATGTCGCGGGCAAAGTGGGCTTCAAATACTATGGCCAGCTCATCCTCGACGTGTTGAACCGCACTGAGAACGCAATGACGCAGCACCACGCCTTCCTCGCCGCCGAACTCAGCCTCAAGGCGCAGGCCGCCGCGAAACGGATCGCGGGGTAGGCGGCGGGTTTTTGCGCCAGCGCCAAAACATTTTCTGGTGTTTCGCGCCGGCGCGGATGCGACCGCCTGACTACGGTCGCGTTACTTCCACGGTGACATCGTCATCCTCGCTGGAAATATATTTCACCGTCGCGCCGGCGAAGGTCAGCGTTTGGCCGACGCTCAGCGGCGCCGTTAGGTGACGCTGACCGGTGTCGATCAACGGCAGAACCTTGATTGGTCCCTGGCCGGAATCGATCGACGTGTCGATCGCGTAAACCAGCGGGCCCGGTCGTGCCAGCTTGGCGTCGAAGCCCAGCGAGCGACGATTCTCCACCGCCACGGCGGTCGTCTTGCCCGTTGGGATCACGATCAGCTTTGTGCCGCCCGCCGTCTCTACGGGTGTCAGCCGGACAGTCGTCGATCCGTGCCTGGCGGCGACGACCTGATTGTCGTCGAGCCACCCGAGAAGCCACCGTTCCCACGCGAAATATTCCGGAGCTGTGCCGGGGATGTGCCCCATGAGGCTGAAATCGCCGACGAACCGGTGCGTACTTCCGGAATACGCATACAGGTCGGCGAGCCCCATCGTGTGGCCCACCTCGTGGTTGAACCACCTGTGACCCCACACCAGCAGGTCGTGTCCAGAGGTCGCGGCGTTTTCAAAAGTGCGGCCGCTGGCAGTCACGCCGGAGCCCTTCCTCGCGGTAAAGGCCGGGCCATTGGCGAAATTGAGTGCGTCGGGATTTGCGATGACGACGACGGCATCACTCGTGGAGAAATCGGCCCCCGCTGCTTGGGCGAGGTCGAGCGCCTCCTGGATATATACTTTGTGGTGAGCGAAGCTCAGGCCTTTCCAACCGTAGGCGTCGGACGGTTTCTTCAACCGCAACCACTGCATCACCGGATCGAAGCTTACGTTGAGTCGTCCGTAGGAAATGGCGCGATAGAGGCGCTCCGCTCCAGGTGAGATCAGGTCGAACACATCCTGGGGCTTCCGCGTGGCGACGGCGTCGCTGAAGTCCGTGAAGATCACTTTGAAGCGCACATCGCCCGTGGTGCGCAGGCGGTTCTCGATCCGCGGAAACCCCACACCGACATCACCGCGGGTTTCCGCATCGGGCAGTCGCGCTTCAGCGAGTGGGTTCGCCGCCTTGATACTATCCGTGATCGGCAGCGTGCTGAACCCAGCGATGAAAAGCAACGGACGGAGATTTCGGTGGGGCATGGGGACCGGCCGGTGGCACTTCGAGGCGCGAGACTTCGCTGCACGGGCGAGCCGAGACTAATCGTCGTCAGACATTCGCTCCGCTGACAACCGCGATTGTCCGGCGAAAACGAGAATTTTGTCGGGCGTCAGTCTTGCTCACGCCGCGGTTTGGAAATCCCCGACCTCGAACCGGCGTCAGCAAGTCTGGCGCCCTACAGGTCGATCGAACTCAATTCCCGTTATAAAATGGCATCGCCGAGCCGCCCATCGTGCCGGTCTTCGCGACGCCGTTCCACGTCACGCTGCCGTTGTCGAGGACGATGGCGTCGCCGACGAGCGGCGTGATCTGCACGTGATCGAAGGTGATGGCCTTCCCGTCCTGCACGAGGAAGCCGCGGACGGAATCGATCTTCACGTTCGTGAACGTGATGTCGCGCGCCATCTGCTCGGGCACGCCGAGGATGCGACCCGCGACGGGCGAGCGCGTGACCGTGAGATTCGTCACGTGGATGTCGTGGAAATTCGGGATGTCCTTCGTCTCGCCGGGCAACGCCTCGCGCGGGCCGACATCGCCCCTGCCGGGAATCGGATCGTTGCCGTGGTAGAGCATGTTGATGTCGAAGGGGCGGCGGACGTTCCGCATCGTGATGTCGGAATACCGGATGTCGCTCACTTCGCCGCCGTTGCCGCGATAGGATTTAATGCGGAGGCCGTTATCGGTGCCGTTAAACGTGCAGCGGCGGACGATCATGTGGTGGAGGCCGCCGCGCGTGCCGCTGCCGACGGAAATCCCGTGGCCGTGCAGACAGGTGAGATCTTCGATGAGAACGTCCTTCGTGCCAGCGTGCACGGCGACGTTGTCGTCGCCCGTGTCAATTTCGCAATGGCGGATCACAATGCGCGTGCCGGACGGATCGATCGCGTCGCTGTTGGGGGCGTCGCTCGGCGCGACGACGCGGATGTTTTCGAACAGCATGTCCGTGCCCGTCGGCACGAGGTGATACGCCGGCGAATTCGTGAGCGTGATGCCGTCGACGTGGAACCGCTGCATCCCGGTAAACACGAGCAGATGCGGGCGCCCCACGAAGCGGCGGCCCGGCGGATAAAGGCGCGCGCTTTTGTCGGACCACGCCCAGAACCGCGCGCCTGACCCATCGATCGTGCCGCGGCCCGTGATGGCGACATCGGTGAGATTGGCGCCTGAGATCAACGGGGCGACGCGCGGGTTGTTGAGGCCGCTCCCGCGGGGCGGGGCGACGGCGAGGACCGGTTCAGGCCCGGGAAGATTCGGATCGGGGATGCCATATTCCTCGAACGTCGAGGGCGCCTTGATCGTCGCGCCCGGATCGAGATGAAGATCGAGATGACTCGTGAGCGTGAACGGCAGCGTCTTGTAGGTGCCGGCCGGCACGACGAGATGCCCGCCGCCCGCCTTTTCAACCGCGGCAATCGCGGTCTTAAACGCGTCGGTGTTCATCGCCTTGCCGTCACCATTCCCGCCGAAGTCGCTGAGATTGAATTTGGCGTCGGGAATGACCGGCAGCGCAGCGACGATCTCGTCAGACTTCGCGTCGACAGCGAAAGCGCGGAGCGCGAGGCCAGCGGCGCAAAGCGACGCGGCGAGAATGCGGGAGGGGGAGTTCATAGCGGGGTTAGAACTGAAAACAAAGGACACGTTGCGCAGAAAGACGAACCGTGTGTCTCTTGGATTTGACGGGATTCACCTGTTGGGGCCGCCCCCTGCGTTAGTCTGGGCAGTTGTTGGAGGTTGGCGTAACGGATTGGGTTTGTCGCTCTCCGCCGGAGGGCGAGCGTAGCCCGACCGGAGCCGGAGGGCGAGCGCGTTGGGCGGCGTAGTGCAAAGGCGTGCGTAGCCGAGTTTGCTGGACGGGTGCTGCGTGTTGTATTTGATCCGAAAGTCTTCGATGACGACGCGGGCCTCGGTGAGCGTCCAGAGTTGCTCGCGGTTGAGATATTCGTCGCGGAACCGGCCGTGGAATGACTCGACGAAGCCGTTCTGCCACGGGCTCGCTGGCTCGATAGAGATCGTTTTGATTTTCTCCTCGGCCAGCCAGCGCTGAAGCTCCTTCGCGATAACCTCCGAGCCGTTGTCCGAGCGGATGAACTCCGGCGCACCGTGCTGCGCGATGGCCGTCTTCACCAGCGCGATCACGTCGGCCGACTTGAGCGCCCGGTCGGCATGCAGCACATGGCACTCGCGTGTGTGCTCGTCCAGGACCTGACGCGGCGACACGGTCGCGTCGTCGCGAACTGCAATGGCGATGAATCATCGGTTCGTTGTTGTGATCCTTTTTCTCAAACGCTCGCGGCGGGGTTGGGCTGGGGGCCTGCGGTCTGCGGCGCTCTTGGCCTGCTTTCTCGCCAATGGGATTGAGCGGCTCGCGGCGCAGTCGGTCACGAGTTTCGATGTGTTTAAGCTGCAGTTCTACTCGCAGACCAGCGCGGCCCAACCGACCACCGCCAGCAATAACGTCTTTGCGGCCCGGATTTTTGTCGACGCGTCGGTCACCGGCGCGACCGCGAGCGTCACGGCACCGTCGTCGGTGAGCTACGGCTTGGGGACGAGCGGCGCGAGTGGCACACCTTTCCAGCATTCGGCCAGTTTCGGCAGCATGGCGCTGATGGACACGGAATTTGGCGTGGGCTCTTATTCATTTTCCCTGCAAAGCAACGATCTCGCGAACCCGGCCACGCAGAGCGGCACGGTGACGCTGCCCGCGAGTTTCTATTCCCTGTCGGTGCCGTATTTCACGAACTGGGCGAGTGTCCAAGACCTCGCTCCGGGCGCGACGACCTCGTTGCTGTGGCTGGATCGTTGTCTCGGTCAGGTGAAGCAAAGGAGGATTCGCGCGGGCTGGCCGGGGCCCACCGCCGGCGGGCTCACTGCGCGGAAGCTTGTCTCGCGACGCGCGAGCAGACGTTGTGAAGGAATGACGCCGCACACTGCTCCGCTCGCGCCGTTGGCTGGGAAGCCGACGGTGGATGCGGTGCTGGATAGATTCATCGCGGTCGCGGCGGGGAAGGGGCTCGCGCTTTACCCGGAGCAGGAGGAGGCGATCCTGGAATTGTTTGACGGGAAGAATGTCATTCTCGCCACGCCGACGGGGTCCGGGAAATCGCTCGTGGCGGCGGCGCTGCATTTCAAGGCGCTCTGCGCGGGCGAGCGCTCGGTCTACACGTGCCCGATCAAGGCGCTCGTGAACGAGAAGTTTTTCGCGCTGTGTCGCGACTTCGGGCCCGAAAACGTCGGTATGATGACCGGCGACGCGAGCGTGAACCTCGACGCGCCCGTGCTCTGTTGCACGGCAGAAATTTTGTCCAACATCGCGCTTGGTGGCGGGCCGCGCGCGGCCGCGGTGAAGGCGGTGATCATGGACGAGTTTCACTATTACTCGGACGCGGACCGGGGCACGGCGTGGCAGGTGCCGCTGCTCACGCTGCCGGGCGCGCGATTCCTTCTGATGTCGGCGACGCTCGGGCCGACGGAATTGTTCGAGCGGGAGTTGACGCGCGTGACGGGTGTGCCGGCGGTGACGGTGCGGAGCGAGACGCGGCCGGTGCCGCTCGCGTTTGAATATTCCGAGACGCCGCTCGCCGAGCGCGTGGCGCAGGCGCTCACGGATGGGCACGCGCCAGTGT
>JBBRLB010000186.1:0-9649 GCA_038231575.1 Opitutales bacterium | reverse complement strand
TAGGTCCGCAAGCAGGGGGCGTATTGGTTAGAGTAGGCGTGAGGGTGATGGTGGGCGTGGCAAACGCGGCCGTGACCGTGACGGTGTTGGAGACAGTCGTGTTGCTTCGGTCGTCCGTCGCGATCGCTTCGAACGCGTAGGAGCCGGGTGACGGTGGCGTGAATGAGGCGGAATAAGGCGAAGCGGTCGCGGTGCCGACGAGCGCGCCGTTTTGATAAAATGCGACGGAGGAGATCGTGCCCCCCACCGGGAGCGCGGAGGCGGCGAGGCTGAGCGCCGTCCCGGGCAACACCGTGGCGCCGTTCGACGGCGAAATCAGGCTGATGGTGGGTGGCGAACCGACGGCGGAGACGACGTTGAGTGTTGTCTGCGCATCGCGGGAGAGGCCGGTGTTGTCGGTCGCGCGAACGTCGAAGGAATAAGTGCCGGTGGTAAGCGGTGCCGTATATTTAAGCGCAAAGTTCAAGGCGCCGGTCGACGTCGACGAGGCCGCGGACGTCTTCTCCCCGATTTTCACACCATTGATAAAATATTCGACGCGAACAATCGCCCGACCCGTCAAGGGCGTCACCGCGGCATTCAGATAACGCGTGGCCCCGGCGGGAAGCGTGGTGGTGCCAGGTGAGACGCTGGCGACGACCGTGGGCGAGGTGTTGTCGGTGACGTTGACGAGAACGGGAGACGACAGCACCGCATTGCCGCGATCGTCGGCCGCGATGGCGGAGAGCGACACAATGCCCTGAGTCGAGGGCGTCCACGCGATCGACCACGTGCCGGAGGTCAACGTCGCCGCGCCAAGGCTGGCACCGTTCACGAAAACCGTGACCGAACTGACTGTGCCGTCGGAATCGGTCGCTATGCTCGTCACCGTGGTGCCCACTCCCGCGGCCAAAAACGCTCCGGGAATCGGCGCGGCGATGCCTACCGTCGGGGCGCTCCCCACAGGAGTCGTCACCTCGATCGTCGTGAAGCTCGAAGACGCGGAGTTGCCGGCATTGTCATAGGCCCGGGCGTTGAGCTGATGGCTCCCCAGCCCGCTGGGTGCCGTGAAGGGCAAAGAGTAAATCGATCCCGAGGCGGGCGCAGACACGGTGCCAAGGAGCACTGCATCCATGTAGAATTCGACCCGGGTGACGGCGCCGTCATCGTTCGCCGTGGCGAGGAGGTAGCGCGCGGCGCCAACCGGAATGGACGTGCCACCGCCAGCGATGGCGAGTGTGACCGTCGGCGCGATGCTCGAGATGCTGAGCGTGGCCAGAGCCGCGGTGCCGCTCAAAGGGGCAGCACGAATCAGATAGTCCCCAACGGTTGTCGGGGTCCAAGCATACGACCAAGAAGTTCCGGACACTGTCGCAGCCTGAGCATTTGCGACAACCGCGCCGGTGGAGTTGTTGGTTATCGTCACTGCCACGCTCGTGGTTGGGCTGACTGTGCCCGTGACCGTGACTGTTCCGGTCGCCACTGCTACCGGGCTGGCCGGCCCGGTAATCGTCACGGTTGTCTGCGCACGCGCGGCGATGGCCGACGCGGCAGCGAAGAGGAAGAACCAAAGAAAACGTTTCATGTCGGGTCGGCTGTAGCGCGGTTACTTTTTGGAGTCGTTGCCTCCGCGGGTGCGGGGCTCAGCGCTGGCGGGCGTGACGATGGTGGGATTCTGAAAAAGGGAATTGGCGGGCGTGCTCTTCAGGCTCTGCTTTTTCGGCGAGCCGCCCGGACTGACGAGATTCGCGGTGACAAAGATCAGCAGGTTTCGTTTCTGCGAACTTTCACCCTTCGAGCGGAAGAGCCGGCCGACCAGCGGGAGGTCGCCAAAGAATGGCACCTTGTCGTCGACCTTCTTCACTTCCTCGCGCGTGAGGCCGCCCATGACGAGCGTGGCGCCGTCCCAGATCGTGACCTTGGTCGAGATGTCGCGCACCGAAAAGATCGGCTGGAAAAATCCGGGCGGGACCGTGACCGACGTGCTGCCGGAAATGGCGACGCTCGGGCCGCCGTATTCCACGAAGCCTTCGAATTCGGTGACCCTCGGATTGAGATCGAGACTGATCGAGTAGTCGTCCTCCTCGACCGTGGGCGTGACTTTCATTTCGACGCCGACATTGCGCATCGTGAATTCCTGCGGGGTGCCCGCAGTGACGGTGACGCCCGTGCCGCCCGTGCCACCGGTGCTGACCTGGCTCTGGATTTCACCGTAGCTCTGCGGATAGCGCATTTCCTGCGCGACCGTGATGCTCGCCGGCGTGCCGGACATCACCGTGATTTTCGGCGAGCTGAGCAGATCGGTGCCCTGCTTTTGCGAGAGCGCGCGGATGATCGCGTTGACATTAAACTCGCCGACAAAACCCGTGATGTTCGCCAGCGCCGAGGCGCCGGCCGCGAGCGCGACGCCGCCGGGAATGCTCGGCGCGTTGAAGGGCACGATCTGGCTGCCTGAGGTGCTCGAAGTGGTGGTGTTGGCCGAAGTGTTGGTGGTCGAGGTGGTGCCGCCGACAATCTGGATGCCGGCGACATTGTTGATCTGCGTGAACGCATCGGAGAGCGTGCGGTTGACGGCGTTCGTGCCGTAAATTTCCTGCGGCGTGAAAACCTGCCGGCCGTTGCTGTCGAGCAGCGGCGCACCGGTCGTGGTGTCGAACTGCGGGATGCCGCGACGCGTGAGCGACCATTGCACGCCCAGTTCCTCGAGCGCGCCTTCCTTTACTTCCATGAATTTCGACTCGATCTCGACCTGGCGGACGTCGTTGTAACGGGCGAGAATGTTGCGGATGCGCTCGATGTTGCGCGCGGTCTGCGTGACGATGATTGACGAGCCGTCGAACGCCAAACTCGCGCCGGCCACGGCCTCGAAATTAACGCCGGCCTGCTGGAGAAAGCCCTTCATCGCGGCGGCTTCACTACTGGCGGAAGGCTCGGCGGCGCCGCCGGCGGAATCCTTGCCGCTCGCGGGGCCGGCGATGCCGGTCATGCGCAACAGCGTCGCGTGCGTGATCGGGAAGAAAGCGGTGTCGAGCGTGGAGGTTTCGCCGCCCGGCCGCACGACCACGGCGTCGGCCTGCACTTCATATTGATAGCCGACCGCCTCGGTCACGAAATCGAGCACACGCTTGAGCGGCGCGTTGCGCAGCGTGAGCGTGATGGTCGGGCGCTTGTTCGACGGATCGAGCAAGACAATGTTGACGCCCTTCGGCCCGGTGGTCGCGGGATCGAACTGCTCGGACATTTCGCTCAGCGCGGAGACGACCTGGCCGATCTCGGCGTTGGTGAAGCTGAAATTCTGCAGCACGATCTCGTTGAGTTTTTTCGCGAGCGGGGCGGTGGCGGCGGCCTGGTCGGCGTCGCGCGCGCGCTCCTGATAAATGCCGGGGCGCTGCCAGCCCTTCGCGACTTCCTCCAGGAGTTGCGCGCGGGTCTTCTCGCGATTGAGCGCACCGGTCTCGGCTTTTTCATTGGCGATGCGGAGCAGAAACCCTTTCGCGACGGTGTTGTCGGGCTGCTGCGCTTCAATGGTGCGGAACGTTTCCTGCGCGCCGTCGATGTCGCCGGCGACATATTGCGCGCGGCCCTTGGCGACGAGCTTCGCGGTGGCGTCACGCTCCGCGGCAAACTCGGGACTGATGGTGGCCGCGGTTTTCGCCGCAGTTTTCGATTCCACCTTCGCGATCTGATTCTGCACGCTCGTGGCGCGCGAATCGGCGGGCGCGAGCTGGTCGCGGGCCGCGAGCGCGGCACGGGCGCCGTCGACATCGCCCCGCTTCACGAGCACCTGGGCCTTCGCCACGAGCGCGGAAGCCTTTTCCTTTTTCAGATCGGAAATGAGTTTTGCCGTAAGTGGATTCACCGGAAGCACGGCGAGCGCGGCGTCGATCGTCGCGATGGCGTCGTCGTTGCGGCCATCGCGATTGTAATCGCGGGCGGCGCCGAGCTGGCGCGCCGCGCCGGCCATGATGCTGTTGATCCGGTCGGACTCCGCGCGTGAGATCGCTTCGGCTTCCTGTTCGGGCGTCGGGCCGACCATTTGCCCGGGTGCGCCGGCGGGCGATTGGCCGGGCGCGGGGATCTGCACGTCAACGAGCACCGGGGCCGATGCGGTCTGGGTCGGCGGGGCGGGCGGCGGCGCGCTCAACACGTAGGACGTCGGCGCGGCGGCCGGAATCTCGAGACGCACGGACGGGGCCGGGGCCGGCGGAGGATTCGCGGCCGCTTGTCGCGCCGCGGCTTCGATGGCGGCGGCTTGCGCGGCGCGCTGCGCCTCGTTGCGGGCAGCGGCCTCGATCTGGGCGCTGCGTTGCGCCTCGATTTCTTTGCGGAGCCGCTGCACGGACGGATCGCTCGGCGCGAGGGCCGCGAGTTGCTCGAGGGATTTCAGCGCGCCGACCAGATCTCCGGCGTCACGCTCGCGCAGCGCCTCGGACATCAGCTGGATCTTGGTGTCCGTCTGCGTTTGCGCCAGGCTGCGGCCCGCCGACACGGCCAGCGCGAGGAGCGCGATCGCAAGGGGCAGGGAGAGCGACGGGGAGAGCAGGTGTTTTTTCATTGCGGAAGATTAGCTGGAAGGGGGTTCGGAAGGAGTGGACTCATCAGCGTCGCGCTGCGTCAGGGTGCGGCGGTCAGGTTGAGTCAGCGTGGGCGACTCCTTGGTAACGTCGATGCTGGGTGGCGCGAGGTGGATTTTATCCACGTGGTAGGACGCGGCGCCGAGCTGGAATGTTTCCCCGTCGCGGACCTCACGCGTGGCCGCGTCGCCGGTCGCCGCGACAAACGCCGACAGCCCGCCGGTGAACTGGCGCTCGCGGTGGGTGAGCGTGATATCGCGCTTCGTGCGATCGTCGTGCACGACCGCGGTCGCCACGCGCTGGCGCGTCGTCATGCTTTGCGGCAGCGCGATGTCCACGGCGCGCACCTCGAGCGCCTTGATGCTGAGCGCGAGATTCGGCACGCGCCGGCCGGCCGCGGCGAGAAACACCTCGCCGGTCGCGACGTTTTGAAACGTCCCGCGCCAGTCGCCCTCGCCGCCGGCATAGCCGATCAGCTGCAACCGGAACGGCTCCGGCCGCACCGACACGAGTTCGAGCCCGAACGCCTCCTCCGGCGCCTCCTCCGCGGCCGACAGCGGCGGCTTCACCGTGAAACGCTTCGAGCGGGCGTTGTAGAAAATCTCCGGCGGCGTGAACGCATCGTAGACCCACTCCCGGCCGCGCGACTGCGCTCCCGGCTGGTTCCACAAATCGGTCTTTACCGCGGGCGCGTCGGTCGCCGTCGGCGTGTAGGGCGCATCGGAGAGCGTCACGCGCGCCGCCGGGCCGTGTGGGCCGCGGGTGTTGCGCCACCCGAGCCAGCCGAAGACACCCGCAGAGGCGAGCGCCACAATGCCGGTGAGCGCGAGGAGGACTTTTTCTTTGGCGGGAGCGACCATGAATCAGGTGGTGGGCTTCGCGGCTTCCGCGGTGGTCTCGGCCAAGGCACCGATGGCGGGCACCAACTCAATGTATTCCATCGTCACGGTAAACTTGCACCACGGCTTCGAAACGATCGGGCCGGCGGTCGGCGGTTTCGCAGCCGGCTTGGCGGCGACTTTCGGTGCAGCGGCATTCGTGGTGAGCACAACCGAAGGAGGCGCGGCGGGCGCCGCCGCGGCCGTGACCGCCGACTCGTCGTTGCCCGCTGTCGGCTCGACCGCGAGATCGCCACTGGTGGCCACGTCGACTTCGACTTCGCGCACGAGGACCGGAAGCTCGAAACTCGCGAGTTTGTTCAAAAACGCGCGCAACGCCGCCGTCTGCCCGACAAACGTGATCTTGAAGGCGGTCGCATCCAAATAACCCGGCACGCGCGCACTCGCCCGCGGATCAATCGCGAAGAAATCGGGGCCTTCGGGCACGCTCACGGGCGCGGCCTCGGGCGGCGGCGGCGCCCCGGTCGCGGTGGCGGCGAAGGCGGCGTCGCGCTCCTCCTTTTCCTTTTTCGTGAGCGGCGCTTCCCGCTGGACGGAGATCACCGTGCGCGGTTTCGCGTCGAGCAGCGACTCGATCAAATACTGCGCGATCAGCCGCTGGTGAAACACCGGCACGATCCGCTCGGTCTCGGGGCCTTCGTTGGCGTAGAGGGCAAAGCCGAAACGCGACGCCTCGGGCTTCAGGTCGACGTCCTGGGCCTTCGCCAGCTCGCGCGTCTTCTCCACGAAGGTCGCCAGGTCGAAATACGCATCGGTGCGCGCCACGGGCGCCTTGGCCGTGCGCAGCCGCTCGGCGGCGGGGCCGCGACCTTTCAACTCCCGCTGCATCGTCTCGAGCGCGCGCTGTTCGCGGGTGAAATCGCTCTCGATCGCCGTCGCGACCGCGCGCGTCGGCGGCGGCGTGAGACCGCCCATCGCGTGCAATTCGTTTTTCTTTTTCTCCAGCGCGACCGCCGCCTCGCGCGACGCGCGGATGCGATCGAAAATGGCGTAGCCCTCGCCGAGCACGAGCACGCCGCACACCGTGAGCGCGGAGGCGAAGAGCGGATATTTTTTGAAGGCGCTCATGTGGGGCTCACAGCGGATTCTTCGGGTTGATCACGAGCGTAAAATCGAAACGCAGCAGGCCGTTCTGGTTGTTGTCGAATTTTTCGTTCTCCACCGCGGCGATGAATTGGGAGCCGCCGAAACTGGCGAGCAACTGCTTCACTCGTTCGCGCGCCTCGGGGCTGACGCGCGACTGCGGATTCGCGACGTCGAGCAGTCGACCGCTGAGCATGAGCTTGAGCGGCGGTCCCGGCCGCTTCGGCAGATTGGGATCGGGTGGCGGCGCACCCGGATCGGGCGCGGACGCCTCGGTGGGCGCCGGTCGGACGATCGCGAGCCGGTCGAGCCACACGTCCTCGATTTTCACAAGGCGCGTCTGCAGGTCGGTGAAGAAATTGATCCAGTTCGACTTCGTCTCGACGGCGCTCTGCAGGGCCGCGATTTGTTTTTTCGCCTCCTCGATTTTGGCGAGGTTGTCGGTGTTGCGCGTCTGCAGCGCCCGCAAGGGCATGAGCTGCCCCTCGACCTGCGCAACCTTGGCCAGCGTAACGGTCGCGACCCGGTGGAAATAATAAATCGGCGGCAGCAGCGCCGCCACGACCAGCACCGCCGCGGCAATCAGGAGCGGCTGCTTCTTCCGAAAGGCCACCGCCGCGGTCAGCGCGGGCGGCAACAGGCTCGCGTCCGGCTCCGCCTTGGTCACGAGCCGCGTCGCGAGCCCGACGAGATCCGCAAGCACGGCTGCGGCGCCCTCGGCGCCGGCGGCGCGGGCGTTGGCGGAGAGTTCGACGGAGCGCAGCGGTTCGAAACGCGCGACGCGCAGCTTGAGTTTCTCCGCGAGCACCCCGGGCAGTTCCGCCATGAGCGAGCCGCCGCCGGTCAGATAAAGGGTGGTCGCCTGCGCCCCGCCCGCCTGCCGCCGGTGGTTGATCGCGGAGCGCGTGACCTCGAGCTGAAGTTTCGCCGCGAAATTCGCCGCCGCCTTTTGCACCGCGGCGCGTGAGGGCGAGCCTGGCGGCAAGTCGGAATGGCCGGAGAGCACTTGAATCTTGAGCGTCTCCGCCGACGGAAAATCGATCCGCAGTTCCTCGGCGATGGCGGACGTGACGGCGTTGCCGGCGAGCGCGAGCGTGCGGATGTAGAAGCGTCCGCCCTCGAGGAAGAGGAGCGTCGTCGACCGCGCTCCGATGTTGGCGACAATCACGCTCTCCGTGAGATCGGGATGGCTATAGCGAAAGGCGTGGCGCAGCGCGAGGCCGGCGGGCATCGCGCGCTCGGCCACGAACCCCGCCGAGTCCGCCGCGGCGCAGAGCGCCTGCATCGCATCGAACTTCGCCGCGGTCAGCATCACTTCGAGATCGAAGCCATCGTCGGCGACGACGAGATGGTCCCACACCACCTCCTCGAGCGGATGCGGAATGTTTTCCGCCGCTTCGAACGCGATGATCTTGCTGCGTTTGGCCGGCTCGATCGACGGCATCTTGATGAACTTGGTCAGCGCGAGGTGCCCGGGCACCGCGATCGTGCAGGCGCCGCCGAATTTTTCCCGCGACGCCACCGCGCCCAGCGACTGCGCCAGCTCGATCGCCCACCGCGATTCGTGCGACGGATCAGCGCTGTGCGTCTCGATCGCGAACTGGTGCAGCACGAGCCGGCCGGTCGCGCCCGCCGCGAAGATTCCGCACGCAACATGCCCGGCTCCAATGTCAACGGCAAGGACGCGGGTGGAACGCATGGTCGAGATAAAGGATAGGCGATCTCAGACAGAGCCAGACGCGGCAAGGGCAAAGTCAGTTACGGTCATTTGGCGGCGAAGTTTAACGAGCTTCACGGCGCACGAACGACGGGGTGGCGCGAGGATATTCGCCGGCGAACGGTGTGAGGTATTGCGGCAGCAGCAGGCCGTCGTTGGCCGGGGCGGCGGAGCCGGCACGCGACTGGAAACTCTTGCGCGCGTCCGCGTTGGCCAGCGCCGAGGACGCATTCGCATGCCCCGGCATCTGCACCCGTCCGCCGGCGGTCACCTCCACCGTCCAGACTTTCGGGTCCCCGTGCAACTGATCGCGTTTCACGATTTCCGGAGGCAGAAAAAACCGCACGTCCACCCGGCCGGATTCGAGCGCCACACACTCGGCCTCGGCGCGGTAGTATTCCGTGTGGCGTTCGCTGCCCGCTTGCGCCGGCAGCTCGAAGCCCAGCAGCACTGCCACGCGCACCCGCGCCACCATCTGGCCCGGCGAACCGGCCGCGGGGCGGACGTTGAGCGTGATGTCGGATTCGAGCCAGTTGCCGGTGCCGCCGTTCGGCGCGCGCAGGTTCGTGAACTTCACCGCCGTCACGTTCACTTCCTGCGCCGCCATTCGCCCGCCCATCCCGGCCAGCAAAGCGGCACAGAGCAACAGGGGGGCAATGGAAGGACACGTCAAACGCACGGGAAAGAAAAATCGTTGTGCGACCCTCCAGAGACGTCACGCTTAAAACTCCGTTCCCTCCTCCTCACCGTGTAGGACAAATGCCGACTCCTCCCCTCGCCTATAAAATCGCCGTGCTGGTGTTTCTGGAAAACGCCGCGGGCGAGCACCTGCTCCTGCTGCGCGCGAAGCCGCCGAACCTCGGCGCGTGGTCACCGATCGGTGGCAAACTCGAAACTGCGCTCGGTGAATCGCCGTTCGAGTGCGCGGTGCGTGAGACGCACGAGGAAACCGGTCATGTCGTCACCGCCGCCGAGCTCCATCTCTTCGCGATGATCGCGGAAAAGGCCTACGAGGGCCAGTCGCACTGGCTGATGTTTTTGTTTCGCTGCCACAAGCCGCTCGCCGCGCTCCCGCCCGACATCAGCGAGGGGAAGTTCGGCTTTTTCTCCCGCGAAAAAATCAACGCGCTCCCACTGCCCGAGACCGATCGCACCGCGCTCTGGCCGATCTACGATCAGCACCGCGATCGGTTCGTGGCGCTCAAGGCCGACTGCGCGCCCGGCCAGCCCGTCCGCGTCGAGATCGAGGAAATCGTCTAGTATCATGTAACACGATGTATTTCGTATTGAATCCTGGCGCGCCCGAGAATTTACTCGGGCATGGCCAACCGATACAAAGTCACGCTGACGCAGAAGGAACGCGAGCAACTCACGGAGTTGACCCGCAGCGGTAAGTC
>JBBRLB010000185.1:0-9664 GCA_038231575.1 Opitutales bacterium | reverse complement strand
TCACCAACTTCGACGAGACCTTCTACTTCAATCAAGGCGGTGCCCGCCCCACCATCGTCAACCAGGGCAGCTTCGCCAAGTCCGCTGGCTCGGGCACCACCGACATCCAGGCCGCCTTCAACAACTCCGGCACCGTCAACGTGCAGTCCGGCACCCTCCTCTTTTCCGGCCCGTTCACCAACACCGGAGGCACCCTCATGGCTGCCGGCGGCAATCTCACGTTTGCAAATCCGCTCAATGTCGGCACCGGAAAAATCGGCGGCACCGGCACGTTCACCGCGCCTACCCTCACCGCCGGCGGCGTGGTGGCGCCCGGCAGCTCAGTCGGCCTGCTCACCATTGCGGGAAATCTCACGCTCCTTTCCACGGCCACGAGCCAGTTCGAAATCGGCGGCGGCACGACCCGCGGCACGCAATACGACGCCATTGACGTCACGGGCACTGCCACGCTGGCCGGCTCGCTCCAGTTGTCCTTCGTCAACGCCGGTTACGCCACCGTCCAGAATTCCAACACGCTCACGTTGTTGAACGCCGGCACGCTCACCGGCGCTCTCAGCAATATCACCAGCGGCAACCGCTACAACACCACCGACGGCGCCGGGTCGTTCATCGTCACCGCGAGCGGCACCATGCTTACGCTCTCCCAGTTTCTCCTCGATGCCTCGACGCATCTCTGGGCGGGCGGCGACCTGAACACCGGCACCAACGTCACGCCCTCGCTGCTGACCGCGAGCACGGTGCCCGCGAGCACCCACCTCGCCATCTACACCGGCGCCGACCACGACTTCTACGCCACGGCGCTCGTCAACAACGGCACCGTTGACTGGGCCGGCGGCCAGTTGCGCAGCGGCGGCAGCGGCACCATCACCAACAACGCGCAGTGGAACGACACCGCCTCCAGCAACTACGTCTACATCACCGCCGGCACCCCACTCGCGTTCACCAACGCCACCGGCGCGACCTACACCAAGAGCGCCGCCGGCACCACGACTTTCATCAATCCCGTCCCGTTCAACAACAGCGGCATCGTCAACGTCACGGCTGGCACGCTCGACCTCAATGGCGGTGGCACGTCGAACGGCGCCTTCAACGTCGTCGGCACCGGTTCGAGCCTGAACGTCACGAACAACTATTCGCTCACCAGCGGCGCGACCCTCACCGGACTCGTGCGCATGCTCGGTGGCACTCTCACCGTAAACGGGACGATTCCCGTCAACGGCTTCTCGTTCGAGGGTGGCAACCTCGCCGGCACCCAGACTTTTTCCGGCGGCCCGCTCACCTGGACCGGCGGCACGTGGAACAGCGGCGACATCACCACCATCGCGAGCAGCGCCAACCTCACGATCAGCAGCGGCAACGACCACGACTTCTACACGCACGCGATCGTGAACAACGGCACGGTCAACTGGACCGGCGGCCAGTTGCGCAGCGGCGGCAGCGGCACCATCACCAACAACGGCCAGTGGAACGACTCCGCTTCCAGCAACTACGTTTACATCACCGCCGGCGTCCCGCTCGCGTTCCTCAACGCCACCAGCGGCGTCTACAACAAGAATGCCAACGGCACCACGACGTTCGTCGGCCCGGTCCCGTTCAACAACGACGGCATCGTCAACGTCAATGCCGGCACCCTCGAACTCAACGGCGGCGGCACCAACTCCGCCACCGGCGTCTTTAACACCGGTATCGGCGCGACGACGCTCTTCTCGAACAGTTATACGCTCACCACCGGCTCCGCGCTCACCGGCCTCGGCACCTACCAGCTCGCCGGCGGCACGTTCACAATCTCCGGCAATGTGGGCATCAGCGCGTTCAACCAAACCGGCGGCACGCTCGCCGGCACGCAGACCTTCGGCGGCTCGAGCAAAGTCACCTGGACTGGTGGCAGCTGGAACACCGGCGGCACGACGACCATCGCTTCCGGCGCGACGCTCACGGTCAGCACCGGCAACGACCACGACTTCTATACCCGTGCGATCGTGAACAACGGCACCGTCAACTGGACCGGCGGCCAGTTGCGCAGTGGCGATAGCGGCACGATCACCAACAACGGCCAGTGGAACGACTCCGCCTCCACCAACTATGTCTACATCACCGCCGGCGCTCCGCTCTCGTTTATTAACGGCCCGTCTGGTGTCTACAACAAGACCGCCACCGGCACGACCACCTTCGTCGCGCCAGTCGCGTTCACCAACAGCGGTGCCGTCAACGTTTCCGCCGGCACGCTCCGCTTCAACGGCACCTTCAACCAGACAGCCGGCACCCTCAACGTCAGCAACGGCGCCACGCTCCAGTTCGACAACGGGCTCAACCTCGCCGCGGGTTTTCTCACCGGCACGGGCACGGTCGCCGGCAACGTCAGCTCGTCTGCCGTCATCGCGCCCGGTAACTCGCCCGGCGTGCTCAACATCACCGGTAACCTCACGTTGCTCTCCACCTCCATTCTGGTGTTTGAACTCGGCGGCATCGCGCAAGGCAGCGGCTACGATTTCCTCAACGTCTCCGGCACCGCCGCGCTCGGCGGCACGCTCCAACTCAGCTTCGTGAATGGTTTCGCCGCCACTGTGCAACCGGCCGACACCTTCACCCTCCTCTCCGCCGGCTCGCGCACCGGCACGTTCCTGAACGTCCCCACGAGCGGGCTGCGGCTTTTCACCATGGACGGCCTCGGCTCCTTCCAGGTCAATTTCACGACCACCACCGTCACGCTCACGCAATTCGTGCCCGTGCCCGAGCCGTCGACGTATGCGCTGCTGATCGTCGGACTCGGCGTGTTCGCCGTGGCCGTGCGCCGACGGGCCCCGCGCTAATTTTCCGCGGGGGAAGGAGTGCCGTGCTGGAGGCGCGGTGCCCGGTGGCCTCCGTAGCCTCGGCGAAGCAGGCTCACCACGCCTCTTCGGTGCTCACCACGCCTCCCTTTTTTGCCACGATCGACAACACGGGGACACTGCCCGGCTGCAACGAAGTCCACGCCGCCATCTCCGACGCGCAACCGCCGCCCGCAGCGCAGCCGGCCACCACAATCTGAACATTCCGGAACCCGAAAGGCCCCTGCCAGCGGCGGTGCCCTTGCTCCCGTCTTGCGCGCCGCCCGCTGCACTTCCACCTTTTCGTCGCATGAAATTCCCGTTCGCGCGCCTGGCCCTGACCGGCGCCGCCTTGTCCGGCCTGCGTGCCACGGCGATCGACGACGATCCGCCACCGCCCATCCGCCCGACCGTGACGGTGCAAAGCGGCGACGTGGGCGGCACGTTCTTCGGCCGGAAACCCGATCCCCAGAAAACGCACCGCTACTTTATCGCCGCCGAATCCGAGCCGTGGGATTTTGTGCCGGCCGGACGCGACGAGGTCTGCGGCCTGCCCTTGCCGCCCGCCGTCGTCGCAAATCGCACGCGCGAAAAACTTCGCTATATCGCCTACACCGACGCGACGTTCACGACGCGCCTGATCCAAAACCCCGCGCTCGGCCTGCTCGGCCCGGTGTTGCGCGGCGTCGTCGGCGAATTTCTCGCGGTGACGTTTCTCAATCGCACCCCGCAGCCGCTCTCGATGCACCCGCACGGTGTGCGCTACGACAAGGACAGCGAGGGCGCCTACTATTATCCGAACCCCGGCCGTGGCGCGGCCGTCGGGCCGGGCGCAAAGTTCACCTACGTCTGGCAGCTCGATGAAAATTCCGGCCCGCTGCCGAGCGAACCGAGTTCGAAGGGCTGGCTCTATCACAGCCACGTGCTGGGCGATACGGAGACCAACCAAGGTTTGATGGGCGCCATCATCGTCACCGATCCGAAACGCGCGCGGCCCGACGGCACGCCCGCTGACGTTGATCGCGAGTTCGTGACGCTGTTCATGATCTTCGATGAGAGCGGGCTCGATCCGTTTTTGAAACCAGCGTCGGTGGCCGGCGCGCCCACGCCACCGACCGCGACGCCGAACTGGGCGAAGACACAGGAACTTCTCCAGCTCGGCGAACGCTACGCGATCAATGGTTACATTTTCGGCGGGCTGCGCGGCCTCGAGATGAACGAGGGCGAACGCACGCGCTGGTATTTGTTCGCGCTCGGATCCGAGACGGATTTTCACACCGCGCACTGGCACGGCCTGCGTGTCATTGAGGAAGGCAAACGGCGCACCGACGTCGTCGACCTGCTCCCCGCGACGATGAAAACCGCCGATCTGCTCGCGGACAATCCTGGCTCCTGGCTTTTCCAATGCCACGTCGCGGAACACATGCGCGAGGGCATGTTCGCCCGGCTCACCGTCTATGAGCGCGGCACCGTGGGCGTGAGCCGCGCGCCGGAAGCCGCGTTTCTCGGCCTGTCCGCCGCGCAACGCTCCCTCCGTATCGATCGCGCCGAAGCCGTGCTCAACCTCGTCGCTTCGCCCGTGCGCGCCGATCTCATCATCGATGGCGTCATGGGTGCGCCCGAAAATTTTCTCGCACTCAACCAGACGGTGCGCGTGAAGCTCGGCGAGCGCGAAATCACTTTTCATCTGAACGAACAGGGCATCGGCAAGGAACCGCGGGCGATGCTCCGAATCAACAACACCGACGAAACCAGCACCGCTCACGGCGGCCGGTTTGATTTTCAACTCACCTTCAGCGGCGCCGACTGGCTCGACGGCCTTCCGCCCGCCGCGTCCGCGACCGCCCCGCGCGCGGTTCCCCTCGTGATCGAGATCGGCACCGCCCGCCACGCGGCGCTCGTGCCGATCGTTTCGCGCGTGCAGTCGCACTAGTTCGGCCTCGTCGGTCAGCTTTCACCCCCCACCGCATGATTAGAAAAATATTATTTTGGCTTCATCTCATCGGCGGCCTCGCCGCCGGCGTGCTGATCGCCGTGATGTCGTTCACCGGCGCAGCCCTCGCGTTCGAGAAGGACATCATCGCGTGGGCCGAGCGCGACGCGCGGCACGTCGAGGTCCCCGCGGGTGGAGCGCGGCTTCCGCTCGCTACGGTGCTGGCGCGCGCGTGGGCCGCGCAACCCGACCTGCGCTTCCAAAACGCCGCCGTCAGCGCCGATCCCCACGACGCGATCGCGCTGGGGGTCGCGAACAATCGGACGCTCTGCGTGAATCCCTACACCGGCGAGGTGCGCGAGGCGCTCGCGCCCCGCACGCGCGCGTTCATGCAGATGATGCGGAATTGGCACACTCGCCTCAACATCGCCGGCTCACCCGGAAAGCCCAGCTTCGGCGTCACGCTCAACAGCGCAGCCAATGTCGTATTCGTGTTTCTCGGCTTGAGCGGACTCGTGCTCTGGTGGCCCTCGGCGTGGAACGCCCGTGTGCTGCGGCCGGCGCTGTGGTTCAACCGCGACGCCCGCGGCCGCGCGCGCGATTGGAACTGGCACAACGTGATCGGATTTTGGTCGCTGCCCTTGTTGCTGCTCCTCGCGGGCACCGGCGTCGTGCTCTCCTATCGCTGGGCCGGTGATTTGGTGTTCACTGTGGCGGGTGAAAAACCGCCGACTCCCGGCAACGCGTCCCCGCCGTCTCCGCCCGAACTCAAACCGCCGGTCCCGAGGGCCCCAGCCCCCTCCGTGAGCGAGTCCACGCTCGCGCCGCAGGCGATGCTCGCCGCGGCAGAAAAGATTAATCCGAGTTGGGCGCAAATCACTCTGCGGTTCTCACCCGCACTCGGCGCCAAACCGCCCGCGCTCCCGCCGCCCAAGACTTTCTCCGTGGTCATCAAAGACCAGCATCCCTGGCCGCCTTTCCGCACCGACACCCTCACGCTCGATGCCGTGACCGGCGACGTGAAGCGCGCCGACACGTTTACTGCGCTCTCCGCCGGCACGCGGGCGCGCCGCTGGATTAGGCTGCTGCACAGCGCAGAGGCCCTCGGCGGTTTTGTCCAACTGCTCTCCGCGCTCGCGTGTCTCGGCGGTTGCGTGCTCGTCTACACCGGCTTCGCCCTCGCTTGGCGGCGCTTCTTCTCGCGTCCGTCAACCGGTGCAAAAACGTCCACCTGATTTCCGTCGCGCGATTTCCTGTCATCCCCGGCCGCTTCGCACGGTCTGACCGGCTCGTCCGAACGACCTTCACCCCATGCGTCTTTTCCTCACTTCGTTCCTCGCGTTCGCCGCTCTGTGCGCGCGGGCGGCCGACCGCCCCGCTCCGGCCCCGACGACGTCCGACGCGATCGCCCACCTCCGTCCGGGGCACCCACGGCTGCTGCTCACCGACGAACAACTCGGCGCCGCGGTCGCCGCCGCGAAAACCGATCCGCTCCGCGCGCAACTGCACGCCCGGATCATTGCCGTCGCCGAGGCCGATCTGGCCACGACGCCGATCAAGCACGTCCTGATTGGCCCGCGCTTGCTCGACAAATCGCGCACCTGCGTCGCGCGAGTGCTCACGGCGTCGCTCGCGTTTCGGCTCACGGGCGACGAGCGCTATTTCCGGCGGGCGCGCACGGAGATGATCACGGCGGCCGAATTTCCCGACTGGAATCCCGCCCATTTCCTGGATGTCGCCGAGATGAGTTTCGCCCTGGCGATCGGTTACGACTGGCTCTACGCGAAACTCGCGCCCGCCGATCGCGTCGCCATCAAGGCCGCGCTGCTGCAGCAGGGGCTCGAACTCGCGCCCAACGCCTACGCTCCCGGCGGCGCGACCGACCCGCGCGTGAAACGCTGGGTCACCGCGCATCACAACTGGAACCAAGTCTGCAACGCCGGGATGATCGCCGCCGTGCTCGCGCTGGCGGACGACGAACCCACGCTCGCCCGGCTCGTGATCGACGGCGCCGTCAAATCGCTTCCCCTCGCGATGGCCGCCTACGCGCCCGACGGCGCGTATCCCGAAGGCCCCGGCTATTGGGGTTACGGCACGACTTACAATGTGATCGCCCTCGCGCTGCTGGAGGGCGCGCTCGGGACGGATTTCGGTCTCGGCCAAACCGCCGCGTTCGATCGCACCGCGCGCTACCGGCTCGCCGTGCAAAGTCCGGCCGGTCTCGGCTTCAACTACGCCGACAGCGCCGCCACCCTCAGCCTGTCTCCCGCCTACACCTGGCTCGCCAGCCGGTTCGGCCCGGCGCAAGCCCAGGTCCATTGCCGCGCGTTACTCGCCGCCGGGCTGGCCAAACCCCGCCCCGATCGCGAAACCGATCGGTTCTTCGCGTTGAACGCGGCGTGGTTTCCCGCCGACGCGCCGACGCTCGCGGCGCCGGAACCACTCGACCTCCGCTTTCACGGTCCCGCCGAGCTCGCGCTTTTCCGCAGCGCGTGGGACGACCCGCGCGCGCTCTTCGTCGGCTTCAAGGCCGGGCGCAACGACGTCAACCATGCCCACCTCGATCTCGGCTCGTTCGTGCTCGAGGCCGACGGCGTGCGCTGGGCGCAGGATCTCGGGCCCGACGACTACAACCTGCCCAGTTACTTTGGCGGCAAGCGTTGGACCTACTACCGACTCAACAACCACAGTCACAATACGCTCACGCCCGCGCACGCGCTCCAGGATCCGAAGGCCGTCGCTCCGATCGTGGCCTTCGACTCGAAACCCGCCCGCGCCTTCGCCGTCGCCAATCTCACGTCGGCGTATCCCGGCGCCGCCCATAAAATTCTCCGCGGGATCGCCTTGCTCGGTCGCGCCCGCGTGCTCGTGCAGGACGATCTGACGGGCGTGAAATCGGGCACGGCGCTCACCTCCCGTCTCCTCACCGGCGCCAAGGTCACGCTCTCCGCGGATGCGCGCACCGCCCTGCTCACGTCGGACGGTCGCACGCTGCGTGCCGAAATTCTTGCGCCCGCCGGCGCGAAATTCTCCGTGGCCGATGCGAAGCCCGTTTCCGCGGGCGAAAATCAGAACCCGGGCGTGAGCGCGCTCACCGCCGAGTTTTCCTCCGACCTCCCCGACGTGCGGCTTGCACTCCTCCTCACGCCGATCGGCGATCACTGGCCGGCGGCCTTGCCCACGCCCGCGCTCACTCCGCTGGCAGAATGGAAATAAATTGAGGCTTCCCTTCGCTACCGCACAGGGGAGAATTTCGGCCGTGTCCCCCGTTGGAAAACTCGCGCTTCTCACCGCGCTCGGCGCGCTGCCGCTCACCCTCGCGGCCGCGCCGGTCGATTTCAACCGCGACATCCGGCCCATCCTCTCCGACGCGTGTTTCCGCTGTCACGGACCGGACGAGGGCAAACGCCAGGCCAAGCTCCGGCTCGATCTGAAAGAGGGGCTCTACCGCACGCGCGCGGGCATCACCGTCGTGAAACCGGGCGCTCCGGCCGACAGCGAACTCGTTTTTCGCACCTCGAGCACAGACGATGACGAGGTCATGCCGCCGCGCGATGCCGTGCGGCAGTTGAAGCCTGAGGAGATCGCGCGGCTCAAGCGCTGGGTGGCAGAAGGTGCCCCCTGGTCCGAGCACTGGTCGCTCCTGCCCATCGCTGCGATCCCGCCGCCCTCGACCAAACTCTCTCCGATCGACGCTTTCATCCGCGCCCGTCTCGCTACCGAAAAATTCACTCCCGCCCCCGAGGCCGATCGTGAACGCTTAATCCGCCGCGTGTCGCTGGATCTCACCGGTCTGCCACCGACCCCCGGCGAGACGGATGCGTTTCTCGCCGATCACAAGCCCGGCGCCTACGAGCGCGTCGTCGATCGCCTGCTCGCGTCACCACGTTATGGCGAGCGCATGGCGACCGACTGGCTCGATGTCGCGCGCTTCGCCGACACGCACGGCTACCAGATGGATCGCCCGCGCGCGATGTGGGCGTGGCGCGACTGGGTGATCAAGGCCTTCAACGAAAACCTCCGCTACGACGAATTCGCGACCTGGCAGCTCGCCGGCGATTTGCTGCCGAGCCCGACGAAGGCGCAGCGACTCGCGACCGCGTTCAATCGCCTGCACAATCAAAACGAGGAAGGCGGCGTCGTGGGGGAGGAATACCGCGTCGCCTATGTGTCCGATCGTGTCGCGACGTTCAGCACGGCGTTCCTCGGACTCACGCTCGAGTGCGCGCGCTGCCACGACCACAAGTTCGATCCCGTCTCGCAACGCGACTTCTACTCACTGTCGGCGTTCTTCCAAAATATCGACGAGGCCGGCCAGATTTCCTACTCCGGTTTCGCGGACTCGATTCCCATGCCGACGTTGCTCCTCACCACCGCGGCGCAGGATCGCACGCTCGAGGCGTTGCGCCGCCGCACGGTGGACGCCGCGGTCGCGCTCGCGCAGGCGCGCAGCCACGCCCGCGCGGCCTTCGCGGCGTGGCTCGCGCGCAAACCCGTTTTGCCGGCCGTGCCGGCCGGGCTCGTCGCCCGCTTCCCGCTCACCGCCATCGCCAACGGCCAAGTCGTCGCGAATTCGATCGCGGCGGACAAACCGGGCAAAACGATCGAATCGCCCCGGATCGTCGAATCGCCGCGCGGGCCCGTGGCCGAACTCGACGGCGAAAACGGTTTCGCGTTTCCGGGGATCGGCACTTTCAAGCGCACGGACGCATTCTCGCTCGGACTCTGGTTGCAGGCGCCGGTGCAGCCCGAGCCGCGTGCCGTCGTCGTGCATCACACGAAAGCGCCAGCGGATGCCGGCAGCCGCGGCTACGAAATCCTCCTCGAAAGCGGCCACGTTGCCTTCGGCCTGCACTACCTCTGGCCGGGCGCCTCGCTCAAAGTCACGACCAAGTCCCCGGTGCCTGCCGGCGAATGGGTCCAT
>JBBRLB010000184.1:0-9701 GCA_038231575.1 Opitutales bacterium | reverse complement strand
GGGTGGAAGAAGTAATACCAGCGTCCCTTGATTTCTGGACTGTAGGCCCGGCCGGGGGCCGGGCGACCCGCCCAGCGGGCGGGCCTACAACGGCAAAGTCCAAATCACACGGGACGTTGGTATAAGGATTAATCCCTGGCGAAGTCAGCCATGGAGGATGCAGCTTCCTTGTCACATCCTACACACATCCTCGACACATCCTACACACATCCTACGATTTCGCGGGGCGAACGGTCCGGACGGCGGGGTCGCGAAGGAGGGGGCCGACTTGGCTTTCAGAGGCCGCTCGGGGTTTCGAACGATGGCGTCAGCAAGACTGGCGCCCTCCGGCTCGGAAGTGGCTGGCATAAAGCCAGCCCTACAACCGGTTCGTTGTCTTTTTTTGCGCCTCTTGTGCCTTCTTGCGGCCCATCGTCTGTGGGTCGAGGGCGTTGGACGTGGCAGGCGTAAAGCCTGCCCTACATCACTGCCGCACAAATTTGTGCACGCGACCGGTGGTGCTCCACTCGGAGGCGTAGACGTTGCCTTGCGCGTCGAAGGTCACGCCGTGCGCGGCGTTGAGGATGCCGTCCCGCCATTTCGCGGGCTCGGTCTTGTTCGTGCCGATCTCGTCGGCGTGATCGTTGGCGCCGAGGTGCGCGACGACCTGGCCTGCCTTGTCGAGGATCGTGACGCGGCCCTTGAGTTCGCCGATCGCCGCGTAGTCGCCCTGGATCGAAACGGCAGAGGGCAGCAGCAGATCGGTCGCCACGACGCCGAGGAATTCGCCGTCGAGCGAGAGGTGCACGACGCGGAGGTTGGCGCGATCGAGCCCGAGGATCCGGGCGGGCGTGAAGCGCGTATCAATCGCGAGCTTGTGGAGGGTCTTGAAGCTGTAGGGCGCCTGCTTGCCGCCGAAGGAGGCCAGGTATTTGCCGCGGCGATCGAAGCGGTGGATGTAGTCGCTCGCGTAGCCGTCGGTCACGTAGATGTCGCCGTCGGGCGCGACGTCGATACCGGTCATGCGGAGGAAGCTGTTGCCCTCGGTGGGAGTCGGGGTGATGTCGCCGTTCGGGCCTTTCTTCGTGTTGGGCGGGACCTTGTTCTTGAACCGATCGGGGATCGCGGACGCCGGAATCTCGAGCACGAGCCGCCCGTCGAGCGTCAGCTTCACGATCGTCTCGCCGCTCAGGCGGGGGCCGTAGATGAACTCGCCCTCGGCATCGCGGCGGATGACGAAGCCGTGAAAATCATTCGGGGCGTTGGGGACGTTGCGGAGCAGTTTGCCGCCGGGTGAAAACACCTGGAGGCCCGCGGCGGGATCCATCGTGCTGACGTAGATTTCGCCGTTGGACGCGACCGCGATGTCGCCGTGCTGATTCATCGGCCTGGCGTTGATGTCGGAAAGGTGGACCCAGTCCTTGGTTTCGGTGAACGTGAGCGCGTGCGACGCGACGGCCAAGGCGCAGGCGGTGAAGACGGCAGGGAGATATTTCATGGGGGATAAAGGAGAGGGAGGCTTCGCTAGCGCTGAGGACTCGGCAGCCTCGAGCGGCCTGAGTTTTTTGATGACGGGGTAAGGTGGCGTGGGTAGCGCGGCGGGGTGGAAAGGGGAGCGGGGCAAGTGAGCTGGGCGGCGGGGGATTTGTCGAGTGCGGGGCGCGGCGCGATGCGAGGTTAACGACATATTCGGAAAATCTCTAGTTGCGGCTTCCGCTGCGGAGCGTTCTTTTCAAGGCACCCTCTCGTTTCTGTGTCTACCCCGACGATGACTCGCCACCCTCTCTACCTTGGCTTTGCCGCCCTGGCCCTCGCCGGGCTGACGATCGCGCCGGGCTGCGGCACATCGCAGGTCGGTCCGGTCGCGAAGACTTCGCCGTCGACGCCGGCGGCCGCGTTGCCCGCGAAGCTGTCCTTCAACGAGCACGTGCAGCCGATTTTGTCGGAGAATTGCTACGCGTGTCACGGCCCGGATTCGGGTTCACGCAAGGCGGGTCTGCGGCTCGACCGGGCGGACTTTGCCTTTGCGCCGCACGAAAAAATGGGGCCGGCGATCGTGCGCGGGAAGCCGGATGAAAGCCCGCTGGTGCAGCGCATCGAATCGAAAAAGGAAAAGGAAGTGATGCCGCCGGCCGAGGCGCACAAGACGCTCAAGCCCGAGGAAATCGCGATCCTGCGCCGCTGGGTGGCGGAGGGCGCGGAATATCAGCCGCATTGGGCATTCATCGCGCCGGTCGCGAAACCGCTGCCCGCGGTCGCCGCGGCGGACGCCGCGGCCGTGCGCAACGAAATCGATGCGTTCATCGTCGCGCGGCTCGAAAAGGAAAATCTCCAGCCCTCCCCCGAGGCCGATCGCCGCTCGCTCATCCGGCGCGTGACGCTCGATCTCACGGGCCTGGTGCCGACGCCGGCGGAGGTGGAAGCGTTTCTCGCCGATGCCGCGCCCGGCGCTTACGAGCGCGTCGTCGATCGCCTGTTGGCGAGTCCGCGCTACGGCGAGCATCGCGCGCGCTACTGGCTCGACTACGCGCGCTACGCCGACACGCACGGCATCCACTTCGACAACTACCGCGCGATCTGGCCGTATCGCGATTACGTCATCCGCGCGTTCAACGCCAACAAGCCCTTCGATCGTTTTGTGCGCGAGCAACTCGCGGGCGATTTGTTGCCGGCGCGCACGATGGACGAACTCGCGGCGACTGGTTTGGTGCGCTGCAACCTCACGACCAACGAGGGCGGCACCATTCCCGAGGAAACCTTCGTCAACCAGACGCGCGATCGCGTCGAGGCGTTTGGCGTGACGTTTCTCGGGCTGACGACCGGCTGTGCCGCGTGCCACGATCACAAATTCGATCCGTTTTCGCAGCGCGATTTCTACGGACTCGCGGCCTATCTCAGCAATACCGCCGAGAAACCGTGGGACCTGAACATCGCCGAACCCAGCCCGGTGCTGCGGCTGCCCAAGGAGGAAAACCGCCCGGCCGCCGAGACGGTGTTCGCGCAGCGCGCGGAGTTGCAGGTGAAGCTCGACGCCCGTCGCGCCCGAGCGCGCGAACTTATCACCACGTGGCTCGCCTCGGGCCAGCGCCCCAAGCCGGTGGCGCCGACGGCGCTCGAACTCCGCCTCAAACTTGATGAAGGCAAAGGCGACGCTTTGCGGAATTCGGCGCCGAACGCGGCGGTCAGCGAAATCAAGGCCGACACCAATCCGATCGTCTGGGGTGAAAGCACCTGGCTCTGGCCGTCGATGCGCATGGAGATTTTCACCCGCATCCCGCTGGGCAATCTCGGGGACGTCGAAGCGAACGAGAGTTTTTCCGCGGGCGGCTGGTTGTTTCTGCGCGCGAAGCCGGGAGGCGGCGCCAAGGCCGGCACGGGCAGCGGCTCGCTGCTCGCGCGCATGGGTGATGACAAGCGCAAGGGCGGGGCCGGTTGGGATATTTATCAGGAAGGCGGCAAGTTCACGGTCAACCTCGTCGCGGCGCCGGAAGAACCGGCGGCCGCCGGTGCGGAGCCGGACGCCAAAAAACCGGTGAAGATGTCCGCTCCGAAGCGCGGCATTTCCGTCGTGACGGCGACGGCTTATACGCGCGACGAATGGCACCACGTGTTCTTCACCTATCCGGGCACGCGCAAAGCCGCCGGGGTGAAAATCTATGTCGACGGCAAGCCCGTCGAAACCGAGACGAAGCTCGATACCCTCACGGCGAAAGACTCGATTCACACGGATGCGACGATGCACCTCGGCCGGCGCGACGATTTCCTGCCGATGCGCGAGACGCGTTTCCAGGATGTGCGCTTCTATCGTCGCGCGCTCGCCGCCGACGAGATCACGCGGCTGCCGTTCGAGGATGTCGCCGCGGAGATTGTCGCGCGCCAGCCGGATCCGGCGCGATGGACGACCGACGAAGCGTTCGTCGTGGCGAACCGCTTTTTTCTCGGCGAGGCCGATGCGGAGACCAAAAAACTCGCGGCGGCGGTCGCGGCGCATGACGCGGCGTTCGAAGCGCTGACGAAAGATGGCGATGCCACGCTCATCGCGGTCGAGAAGGACACGCCCGCCTATTCCGACATTTTGAAACGCGGCGATTATTTCTCGCGCGTCGAACGCGTGGGGCCGAGCACACCGCATTTTCTGCCCCCGCTGCCGGCGGGCGCGCCGGTCAACCGCCGCGGTCTGGCTGACTGGGTGCTGGCGCCGGAACAGCCGCTCTTCGCCCGCGTCGCCGTGAACCGCATGTGGCAGGAAGTGTTTGGCCGCGGGCTGGTCGAATCCGCCGGCGATTTCGGGGTGATGGGCACGCGACCCTCGCACCCCGAGTTGCTCGACTGGCTCGCCGTGAATTTCCGGACGAGCGGTTGGGATGCGAAAAAACTCTACCGCCTGCTCGTGACGTCGGCGACTTACCGCCAATCGGCCAACGCGACGGCCGATCGCCTCGCGAAGGATGCGACGAACCGCCTGTTGTCGCGCGGCCCGCGTTACCGGATGGACGGCGAGATGCTGCGCGACAGCGCGCTCGAGGCGTCGGGGCTGCTGGTCGAAAAACTGGGCGGCCCCTCGGTAAAACCCTATCAGCCGCCGGGCCTGTGGGAGGAAGTCGCGATGCCCGAGTCGAACACGAAGACCTACGTCGCCGACAAGGGCGAGGGACTCTACCGGCGCAGCGTCTACACCTTTTGGAAACGCGGCTCGATGCCGCCGAGCATGGAGACATTCGATGCCACCTCGCGCGAAGTCGTCTGCACGCGCCGCGCGCGCACCGACACGCCGCTGCAGGCCTTCGTCACGATGAACGATCCGCAATGGGTCGAGGCGGCGCGCAAACTGGCGGAGCGGGCGGTCCACGCCGCGCCGGCCGCGCCGGGCCGGATCGATTTTCTGGCGCGGACGACGCTGGGCCGGCCGCTCGAGGCGCGGGAATCGAAGCTCCTGACCAACGCGCTCGAAAAATTCCGCACGCAATTCGCGGCTAACGCCGAGTCCGCGAAAGAAATCCTGGCCGTCGGCGACTCGCCGGCCGATGCCACCATCGCGCCCACCGAACTCGCGCAATGGACGATGCTCGCGAGCCAGTTTCTCAACCTCGACGAGTTCCTCACGAAATGAATTGGCCGCACAAAGGCGCACGAGGCGAAAAAAGAGCCCACTCACTTTAGTGCCCCTGAAGAATTAATCTTTGCGCCTTCTGTCCCTTTTTGCGGCTCCTCCGATGCACGACGAACACCACTCGCCCGATTTCCACCACTGTTCCGACCACTGTGGCGAACAGCCGTCCGTCCTCGATCTGCCGCACATTCCGCTGGGATTGAAGCAGGAGTGGCTCGAGTTGGAGACACGCCGTCATTTCCTCGGTCGCGGCTCGAAGGCGCTCGCGTGGGCCGGCCTCGCGACGATTCTCGGCCGCACCGCCCCCCATTTGCTCGCCGACACCGGCGCGTTGCCGGATCTCCGGCCGCAATACGCGCCGAAGGCGAAGCGCGCGATTTATCTGTTCATGGCGGGGGCGCCGTCGCAGTTCGAGACGCTCGACTACAAGCCGAAGCTCGCGGACATGTTCGACAAGGATCTGCCGGAGTCGGTGCGCGGCGGGCAGGTGCTTACGGGCATGACGGCGAGCCAGGCGCGGCTCCCGATCGCGCCGAGTTTTGCGAAGTTCGCGCAACACGGAAAATCGGGGCTGTGGATGTCGGAATTGTTTCCGAACACGGCAAAGCTCGCGGACGAGTTGTGCATCATCAAGTCGCTCTACACCGAGGCGATCAATCACGAGCCGGCGATCCTCTCGATGACGACGGGCAACATGTTTCCCGGGAAACCGTCGCTGGGTTCGTGGCTTTCGTATGGCCTGGGCGCGATCAACGAGGAACTGCCGACGTTCGTCGTGATGACGTCGAAGATCCCGGTGCGCACCAATGTCCAGGCCCTCTCCAATCGGTTGTGGTCCTCGGGTTTTCTCTCGCCGGAATATGGCGCGGTCGCGCTCCGCGCCGGCAACGAGCCGGTGCTTTATTTGCAGGATCCGAAAGGCATGAGCCGCGATGTGCGCCGCACGATGATCGACGGCGTGAACGATTTGAACCGCCAGCTCTTCGAACGCGTGGGCGATCCGGAAATCAACACGCGCATTTCCCAATACGAGATGGCGTTTCGGATGCAGACGTCGGTGCCCGAGTTGACGGATTTTTCCGACGAACCGGCGTCGACGTGGGACCTCTACGGGCCGAAAGCGAAGGAGCCCGGCACCTACGCCTACAACTGCCTCATGGCGCGCCGGCTGGCCGAGCGCGGCGTGCGTTTCTCGCAGGTCTTCCTGCGCACGTGGGACAACCACACGAACCTGCCGAACAACATCAAGGTGATGTGCGAGGAATCCGATCGGCCGACCTACGGGCTCATCACCGATCTCAAGCGCCGCGGGATGCTCGACGACACGCTGGTGATTTGGGGCGGCGAGTTTGGCCGCACGGTTTACTCGCAGGGCACGCTCAAGCCCGACAACTACGGCCGTGATCACCACCCGCGCTGCTTCAGCATGTGGATGTGCGGCGCGGGCACGCGCCCGGGTGTCAGCTATGGCGAGACGGACGATTTTTCCTACAACATCATCAAGAACCCGGTGCACATCCGCGACCTCCACGCGACGATCCTCCGGCAGTTCGGCATCGATCACAACAAGCTCACGTTCAAGTTCCAGGGCCTCGATCAGAAACTCACGGGCGTGCTGCCGGCGAGGGTCATCCCGGATTTACTCGTGTGATCCGCATGCGACTCGCGATCGTTTTGATTCTGACGACGGGCGTGGCTTCGGCCGAGCCGGCGACGTTTGCCGGGCGCGTCGCGCCGATTCTCGAGAAGAATTGCTCGGTCTGCCACGGCGCCGAAAAGCAGAAGGCGGACCTGCGGCTGGACAGCCACGCCGCGATTCTGCTCGGGGCCAAGAGCGGCGCGGTGCTGAAACCCGGCGACGTGAAAGGGAGCGAGATTATCCGTCGCGTCACGCTGCCGGAGAACGACGAGGACGTCATGCCCTCCGACGGCAAGCCGCACCTGCAGCCCGATGAAATTGCGGTCCTGGAAAAATGGATCGCGGCCGGGGCGCCGGCCACGGCCGAATTTGAGGCACCCGCGCCGGTGCCGGTGGTGGTCGTGCCGCCCGCGGCGCCTGATTACCGACCGCGACTCGCGCAGGCGACCGAACTCGCGAACACGCTCGGCGTGCGGCTGGTGCCGCGCTCGCGCGTGGTGACAGATGGGCTGGTGTTGCGCACCGCGAGCGCGCCCGCGCGCTGCGATGATGCGGCGCTGGCGAAACTCGCGCCGGTGGCGGACCTCATTGTCGAGGCCGAGCTGGCCCGCACGCACGTCACGGACGCGGGGATGGCGGCGCTCGCGAAATTCCTCAACCTCCTGCGCCTCGATCTGGCCCGCACGGCGGTGACGTCGTCCGGGGTGGCGCAACTCGCTCCGCTCGTGAAATTGGAATCACTGAATCTGTCCGAGACGAAAGTGGACAGCGCGGGCCTGGAGAGGGCGCGCACATGGTCGGCGCTGAAGAAAGTGTGGGTGTTTGGCACCGCCGCCGAGCCGGCAAGTTCGGAGCCGTAATTTATCGTTCCATCGGCGCGGGAAGGCCGGCACGGTCCACCGCGTGAAACGACCGCCTCGAATGCTCTGGCCGCTGGCCGTGTTGGCATTAGCTGGTTGCGCGACGACCTCAAACGAGCCGCGCAACCTCGATTTGCTGAAGGCGGAGATTCGGGACTACGTGAAATCCGGCCGCTACGAGCGGGCGATCGCGGCCGAAGCGGCGAAGGCGGATGCCTGGCTGGTGGAACGAACCGCGCGGAAAACGCCCGGTGAACGCCTGGCCGTGGTCTTCGATCTCGATGAGACCTTAATCTCCAACTGGACGGAAATTGATTCGCTGGGCCTCGGCTATTCGGCGCCGGTGTGGGAGGCGTGGGTCGCGGACGGCCAGGCGCCGGCGATTGAGCCGGTGCGCAAGGTTTACCAAAACGCGCGGCGGCTCGGCTTGGAGATTTATTTTATCACGGGGCGCCGGGAGCATCAGCGCGCCGGCACGGAAAAAAATCTGCGGGCGATCGACTGCATCGTTTCGAGTGCGTTGATCATGAAGCCGGACGATGCGAAAGGGACGAGCGCGGCGTTCAAGACGGCGGAACGCGCCAAGCTTGCCGCGCAAGGCGCGGTCATCATCGCGAACCTCGGCGATCAGGACAGCGATCTCGTGGGCGGCTACGCGGAGCGGACGTTCAAGCTGCCCGATCCGTTTTATCTGTCGCTGTGAGGGGTGGCCGAACCTTTTCGGGCTGCGGTGGCTACAGCTAGGTCCTACGTAGCGTTACTTCGTCTCGTGCGTTGCGACGCTGGAGGGACCAATCAAGGTGGATTAGTCAAAAAACGTCCGCGAAAATTGCACGCTCTCCCTTCCAGTTTTGTTTCCTTTGGCCGGCTCCGAAGCCGGGGGGCAGGTGCTGTGTTCGGGCTGCTCGTGGCGGTGGCGCAGGCGCAGACAATTTGGGATGGCGGCGGGGGCACGAGCGCCTGGGGCACGTTGACCAATTGGAATCCCGACGGTGTGCCCGTGATCGGTGCCATCATCCAGTTTGACGGCTCGACGCAGACGACCGTGGACACGCAGGCGAATCGCTCCATCTCGACGCTGGCGTTCAACTCCGGTGCGAGCGCGTTCACGATTAACAACAACACCCTCACGATCACCGGCGGTTCCGTCACCAACAACTCTGCCAACCTCCAGACCGTCGCCAGCGCGATTACGCAAGGCGCTGCCACGACCTACAACGCCGCGAGCGGTAATCTCGCGTTTAATGGCGCCGTCATCACCGGCGGCTTTCTCGCCACCGTGTCCGGCAGCTCGAACACGGCTTTCGCTGGCATCATCAGCGGCATCGGTGGACTCACTCAGTCGGGGAGTGGCACGCTCACGCTGTCTGGCGCGAACACTTTTTCCGGCGGCCTCACCGTCAAGGCCGGCATCGCCAGCGGCACGACGAGCGCCGCCGCCTTCGGCACCGGCGCGATCACGCTCGGCGACACTTCCGGATCGGCCAATGCCACGCTAAACGGTGGCCTCGCCGGCACCTTTACCAACGCCGTCACCGTTGCCGCCGGCAGCTCCGGCACCGCGACGATTTCTAATTCTGCGGCGAGCATTTTCAGCGGCGCCGTCACGCTCAACAGGGACCTCACGCTCGCGCCCACGCTGACGAATCTCCTCACGCTCAGCGGCGGCATCACCGGCACCGGCAACCTCACCGTAGCCGGCACCGGCACCACGGCCGCGACCACGTTTTCCACCAGCTCCGTCAACAACACCGGCACGATCACCAATCAAGGCACCAACACCGGCGTCACCACGATCAGCGCGGTCATCGGCACGAATGTCACCGGCGTGGTCGAAAACAGCGCCACCTCCCAGCTCACGCTCTCCGGCAACAACAACGCCTTCGCGGGCGGCGTGACAATCAAGGCCGGCACCGTCAGCGGCACGACGAGCGCCAACGCGTTCGGCACCGCCGCCATCACGCTCGGCGACACTTCCGGATCGGCCAATGCCACGCTGAACGGCGGCCTCGCCGGCACCTTCACCAACGCCGTCAACGTCGCTGCCGGCAACTCCGGCACGGCGACGATCTCCAATTCTGCCGCGAGCATTTTCAGCGGAGCCGTCACGCTC
>JBBRLB010000183.1:0-9783 GCA_038231575.1 Opitutales bacterium | reverse complement strand
CCGAGTAAATTCTCGGGCGCGCCAGGATTCAATACGAAATACATCGTGTTACATGATACTAGGGATTCTTCGCTCGGGCCGCTTCGTAAACCGGCACCACCTGCGGCATCAGCGCCTCCAGATCGGCGATGCGTTTCGCGTCCGCCGGATGCGTCGACATCAACGCCGACAGTTTGTCACCGGCCGCCTTCGGATCTTTCTGGGCCATCATTTTTTTCCAAAAAGTGATGGAGGCCCGCGGATCGTAGGCGGCGCGCGCCGCGTAAATCGCGCCCATCCGATCGGCTTCGCTTTCATTGGCCCGGGAATGTGGCAACACCCGCCCGACCGTCGTCAGCCCGCCATACGCGAGTTGAAACATTTCGCTCATTTTGGGATCGCCGGATTTGGCATCGAGCGCAGCCGCCCCGAGCGCGCCGACGCCCGAGATGACCATGGCTTCCGACATACGCTCACTGCCGTGCCGGGCGATCACATGGCCGATTTCATGGCCCATCACGATCGCGAGCTCGGCATCGCTTTCGGCCAGTTGGAGCAGGCCGGAGTAAACGCCGACTTTTCCACCGGGCAGCGCAAAGGCGTTCACCTCTTTTGATTCAAACACCACGAACTCCCATTTTGCGTCCGGCAGTTCGTTGCCCACAGCTTGGGCGATGCGCTGGCCAACGCGCGCTACCCGCGCATTCATCCTCGAATCGGTCGACACATGTTCCTTCGCTCGAATCTGCGTGAAGGACTGTTGACCGAGCGTCAGCTCTTCGCCCTGGGACAGGAGGACGAGCGATGTTCGACCGGTGACGGGATTAGTGTAACAACCCGGGAGCGAGAGCAGCGCGAAGACCAACAACGGGGTGGCAATGAGATGTTTCATAGGGAAGTGCACATAGAGCTGACCCGGCTTCGTCCGTCCGGTTCAGCTGCCGAGCCAGAATCGTTCGCAGCCGGGTGAGCGCGTTCAATGCTTAAAATGCCGGCTGGCAGTGAACACCATGGCCATTCCGCGCGCGTCGGCCGCCGCAATCACCTCGGCATCGCGCACTGAGCCGCCCGGTTGGATCGCCGCCACCGCGCCTGCATCCGCGGCGGCGATGAGCCCGTCGGCAAACGGAAACAGCGCTTCGCTGCACACGACCGAGCCTCGAAGATCGAGCTTTGCCTCGCCGGCTTTCCACACCGCAATCCGCGAGCTGTCGACGCGTGCCATCTGGCCGGCGCCGACGCCCAGCGTTTGCTCGCCGCGGCAATAGACGATCGAGTTCGACTTCACATGCTTGCCGACCTTCCAGCCGAACATCATCGCATCCCACTCTTCCTTCGTCGGCTCGCGTTTCGTCACGACTTTGAATTCGCGCACATTCCCGAGCGTGCGATCGCGATCCTGCACGAGCACGCCGCCGACGACCGAGCGGATTTCCTGCAACGCGTCCGCGCCGATCCCGCCCTTGGCGATCATCAGGCGCAGGTTTTTCTTTTTGCCGAAAATCGCGAGCGCTTCGTCGCTGAACCGCGGCGCAATAATCACCTCCGTGAAAATCTCGGCGATCGTTTTGGCGAGCGCGCCATCGAGCGTCTGGTTCACGATGATGATGCCCCCGAACGGCGCCTGCTTGTCGGTGGCGTAGGCGTTCTCCCAGGCCGCCTCCAGCGTGTCGGCGCTGGCGACGCCACAGGGATTCGTGTGCTTCAGAATCGCGACCGTCGGGCGCTCGAACTCGCCGATGAGATAAGTCGCCGACGTGATGTCCAAAATATTGTTGTAGGAAAGCTCCTTGCCCTGGAGCTGCGCGAAATGCGAGTGGAACGTCCCGTAGAGCGCCGCCTTCTGGTGCGGGTTCTCGCCATAGCGCAGTGCCTGCGCTTTTTTCCACGACCACGAAAGTGTCGCCGGAAATCCGCTCATGGCCTCCAGGTCTGGCTCGGTCGCCTGCGCTTCGAGATACTTCGCGATTGCGGCATCGTAGGTGGCGGTGCGTTGAAAAACTTTGAGGGCGAGCTTGCGCCGCAGCTCGCCCAGTTTCGATTCGTCCGCCAACGCCGCCAGCACCGCGCCGTAATCCCCCGGATCGCAGACCACCGTCACATCCTCGTGATTCTTGGCCGCGCTGCGCAGCATCGACGGCCCACCAATGTCGATGTTCTCGATCGCTTCCTCGAAAGGGACGCCGGGTTTCGCGACCGTTTGCTCGAACGGGTAAAGGTTCACCACCACCAAATCGATCAGCTCGATCGCGTTGGCCTTGGCCTGCGCGAGGTGGTCGGGCTTGTCGCGCCGGCAGAGGAGGCCGCCGTGGATTTTTGGGTGCAGCGTCTTTACGCGGCCTTCCATGATTTCGGGAAAGCCGGTGTGCTGGCTCACCTCGGTCACCGGCAGGCCCGCCTCGGCCAGCAGCTTCGCGGTGCCGCCGGTGGAGAGCAGCGTGAAGCCGTGCGTGCGCACCAGGGCCGTGGCGAATTCGACAAGACCGCGTTTGTCCGAGACCGAAAGGAGGGCGAGTTTGACCATGCGACTCGACTTTGTGTTTTGCGTCCGCCGCGCAGCAAGGGAAAAGCCGCCGGCAGTGAGCCGGTCGAACCCGCTTGCTGTCCGCGGAATCCGGAGTCTGTTTCGGCACGTGCCCAGTCCTTCCAGTGAATTGCCCGGCCTTGCCGCCCGCCTCGACAAACTCTGCCATCATCATGGGGGCGCGAGCCTGCCGCCGGACAAACCGCACGCCTTCGTTTACTACGTCACCATCGTGAACGGCTCCGACCGCAACGTGACGCTGCTTGGGCGCAAATGGGTCGTCGTGCACGCCGACGGCACCCGGCTCGTCATCGAGGGCGACAAGATTGTCGGAGAGACGCCGCGCCTCGCCCCGGGCGAACAATTTTCCTACAACAGCTATCATGTGACCGGCGTCGACGCGGTCGCGCATGGCAGTTTCCATGGCGTCGACGAGCTCGGCCGGAAAATCCACGTCATGCTGCCGCCCTTTGAGCTCTCCATCCCGCGTGCGGGACCGTGCGACATCTGATTTTCGCCCACGCTGACACATTTCCCGAACTTCGTTCTCGTTCTCGCGCGCTTTCTCGTTCTCTTTCGGCAAACATGAAGTTAACAGACCTGAACCGCGACGGCGGCATCGGCGCCAATTCGTTGTTCCTCCAGCTCGGTGAGCTGAACATTTTGGTCGACTGCGGCCTGCATCCGAAACGGGTCGGCCGCGCCGCCACCCCCGACCTCAAGGCGCTCCGCGGCGCCACGCTCGATCTCATCATCATCACGCACTGTCATCTCGACCACATCGGTAGCCTGCCAGTCGTGATGCGCGAGCACCCGAACACCCCGGTCATCATGACCACCTCGAGCCGCATGCTGATCGAGCGGATGCTCCACAATTCCGCCAACGTCATGCTGCGGCAGAAGGAGGATGATAACATCCCCGACTATCCCCTCTTCACCCACGAGGACATCGATCGGTGCGCGAAACGCATCACCGGCCTCGCGTTTGGGCAGGCCAAGCATTTCCGCGGCGCGAAGGACGAGGTGGAAATTATTTTCCGGCCCGGCGGTCACGTGGCCGGCGCCGGCGGCGTCGAGCTCCACCACAAGCATCGCGCCATTTTCATCACGGGTGACGTGCTGTTCGAAAACCAGCGCACGCTCCCGGGGGCGAAATTTCCCGCCGGCCACTACGACACGCTCATTATGGAGACCACGCGTGGCACCACCGAGCGCACGCCCGGCAAGGAACGCGTCCACGAGTTTGCCCGCCTGATCGCGTCGATCAACGACACGATTCAGAAGGGTGGCTCGTTCCTGATTCCCGTCTTCGCGCTCGGCCGCATGCAGGAAGTTCTCTCCGTCATCCACGACGCCCGAAAATTCGGCCGCCTCGTCGAGTGCCCCATCTTCGCCTCCGGCCTCGGCATGGACCTCGCCGACTACTTCGACGAAATCAGCCGCAAGACGAAACACGTCCAGTTCAACCGCGGCATCATCAAGGAACTCAAAATCAAGCCGACGCCCCGCAAGATGATCCCGGGCGAGGACCCGGGGCAAAACGGGCTCTACATCATCAGCTCGGGTATGATGGTCGCGAAGACCCCGAGCTACACCCTCGCCTCCGGCCTCTTGGGCAATGCACGCAACACGATCGGTTTCGTGGGTTACTGCGATCCGGAGACGCCCGGCGGCCAGCTTCTCGCGGCTAAGGCCGGCGATCAGTTTCTTTTCGAGGCGGTGAATGTGCGGGTGAAGATCAAGGCCCGCGTCGAACGCTTCGAGCTCAGCGGCCACGCCGATCGCGAGGAGTTGCTGGAGTTCGCGGTCCAAACGGGCGCGCGCTCCATCGTCCTAACGCACGGCGATCCGCTGGCGCGTGCGTGGTTCGCCGAGCAGCTCGCGCAGCAGGCGCCGAATTCAAAGGTCCTCGATCCCGTGCCGCTGAAAACCTATCAGGTCTGAGAGGGCGTCGAAAAACGTGGGGCTGGCTCTCCGGGCCAGCCTGAGTCCCAAGGTGGTTCGCGACCCAAACGCAGGGCGGCTCGGAGCGTCACCCCTACCCTCGGCACCGGCTTATCGCGGTCTCTAGGCCGGCCTACGACGAGTGCGGCTTGCTCCAAAGCGGCTTGCCGGTCTCCGGTGGCTTCGCTTTCGGTGCGGACGTGTGCGGCAGGATCGGTGCGCGGGCCTCGCGCCTTTGCATCGCCGCTTTGATCGCCTCCTCGTCGGGAATCGCCGGGGAGATGTGATTCTCGACCATGCTCTCCGCCGCCGTTTCACGTTTGATCTGCCGCGTCGTGGCCGTCTCAGGGTCGGTCTTGTTCGAGGCCTGCGAATGTTCGTCGTTCAACTGCCGTTCCGCCTCATACCAAATCTCGGTGTCGCGTCCACCGGGACTGCCGTATTTCTGCCAGATTTCACGGGCGCGTTGCGCCACTGCTTCGTGCGTCGGGGAGTTCATCCCGAAAACTGACCGACGTTGCGAACCCCAGTTCCTTCCCGGGACCGCGGGCGGGCAGGACCCGCTAGGATTTCATCAAGTGCCGCAGTTGCGCGCACATCGCCGCACTGCCGGCCACGTAAATGATCCGCTTCATCTTCAGGTCGAACTGCTGCATCGGCAGTTGCTCGCCATTGAGAAATTGCACTTCGCCGCCCGCCGCCCGCACGAGCGGAATCGCCGCGGCGAGATCCCAAATCTTCACATTGTAGTCTACGCACCCATCGAGAATTCCCGCGGCCACGTAAGCCAGGTGCAGCGTCGCGCTGCCGAGCCCCCGAATCTTGAACTGCGACAACACCCCGCTCGCCATCGGCAGCAGCGCTTTGTCGAAGGGGCTGTGAAAGCCCACGAGTGTTTCCTTGGTGAACGTCGCCGTGCTCACGCGCACTTCGCGTTCGCCGTCGTGCACCCCGAAGCCCGGGCCACCGTGGATCAGCGTCCGCCGGCTCAAATCATATACCACGCCGTAAACCGGTTCGCCCCGCATGCAGAGTGCGAGCGAGATCGCGCAGTGCGGGATGCCGAGCGCAAAATTGTTGGTGCCGTCGATCGGATCGAGCACCCAGGAGAACTCGGCGGTGACGGGAATCGGCGCCTCCGTCTCGGCGAGCTCTTCGCTGAAAAATTGATCCGCGGGAAACTGCGCGGCGAGTTCGTCGAAAATATGCTTCGAGATCGCGACATCGACGGGCGTGACCCGCGTGCCATCGCTTTTCCAGTGGCTTTCCGCCCGGCCGAATTCCTGATGCAGCAATTCGGTTTGCGCGGTGACCGCGCGTTTGGCCGCGGCGATGCGGGCGAGAAATTCAGGCGAAGGCATGAGCTCGCGAATGGACGCTAATATCCCCGAATGACCAATCAAAAATCACGTCACTCATAATCGTAAAGCTTCGGATCGCGGCGCGGCGGCAGGACCCGCGCCTTGAATCGGTGCCGCGGCTCCTTGGGATCCCTTGCCTCGGCCGGCGGACCGCCCACGCCGTCGTCATACGGATCCGGCATGCTGCCCGGAGGTTCGCCGCCCATCTGCTCCTCCAGCGACTCCGGATCGGCGCCTTCCTCGAGTTTGCGCACGACCTCATCCATCTCGCCGTCGATTTTTTCCCCCGTGAGCTCGGACATGCGCCGCATCATGCGGGCCATGGCCTTCGGGTCGTTCTCGTCGGCGCTGGAGAATTCCTTCTCCATCGCGCCCATCGCCGCTTCCATCCGGGCATCCTCGGCCGCATCGGCTGGCGCTGCGTTCGGTTTCATCTCGGCCACCTCGTCCTTTTTTCCACCGCTCGTGACGGCGAACGCGGAGACGAGTTTCTTCATCGGATATTTCGAATTATCCGGGCAACGCGGCACGATTTTTCCCTGCGCCAGCGTCTTCGCGTAGAACTGGTAGATGGTGTGATTCTGCGGACAATAATACTCGTAGATGGGCATGGGTGTGATGCGAATTAGGAAGCCCCGCGGCGTTTGGCAAGCTGATGCCCATGTTGCACGATCGCGGTCCGGCTTTTCGCGTTCAACTGGTCGAGGACGCCCGCCAGCCGGCGGCGTTTCTCATCCGCCTGCGCAAACATCTCCAGTTGCTCCGCGCCGTCGTCGACATTGGAAAACTTTACGCTCACGAGCCGCAGCGGCCGGCGTATCTTCCAGGCTGCGCGCAACAGCGGCGCGACCAGCGCATAGAACGGCCCTTCCAAATCCGTCGACGTCTCGAGACTGCGGCCGTGCGACTCCTGCGAAAAATCCGGATAGCGCACTTTCACCGTCATCGTTCGCACGCGTTTCTTGTCTTCGCGAACTTTTGCCAAGAGCTCGTCGACCATCCGCTTGGCAATGCGCTCGATCTCGCCGAAATCGCTGATGTCCTCGGCGAAGGTTTCCTGCTGCGAGTAGCTCTTGGCGTCGTCGTGCTCTGTCTCGACCGGCGCATCGTCTTCGCCGCGCGCGGTCGCGAGCATGTCGCGCCAACCGTCACCGAAGATCGCCTTCAACTCATCGGCTGTGCGCGCGGTGATATCGCGGACGAGCTTGATGCCGTGCGCCGCGAGGAGCGCGGCTTCGGTCTTCGCGCCGATGCCGGGTAGCTTGCCGAGCGGCAGCGGCGCCAGAAATTCCGCCTCGGTGCCCGGCGGCACGGTGACGAAGCCGCGGGGCTTCCGCAGCTTCGAGGCGATTTGCGAGACCAGCTTGTTGGTCGCGAGCCCGAAGGACACCGGAATCTGCAACTCGTCCCCGAGGCGCTTCTGCAACGCCCGCACCCGACCCTCGATCTCCGTCACACTCGCAAATCCGCACGGTCCCAGATCGAGATAACCCTCGTCGATCGAGTTGCGCTGCACCAGCGGCGTGAGCGTTTCGCAAAGATCGAACATCTGGTGTGACACCTTCGAATAGAGCCCAGCGGTGTGCGGCAGCATGATCAGGCCCGGACAGACCTTGAGCGCCCGTTGCGTCGGCATCGGTGTGTAGACGCCGCAGGCGCGCGCCTCGTAGCTGGCCGAGGAAATGATGCCCCGCTCGCGGCCGCCCACGGCGCACGTGGTGCCGCGGAGCTCTGGCTTCAGCGCGAGCTCGCACGACACGAAGAAGGCATCGGCGTCGAGATGAACGATGGTGGGCAGCAGGCGCGGCACGGTCCCGTCATTGCCGCAGAACGGCGCTTAGTCGCAAAATCAAAAATTGCGTTCAAAATTATTCTGCTGGCTAAACCCCCCGGCGGCGCGTTGCCTGCTAGTGCTTCAGGCAGTCCTGCTCTTAATTACCCCGGCTGGCTTCATGATTCTAATCGCAATTTTCACGGTCATTGTGCTGCTGATGTGTTGGCTCTGCCACAGCAGCAACTGCAACCATTGAGTCTGCCTGCCCACCGCGCGCACTGAGCCGCGGAGCCGGGCCGCGACCGCTTGAGTCGGATGGACCGGGTGTGTTGCACGACGAGTTTCTCCCACTCCGCCGGCGCCGCCTTCGCTGACACGACCACAAAATCGCGGCCATCGCAGACGATCAAGGGTGAGAGCGTTGACGGCGAGAACCAACGCGAGAACGAAACTGACGGCCAGGGAGACGAGCACCCACCGCACCACGCCGCCGCGCGATAAACTTTTTGCGCACACCGCGTCCCGGCTGCTGGTCGCGTTTTCGTAGGCCTTCATGGGAGCGACCGGAAGCAACGGGCTGGTTGTCTCGCGGATCAGGTCGTCGTTTTTCCGCCCAGATTGAGGTGGTCGAGATGAAGGTGCTTGGCGAGGTCGGCCAGCTGATCGGGCTTGATGTCGCCGACGATGTTCACAAATACCGCCTCGTTTTTCCGCCCGTCGATCACGGTGACGACGAGGCCTTCAATGGCGTCGTCGCCGCGGTGCTTAATGTAGATGGCGACATCCTCCGCGCGTTTGCCGTGCACGGTGACGATTTGCTCCCAGCCTTTCGCTTCGAGTTGCTTCCGGACGGAAGCCACGCGCTCGGTCGTGGCGATGCGATTGGCGGCATCCAGGCCGACGACGTTGACGCGGACGCTTTTGAGATTCGCGATCAGATCGGCGGTGGCGGGGTCTTCGTGTCGGACAAATTTCGCGGCGAGGCGAAGCATAAAGCCGTCGAGCTTCACCTCGACATACTCGCCTTTGTCGGCGGCGGTCAGACTGCCGAAATCAACGAAACCCGGGGCGTTTTCGGCGGCAACGCCGGCCGAGACGAGGATGACGGTGAGAAGAGCGAGGGAGGACAGGGAACGAATATTCGTTTTCATGGGAGGGTTGAGAGCGTCGCGCGGAAGAATCGCTCCCGCTGGCCGAAGAACACCCCCCGCCGGGCCGAAGTTTCAGAAATGTTTTCCGGGATTGCGGCGGCCCGCGGAGATACTCACGCTCTGCTGCCTTATGGGACGTCAATGGCTCCACGCGAAACGCGCGATCGTTAACCTGAAAAAAGGTCAGGTCGTCGGCAAACTGGTCAAGGAAATCACCGTCGCCGCCAAACTCGGCGGCCCCGATCCCGAGGGGAACGCGCGGCTCTTCGCCGTCCTCGAAAAGGCGAAGAAAGCGAGTGTCACCCGCGACGCCATCGAGCGCGCCATCGCCAAGGGCGCCGGCATCGGCAGCGACAAGACGGCCATGGAACACATCGTGTTCGAGGGCTACGCGCCGCACAAAGTGCCCGTGATTGTCGAGGTCTACACCGACAACCACCAGCGCACCGCGCCCGACATCCGCGTGCTTTTCAAGAAGGGCGTGCTCGGGCAGGCGCACAGCAACAAGTTTCTCTTCGAGCACGTCGGTTTGGTCGAAGCCCACCACCCCGATGCCAACATCGATCGCGAGGCCGCTGCGATCGAGGCAGGTGCGAACGATTTCGAACCGCTCACGCACGCCCAAAACGACGATATTCCGGAAGGCCACGCCGGCGCGCGGTTCATCACCGAGCGCACCGCCGTGCACGCCGTCTCCATCTGGCTCAAAAAAAATGGCTGGGCGGTCACCACTGCGGAGATCGGCTACCTCCCGAAAAATTATCCGGAACTCGACGAGGCCGGCCGGGCCGACGTGGGTGAGTTTCTACAGGAACTTGAGGATCACGAGGACGTGCAGCGCGTGTGGGCCGCGGTGAAGTAGTGCGGGCGCTTTATCCTTCACGCGCCGTTCAGGATTTTCGCCCGCGATCAGGCGGCGGAGGGGGACGACTCCGCCTTAACCCTTCGGCAGCCAGCCGTTGAACCGCATCCACGATTCGCAGTGCTTGGGCCACTCCGACGTCGGCCCCAGTTTCGGATCCATGCCGGAGCCGTGCGGGCCCTTCGGAT
>JBBRLB010000182.1:0-9806 GCA_038231575.1 Opitutales bacterium | reverse complement strand
CGCGACCAAAGAACGCCGTCAGTGGTGGCACGTTCTCCTGCGACAATTGGCCGACGACGACGACTGCGATGCAGTTGCCGCACTCTCGGCCAGGGCAGGTTCTCATCAACTCCTCTGGCCTTCAATTGCATGATCCCGGCTAAGCGTTTTGGCTGATGGCACGCCCAGCCGGAAGACTTTCCCCTCTTTGGCCTGCTGTTGGTCACGAATAGCCGCGGCGCCGCACGACGCGGAACAAGTGGTTGCTGCGCGGTCTTCCTGTTTTTCGTTGTCGCCGCACGCACAGCCATGAAAGGCCGGGCCCCCTCAAGATGCATGCGGCGGCCCGCGGCGGCTCTCGCGCACTTCGAACGCGCCGTCGCCCTCGACGCTAATTCCGTCTGCGCTCAATTTGCCCTCAGCAACGCCCTCCGCGCCCTCGGCCGCGCCGGCGAGGCCCGGGAGCATTACGCGATCGCCCGCCGCCTCCGCCCCGATCTCCCCCCGCTTGATCCGTGAACGGGGCGGACGACGGACGCGCGCACGTCACAGTGTCCCGGTTTCCCGGGCCGTGTGACACCGTCGCGAGTTGCCATTCGGCAATCCCTATTCGACCTTCGGCGCTCTTAAAAATGTCCGCCGATCTCAGCGAACTCTACCAGCAGGTCATCCTTGACCACAACAAGCGCCCCCGCAACCGCGGCAAATTGCCGACGGCCAACCGCGTCGCGCACGGCGACAACCCGACCTGCGGCGATCAGTGCAGCGTCTACCTGCGGCTCGCGCCCGGCGCGCCCGATCAAACGGATCGTATCGCGGAAATTTCCTTCGACGGCTCTGGCTGCGCGATTTCGCAGGCGAGCGCGTCGCTCATGACCACGAAGGTGAAGGGCAAAAACGCGGCCGAGGTCGCCGCACTCTACCAGGAATTCCACGCCATCGTCACCACCGGCCACTCCCCCGAAGAAATCAGCGACCTCGCGGCGTTCGCCGGCGTGCACGCGTTTCCCGCGCGCATCAAATGCGCGACGCTGGGCTGGCACGCGACCCTCGAGGCGCTCAAGTCCGACCCGATGCCCACCACGACCGAGACTCACGTCGACTAACGCCTCGCCATGCTCGACGTCCAAAAAATCCGCGCCGACTTCCCGATCCTCCACCAATCGGTCAACGGCAAGCCGCTCGTCTACCTCGACAACGGCGCCACCTCGCAAAAACCGCGCGCCGTGATCGATTCGCTCGTCCATTACTACGAGCGTGACAATAGCAACGTGCACCGCGGCCTCCATGCGCTCTCGATGCGCGCGACGGAGGGCTACGAGGGCGCGCGGACGCGCCTCGCGAAATTCATCAACGCCGCCGATCCCGCCGAAATCATTTTCACGCGCGGGACGACCGAGGGCATCAATGTCGTCGCCCGCAGTTGGGGCCACGCGCACCTCAAGCCCGGCGATGTCGTGCTCACCACCGAAATCGAGCACCACTCTAATCTCATCCCCTGGCAGCAGGCCGCGCGCGCGAGTGGCGCGACGCTCAAATACGTGCCGTTCCTCGGCGCCGACGCCGAGGGCGGACTCGACCTTGCCGCCCTCGACAAACTCCTCACGCCGTCGGTGAAGGTTTTTGCGTTCACGCACATTTCAAACACCCTCGGCACGATCAACCCGATCGCGGAATTTTGCCGCCGCGCCCGCGCCGTCGGCGCGATCACCGTGATCGATGCCGCGCAATCGATCGGCCACGCGCCCTTCGATGTGCAGGCGCTCGGCGTGGATTTCGTTTCGTTTTCCGGTCACAAGATGTGCGGACCCACCGGCATCGGCGTGCTCTACGGCCGCCGCGCGCTACTCGACAAGCTCGCCCCCGACGAAACCGGCGGCGGCATGGTCAGCAACGTCACCTACGAGGAGGCCCGCTGGAAACCCGCGCCCGAACGCTTCGAAGCCGGCACGCCAAACGTCGCCGATGCGATCGCCCTCGGCGTGGCGTGCGATTATCTCGATGCCCTCGGTCGCGAGAAGATTTTCGCGCACGACGCCGCGCTCGCGCGGGTCGCGATGGAAAAACTCTCCACCCTTCCCGGCATCCGCCTCATCGGTCCGCGCGTGGGCGCCGAGCGCAGCGGGCTCGTGAGCTTCGCCTTCGCCGACGTGCACGCGCACGATCTCGTGACCTTCGCCGACGAGGACGGCGTCGCCCTCCGCGGCGGCCACCACTGCAACCAGCCGCTGATGCGCAAACTCGGCCTCACCGGCACGACGCGCGCGAGTTTCTACGCCTACAACACCGAGGATGAAATCGACGTCCTCGTCACCTCGCTCCGCCGCACGCTGAAGTTCTTCGGCGGCGCTTAGCATAATTGCAGCGGAGTCGACCGTTCAGAGCGGCCGGCAACGGCGTGAAGCCGGAATAATTTCTCTGGCAATTCCACGCGGAGGTGACTGAGCCTCGATTCCCGGATCTTAGCCGGAGAAATGCAGTTGAGAGCTGAGAGCAAAACCAAACAGTGTGCCCTAACAACCACATCGCTTTCGATCGGTGGATCCTCTGCGGATTGGGCTCTCAGCTCTCAGCTCTCAACTCTGGACTCTCAACTGCAACGTTCCGGCTAAGGCAGGGACGGCCTCCGGGCGATCAATCATCCGCGGCTGATGCGGTGAAATCGCCCGGCAACGCGTAGAAGGAGAAAAAGTCGCTCATGCCTTCGACGCCTGCCCGGCCGTAACACTGGCAACGACCTTCGAGTCCGAGCGTCTGCATGGCAGCGGGGCTGAGGATCGCGGGCGCCGCGAAGCCCTTCGCTATTTTTTGCGCGTGGGCGATGAAATTCACCTGCTGGCCGGTGAGTTCCTCGCCGCGATCACTGCGGCTGAAAAACACTTTCCCGTGATGCACGATGGTGCGGAAGGCGACCGGGCTGCGCGCGCGCCGCGTTTCGATCGCTTGCAGGCTCGCGAGCACGTGGGCGGGTTGCGCGGTATCGCACAGCCAGTAAGCGAAGACGGCGTCGCCGAGATAACCGTTGATGCGCCCGCCGTTCTCCTCGATCAGCGGGCGTAGATCGACCATCCACGCCTGTCGGCGGCGGAGTTCCGCCTCATGATCCGCCCCAGCGCCGGAGATCGGATCAGCGGCGACATCGATCAGCAGCAGCCAGCACGCGCGTTCATTCACTTGATCGAGTCGTGCGGTGAGCGTGGCGTCGGGCGTGCCGTTCGCCGGGGAAAACCAGCCGCGTTTGCAACGGAAGCGCAGGGCCGCGCTGCCGAGCCGGACTTCGTCGCCGTCGCGCAGGGGCACCGGGCGCGTCACGGCGGCGCCGTTCACGTAGGTGCCGTTGCGGCTGTGCAAATCGCTCAGCATGTAACAACCACCGTCGACCGCGATGAGCGTGTGGTGCCGCGAGAGCACGGGCAGATCGATGATAACATCGTTGTCGGGCTGGCGACCGATGGCGCAACGACCCTTGAGCCAGAACGTCCGGCCGTCGGGTAACTCCAGCCAAGATTCGGGTGGCTTCATTTTTTTGGGAAGGGAAAGGAAGAGATTTTCGGCGGGCTTAGCCGCGCGGCGGGTTAAGGGGCACGGCGGTGTAGAACCACCACTGATCGCCCTCGGCGTGGTTGCGGGCGCGGAACTCGTGAAAATATTTTACCGTCAGCATCACGTGATTCGGCAGAAAATATTTCACGCACGGGCCGATGCCGTCGACGCGGGCTCGGTTGCCGTCGGCGTGGACCCTGCGCCCGCCCTGCCGGTCGTCGGTGATCTGCCGGAGGAAATAGCCGGCGAGGCCCACGGTGAGCGGCGGCTGCGGTTTCCAGCCCGCCGCCCAGTTCAAATACACGGTCTGGCCGGAGCGGTAGTCGGTGGCGGCGTTGTTGAAATTGTCGTCCCAGTGCAGCCGGTAGGACATGTCCCAGTCCGGCGCGGGCCGCCACGTGCCGATGTGATTCAGCCGGACGACCCAGTGGTTCTGGCCGGAGTTGACGAGGGCCGTGGCGCGATAGCCGCCCGTGGGCGCGACGAGATCGATCGCGTTAATCATCTCGAAATGTTGAAACGTCCAGTGCAGGCCGTTGCCGAGCGTGAAGTCGCCCAGTCCACGCCGCCTGCCCTTGAGCGCGACGCCCGGCACCGGGCTCATCGCGAGATCGAGATCGAGCAGAGGCTGGATAAGGAGCGTGCCCCAGCGATCGGCGCCGAGAAGGGAGACAGGCTTCACCCGATCAAGCCGCAGGGTGAACGCGTTTACTTTCAGATCGAAACTCTGCACGGGCATTTTTCCCGCGCCGTCGTTCAGGCGACCCGCCGTGTAGCGGTTCGCATACACGAGACCATACCAACCGGGAGGCGGCATCGCGCCGACGAGGAAGTCCTCGCCGCCGTTGGGATACGCCGTCGCGCCGCCTTCGGTCGCCTGGGAAATCAGTGGCCCGGCAGCAGCGAGCAGAAACGGGAGAAGAAATTTCAGTTTCACTTTCATGGGAGGTTTTTAATGGGGGATGCGTTGAGCGGAAGTGACAGACACAGCGAGGCCGTGCCCGTCGCGCGGTGCGCGACGGTGATTTTTGCGTTTCCGCGCCGGAAACGCCGGGCGCGCGCGGCGGAGCTAGTTATTTTCCGCGCGATCGGTTTCGCTGAACGGAGCAGCGCGGAAAAACCGCACCGTGCCGTCGCCCAACGCGGCGGCCAGGAGATTGCCGTCCGGGGAAAATCTCAGCAAGCGCACCTCCTGCTCGTAACCTTTCGGCACGCCGGTGTAGAGCGCCAGGCTGGCGACGTGGCGCCGGAGCGGCACACTGCACAGGATGATCTCTTTGTCGCAACTGCCCGCGGCGAGCGTTTTGCTGTCAGGCGAAAACGCCAGCGCCCACACCGGCCGGTTGTGCGCGTAAAAGGTCGCCACGTGGCGGCCGTCGGCGGCCTCCCAGAGTTGGGTGGAGTTGTCCATGCTGCCGGTCGCGAGGTAGCGACCGTCGGGCGAGGCCGCGAGCGAGACGATGCCGAGCTTGTGCGCCTGAAACGTAAATCGCCGCTGACGCCTGGTCACGTCCCACGCCTCCACGCCGCCCTGCGGCGTGCCCACGAACATCGTGCGCCCGTCCGCGGCCATCGCGATCGTCGGCGAGGTTGTCATCGCGCCGCCATTGATCCCGTCGCGGGCGCTGGAAATCTCACAGGTGCGGCACACTGCGCGCGTCTCCGGCTGGTCGGCGACGAGCGCCACGCGTTCCTGCGGCGTCAACGGATCGATTTGCCAGTTGGCGAAGGTGGCTTTCGGCCGTTGCGTCTGCTCGGGCTGGCGGCCGTTCAGCAACCAGCGTTGCACGATGCCATCGTAGCCTTCACCGAGGATCGATTTGCCGTCCGGCGCGAACGCCACCGTGCGCGCCTCCATCGGAAACGCCGCCACCACGCCCGCATCGTCCGTGCGCCAGACTTTGATCTGTCCGTCCGCGGCAGTGCCGGCGAACAGCGTGCTGTCCGGCGAAAACGCGATCCCCGGCGTGCGATCCATCCACTGCGGCCCGCGCAGCAACTGCGGCAGGTCGCTCGGCGGCCGCGCCGAATGGGCGGGCCACACCAACGCGCGCTCGTCTTCCGCACCGGTCACCAACCGCCGGCTGTCGGGCGAAAACGCGAGGCACGTGACCGTCGAGAGATGTCCGCGCAGGGTTTCTTTTTCCTGCCACGAGGCGGCATCCCAAATTTTCAACAGGCGATTGTTGCCGCCCGCCGCGAACGATTTTCCATCCGGCGAAAACGCGAGCCCCCAGATCGGATCGAGGAACGCCTTGAACGCGCGCTCCTCCCCGCCGCCCTCGACCGCCCACACTTTCAGCACGCCGTCGAAACCCGCCGAGACCACGCGCGCGCCGTCCGGTGACAGCGCGAGCCCGATCACGGGCCGTCGATCGACGAGCGTCGCGAGCCGCCGACCCGTCGCGAGATCGATCACGAGGATACCGGGAAAAGGCCGGCCCGCCACCGCCGCGCGCCGGCCGTCGGCCGACACCACCGCGACCGTATCGAGCGGCACCTCCGCCACTCCGCCGGCCGGTCCCGAGCCATCGAGCGCGCGCAACACGGGCAACTGCTCCGCGCCAAACGTCACGACGTGCCGGCCGTCGGGCTGCACCGCGATCAAGCGGCCGCCGGGCGCGAGGACGCGCGTCGTTTCCCGCGACGCAAGATCGACGCGCCAGATTGAATAATCCGCGCGACTAAAAACGAGCTGCGAGCCGCCGGCCGTGAAACCACCCAACACCGCCGCGCCCTCGATCGATTGGAGTTCGCGCATCGTCGCGGCGTCCCAGATTTTCAACTGGCCGTCGAGGCTGTGGGTGGCGAGGTGCGCGCCGTCGGGCGCGAAGCAAGCGGCGTTGACGACCTGCTGGTGGCCGGTGAGCGCCGCGAGCGCGTCGCTGCGGGAGTTGAACCACGCATAACGCCACTCGAAACCGCGCAGATCATGACCGTTCGCGACGGGCCGGGTCTCTTTCAAGGCACTGAGGATGTTGACCGGATCGCCGCCGCCGAGCGCTGAGCCGGCTTGGGAGATCACCTGCATGTTGGCCGCGTAAAGCGCCTCCTCCGCGGCGAGCCGCGCCGCCTGCTCCTGCACGCGCGCGCGCTCGATGCGGCGGGCCGAGACGTAGAAATTGACCGTCGTCGCCGCGAGCGCGAGCACGACGACCGCGATGATCGCCGCGCTCGCCGCGAAGATCGCGCGGTGGCGGCCGATCAATTTTTGCAGGAGATAAGCGGTGCTCGGCGGCCGCGCGAGCACGGCCTCGTGGTGCAGATGCCGCTGGATGTCGGCCGCGAGCGCGCCGGCGGTGTCGTAGCGGCGCGTGCGGTTTTTATCGAGCGCCTTCATCACGACCCAGTCGAGATCGCCGCGGAGGAGCGTGGAGAGTTGCGTGGGCTGGATGCCGCGGAGCCGGGCGACCGTGGACTGATCGGCGGCCGTGAGCGTGGCGAGCCGGCTCGAGGGTTTCGGCGGCTCGACCTCCCGGATGATCCGGCGCGTTTCGTCGAGGCCGGATTCCAAAAATGTCTTCGGATCGAACGGCGGCCGGCCCGTGATGAGTTCGTAGAGCAGCACGCCGAGCGAGTAGATATCCGAGCGGGTGTCGATATCGAGGCCGCTCATCTCCGCTTGCTCGGGGCTCATATAGGCGGGCGTGCCGATGAACTGCTCGAAGGCCGTGAACACCGTGCTGTCCGTGAGCCGCCCGAGCGTCGCCTTCGCGATCCCGAAATCGATCACCTTCGGCACGGGCTCGCCGTCGTGCAGGGTGACGAGGATGTTCGACGGTTTGATGTCGCGGTGGATGATCCCTTTTTGATGCGCGTGCTGGATCGCGTGGCAGACTTGCGTGAAAAGCTCGAGCCGCGCCGTCGTGCCCAGGCGGTTCTGATCGCAGTAGTCGGTGATGCGCACGCCGCGCACCAACTCCATGACGAAGAACGGCCGGCCGGTGTCGGTCGCACCGGCGTCGAAGACTTTCGCGATGTTCGGGTGATCCATCATGGCGACCGCCTGGCGCTCGGCCTCGAAGCGCGCGATGACGGCCTTGGTGTCCATGCCCAGCTTGATCACTTTCAACGCCACGCGCCGGCGGACCGGCTCCTCCTGTTCGGCCATGTAAACGATGCCGCAGCCGCCCTCGCCGATTTGCTGGAGCAGTTTGTAGCGGCCGATCCGATCACCGGCCTTTTCCTCCGGGCGCGGCGCCAACAGCGCCACCGTCTCGCCGATCTCCGGCGCGGGGGCCTGCATGAAACTCCTCGCCTCGCCGTGCAACCGCAGCAGGGAGTCCACGGCGGCGCGCATTTTTTCATCACCGGCGCACTCGCGCGCGAGAAACGCCGGGCGTTCCGACGCGGGCAGGGCCAGCGCGCGATCAAACAATTCTTCTTCGGTGGGAGGGGTGTTCATGGCGTCGAAAAACTGCGTCTCATTTCAGATAACGAGATTTCGCGCCGAAAAGGATCACCCGGCGCGAATTTCCCGGTAAAGCCACGTGCGGGCATAGGCCCACCAGCGCTTGGCCGTGGGTGCGGAAATGCCCAAGGCCTGCGCCGCCTCTTCGATCGAAAGGCCCACGAAATAGCGCAACTTCACGAGATCGGCTTTCGGCGCGTCGTGCAACGCGAATTTTTCGACCGCCTCATTGATCGCGAGCAGACGATCGTCGTCCGCCGGGCCCGCGACCTCGAGGTCGTCGAAGTTGACGCGTTGTTGTCCGCCCCCGTGCCGCACCGCCTGCCGCTGCCGCGCGCGATCGATGAGGATGTGCCGCATGGCCTCCGCGGCCGCCGCGAAAAAGTGCGAACGATTCTGCCACGTGGGCTGCTGCTCGCCCCCGAGCCGCAGCCAGGCTTCATGGACGAGTGCGGTCGGCTGGAGCGTGTAACCGGCGCCGCCGCGGGCCATGCGCGCCGCCGCGAGTTTGCGCAACTCCGCATAGACCAGCGGCAACAACTCCGCCCCACCCGGCGCGGCGCCGGGTGGCAGTTTTGCCGCAGCCAGAGGCTGGTCATCGCCCGCGTTCATGGGGCTCGGCCATTGGCGGCTGGCGCGGTGAAATCGCGCGGCAGCGCGAAGAAGGCATAGAAGTCGTGCATGCCGTCAATGGCGGAGCGGCCATAGGAATCGCAACGGCCCGCGAGCCCGAGCGTCTGCACGGCTGCCTCGCTCAGCATCGCGGTGGCGCCAAAATTTTTCGCGATTTTCTCGATGCGAAAAATAAAATTCACCTCCTGCCCGGTGAGTTCCTCGCCCCGATCGCCGTGCGTGAAGAGCACCTTGCCGTGGTGCGCCACGAGGCGGAACGCGAGCGGGCTCCGGCTGCGCCACGCCTCGATGGCGTGCAAGGCCGCGAGCAGTTGCGCCGGTGACGCGGTTTCCGCCAGCCAGTAGGCAAAGATCGCATCGCCGAGATAACCGTTGATGTGCCCGCCGTGTTTTTCGAAGAGCGGACGCAACTCGGTGATCCACGTTTGCAGCCGGCGCAGCGCGGCCGCGCTGCCAATTTCCTCGTTCAGCGCCGCGTAGGCCACGACATCTGCCACCACGAGCCAGCAGACGCGTTCGCGCACTTGCTCGAGTCGCTGCGTGGCCGCGGCGCCCGCCGTCGCGTCCGTGAGTTCAAACCGCCGCGTGCAACGGTAGCGCACCCCGACGTCGCCAAACCGAATCTCGTCGCCGTCGCGCAACGGGATCGGGCGCGTGACCGGCGCCCGGTTCACAAACGTGCCGTTGCGACTGTGTAGATCACTCAGCGTGTAACGGCCGCCACCGGTGGCGAGCAGCGCGTGATGCCGTGAAAGCGCCGGCAAATCGATCACGAGATCGTTGTCCGGTTGCCGGCCGATCGTGCAGCGATCCTTGAGCCAGAAGGTCCGCCCATCGGGCAGCTCGAGCCAGGACTCGGGCGGCGGGGACGAAAGAGGCGGACTCATGGCGAAAAAAAAGGGACGGACAAACCGTTCCGGGCGGAACGGCGGAGAGGACGCATATTTCCCGCGGCCCACGCAATCCAACAATACGCCGGCTGCCCCGTCAGGATGCGGAGGGTGAACGCTCCGTTCGCCCCAGCCCTTCGCAGCACGATGATCGCCGCCGCGATCACGACTCACATACTCGGATAATAGTTTTCGCCGACGAGGACGGCGTCGCCCTCCGCGGCGGCCACCACTGCAACCAGCCGCTGATGCGCAAACTCGGCCTCACCGGCACGACGCGCGCGAGTTTCTATGCCTACAAGACCGAGGAGGAAATCGACCTCCTCGTCGCATCGCTCCGCCGCACGCTG
>JBBRLB010000181.1:0-9848 GCA_038231575.1 Opitutales bacterium | reverse complement strand
CGGCACGACCTGGGCGTAATCGGAGCTGCGGACGGCGTCGTGATTATAGTGCGCCTGTTCGAGCAGCTTCACGAAGGTGCTCGCCTCGCGCGCGAGAGTGGGGGACGTGCTGAACTTGCGGTCGGTCGCGGCGGAAACCGTAACGAGCGAGAGGGCAAGCAGCAGAACAGTCGTGACGGGGCGGAGAAAAGAGGGGGCGCGAAACATGGATTTGTTAGAGGAACGCTAGGTGAAAATGTTTCACGCAATCGGATTGGACTCAAGGCGTGACACGCGATTGTGCGGGCGGGCTTAACGCTGGCTCAGCGAGTCCTTCGCCTCGTCGAGCACGCGTTTTTCCTGCGGCGTGAGGGAGGCAAAGCCGTGGCTGTTAATCTTGTCGAGAATGCGATCGACTTCGGCGCGCAGGTCGCGAGGGGACTTGGCCGCGGCTTCGGCGGTGGCGTCCGCGGGATCGGTGATTTCCGTCCACTCGCTGGAGCTGCCATGGCTACTCCGCGGTCCGGCCCGCCAGCGTGCTTCATGCACGAAGCGGAAATAGACCCAGCCCGCCAGCATGCCCCCCAGGTGAGAGGAGTGGGAGAGCGTAAATTGCTCGAACGGCCGGGCCGCGCCGTAAATCTCATAGGCGACGACCCCGATGAGATCGACGCCGAGCAGGACGAGCACGAGGTGCTTGGGCCGCACGCGGACCGGCAGCACGAAGAAGAGCAGAAAATCCATTTGCCGATTCGGATAGAAGCACGCGAAAACGACCAGCATCGCATCCACCGCCGCCATCGCGCCAAAGTGCATGCCACCGAGCCGCCAATGCACGAGCGTCCAGGCCAACCCTCCGCTCAGCGTCGCACCGAAAAAAAGGCCCAAAAACCGCCGCGGCCCAATCAAGGGGAGCAGTTCGCGGCCGACGAAATAAAGTGCCAATCCGACCCCGGCCACGTGCAGCAGATTTCTCGGATCGTGCAGAAACGCGTGGGTGAACAGCGTCCACACCCAGCCGCGACGCAGGCTGTGGATCGAAAGGCCGAAATCGCTTTCCAGCACGGCCTGGCCGCCGAACCATTGCGAGCCGAGCACGAGTTGCATCACGGCCCCCCCCACTACCGCACAGAGCAGCCACGTCAGGACGGAAGTGCGCTCCCGGGGGTAGTCGTGGCGCAGGTAAGGGCGATCCGAAAGCATTGATCGCAACGTAGCGCGCGCTGCGCCGAATACAAGCCGGCTCCCGTTGCGAGCAGCGGGGCGGGCATGAAGTCGATTGCTTGGAGCCCGCTTGACAGTGACCCGAATAATTTCCCTTGTTCAGGCCTACCTATGGCAAACAAAGCTGACAAATGGGCCCCAAATGTGCCGGGAAAATTTTTTGTCGATCAGCAGTGCATCGACTGCGACCTGTGTCGCGAAACCGCGCCGTCATTTTTTACGCGCAACGATGAGGGCGGCTATTCTTACGTGCACAAGCAGCCGACGACCGAGGAAGAAGTTGCCCAGTGCATGGAGGCTCTCGAGGGCTGTCCCGTCGAGGCGATCGGCAACGACGGCGACGCCTGAGCGTCGCCTCGGCCCCCGGTCGAAGCCCTCGAATTTCGGGGGCTTTTTTTATGCCCGCCGGGTATTGTTAATCATGACGGAAATAAAATCGAACAGGAGGCTTGTTTTCGGGCGGGCGGCTGCTAGCCGTCACGCGCATGAATTTGAGACTCTGCGTTCTCCTCGCCGGCGCCGCCGCGATCACGCCCGCGCTTCACGCGCAGGCGGGGACCGTAACGCTACCGGAAATGACCATCTATTCGCCGCGGGTCGCGAATCAATCGCCGACCGGGACCTTTGCGATGCCGGTGTCGGCGTTGCGCTTTGAACCGCGGGTCGATCTGCAGGGGCGCAATCTGGCCGAAGCTCAGGCCGACATCACGCTGCGTGGCGGAATTTTTGAGAACACCGGAGTGCGCCTCGGCGCCGTCGCGGTGCTCGATCCGCAGACCGGTCACTACTTCGCGGAAATTCCCATCGCGCCGGCGATGCTGAGCGCTCCGGAAATTTTGACGGGGACCGAACACGCGTTCCAGGCCAACAACTCCACCGTGGGTGCGATCGCCTACGGCTGGCGGCCCGTGCGCACGGCGGGAATGATGGCGTTCGGCGCGGGCCAGTATGGATTGAAGCGCGAGGAATTTTATCAAGGCGCGGCCGGCGGAGCCGAGGTGGCGGGTCAGCGGCTCGCCGCGGATGTGGCGTGGGCGCACTCGGAAGCCAACGGTTCCGTCCCGTTCGGTGAGCATCGATTCAATCGGGCCAATCTTCGCGTCCAACTCGCCGGGGCGCATTCCCAGACGGATGTCTTTGCCGGCTATCAGGCCAAATTCTTCGGCTGGCCGAATCTCTATACGCCGTTTAACTCAAACGAGACCGAGAATCTTGAGACGCTGCTCTACGGGATCAATCACCGCACCGAACTGGGCCAAGGCGACTACGTGGAGGCGGGGGTTTACCGGCGGCGCAACAAGGACGACTACGCGTTCAACCGCTTCGCCGCGCTCGGCCCGGTCCATCCGTTTCAACACACAACCTGGCAAAACGGTGCCGCCCTCGGCGGTCGGTCGGCGCTCGGGGAGATCGCGCTGAACTATCGCGGCGAGGTTCTTTCCGACAGATTGCAGTCCACTTCGCTCACCTTCGGCCGGTTCAACTCGCGCACGCTCGCGAAATTCGCGCTGGTGCCGGAAAAATCCTGGACCCTCGCGGAGCACGGCCGCGTCACGCTGAAAACCGGCGCCACGTTCGATCATTCGAATCGCGACGGTGGGGCGACTTCGCCGATCGCCGAGCTGGCGCGCGAGTGGACGGCGGGTGATTTGCGGCGGGTTTACTTGAGTTATGCGCAGACGACGCAGTTGCCCAGTTACACCGCGCTCAACTCCAATGCCGCGGCGGGCCTGTTCCGGGGCAACGCGAAACTCGGACGCGAGACCAGCCGCAATCTCGAACTCGGCGCGCGCGGCGTGCTGGCCGGTTGGACGACCACCGCCGCAGTATTTTATCGGCGCGACGATGCGCTCGTGGATTGGACGTTGCGCCGCGGGGTCACCGCTCGCTCCGCCAATGCCGTCGATCTGCAGACGACCGGTTTGGAATTGGTCGCGCAGCGTTCGTGGGGCGCGTGCGACTTGGTGCTCGGTTATACCGCGCTCGGAAAATCGTCGGACTACCGCGGCGCTTCGGTCGATGCCAGTTTCTACGCGCTCAATTACGCCCGGCATCGGCTGACAGCCGCGGTCACGGCGCGGCTGGGCCACGGCTTTGAGTTGCGGCTGGATAACGTGGCGCGGCGGCAGGCGGCAAATCTTCTCCGCACGGTCGGGGGCGACTCGACTGTGACGAGCGCGCTGGGTCTCACGTATCGGCCGCAGGCGTGGCGGGGTTTCGCGCTGACGGTTCAGGCGGATAATTTGTGGAATTCGCACTTCCAGGAAATTCCCGCGGTGCCGGCCGCGTCGCGGCAAATTTCCGGTGGCGCGAGTTACGCATGGTGACCGCACCGCGCGGCGACCACGCAAAATTCCGTGCGGGCTTGCGGGTGGGCGGCGTTGGCGTTCTCTTCGCGGTTCGCATGGCCCAACATCCGTTTCTCGACGCGTCCTTTCACGTCTCCTGGTCGCAACTTACGCCCGAGCATATCGTGCCGGATCTCGAGGCGGCGCTCGTTGCCGCCCAAGCGACGATCGATGCAGTGGCGGCCCTCGATCTTGCGGGGCTGACGTATGCGAACACGTTTCTGGCGCTTGAGCACTCGACGGAGGAGCTCAACACGGCGTGGTCGAAGGTCACCCATTTGCAGTCGGTCGCCGACTCCCCGGCGGTGCGCGAGGCGCATAATGCGATGCTGCCGAAAGTGTCCGCCTTCTACGCGGCGATTCCCCTCCACGCCGCCTTGTGGCTGCGGCTGAAAACGTTCGCGGAGTCGGCCGCCGCGCGCGCCCTCGGAGGCATTCATCGCCGGTTTCTCGATGAAACCGTGAAAGATTTCCGGCAGGCGGGCGCCGATCTTCCGGTGGAAAAGCGCGCCCGTTTGGAGGCGCTGCAAACCGAGCTGGCGGAGGTCACCCAGAAATATTCCGAACATGTGCTCGACGCCACCAATGCCTGGCAACTGCTCGTGACGGACGAGGCCCGGCTCGTGGGTCTGCCGGCGCACGCCCAGGTGGCGGCGCGCCGCAATGCCGAGGCGAAGGGCGCCGCCGGCTGGCGTTTCACGCTGCACCAGCCGTCGCTCGAGCCGTTCATGACCTATCTCGACGACGAGGCGTTGCGGCGCGAAATGTGGACGGCGAGCGCCGCGCTGGGCGCCCAGGCGCCGCACGACAACACGCCGCTCATCGCGCGCATTCTCACGTTGCGCGCGGAGAAAGCCGCGCTGCTCGGCCGCGCGCATTTCGCCGACAGTGTGCTCGAGCGGCGCATGGCGCGCACGGGGGCACGTGCGCTGGCGTTCGTGGAGGATTTTCAGCGGCGTTGCGCCGGGGCCTTTGCGCGGGAGTGCGGAGAGCTCGAGGCCTTTAAGGCGAAGCAGACCGGTCAGGCCGCGGCGCGACTCGCCCCTTGGGAGATCATGTATTGGGCGGAGAAATTGCGCCGCGAGCGCTACGATTTCGACGAGGAAGCGTTGCGGCCGTATTTCCCGATGAACCGCGTGATCGCCGGATTGTTTGAAATCGCGGGGCGCGTCTTCGGGTTGCGGATCACGGAACGCGTGACGGAGTGTCGGGCAGCCTTTACGCCTGCCACGGCAGACCCAACGTCCGCCCCGCCAGAGACCATCGAGGTGTGGCATCCGGAGGTAAAATTCTACGACGTGCACGATGCGCGCGATCGGCACCTCGGTTCCTTTTACGCGGACTGGCATCCGCGCGAGTCGAAGCGCGGTGGAGCGTGGATGAATTATCTCATCACCGGCGGGCCGCGCGTTGATGGCACCCGGGCCCCTCATCTCGGCCTGATGTGCGGTAACCTGACTCCGCCCGCGGCCGGCACGCCGGCGCTGCTCACGCATCGCGAGGTCGAGACCGTGTTTCACGAGTTCGGGCATCTCCTCCACCACCTGCTCGGCGAAGTGGAAATCAAATCGCTCAACGGCGTGAACGTGGCGTGGGACTTTGTGGAATTGCCGTCGCAGATCATGGAAAACTGGACGTGGGAGCGCGCGAGCCTCGATCTGTTCGCGCGGCATCACGAGACCGGCGCGCCGATTCCCGCGGAGGTTTTCAAGAAGATGACGGCGGCGAAAAACTTCCGCTCCGCCTGCGTGACCATGCGGCAGGTGGCCTTCGCCAAGGTTGACCTGCTGATGCACACGCGCACCGCGGAGTTTGCGGCGGCGCCCGATGTCGAGCCCCTCGCGCGCGCGGCCATCGCGGATTGCCTCGTCCCGACGCAGCCTCCGATGCCGACCGCCGTGAAGCGGTTTACGCACATCTTTTCCGACCCGGTGGGCTATGCGGCCGGCTATTATTCTTACAAATGGGCCGAGGTGCTCGATGCCGATGCGTTCACCCGCTTCAAACGGGAAGGAATCTTCAATCCCACCGTGGGGGCGGAATTCGTCGAAAAGGTTCTCAGCCGGGGAAATTCCGCCGCGGCGGAGGAACTGTATCATGCTTTTATGGGTCGAGATGCGGACCTGAATGCGCTGCTCGAGCGCAGCGGTTTGGTCGCGGGTGCGTAACGCCAGTCGCGCCGGACCGGGGCTCCTCGGTGGATGCGACGTATCTTCAAAATTCTCGGTTGGTTCGCAGCAGTCGCACTTGTGGCGCTGCTGGCTTTGCCGTGGTGGCTGGCGCCGGTCGCGCGGGGCGTGGCAGCGCATTACGGAGCCAGCTTTGCACGCTATGAGCGGATCGGTTACGGGCGTTTCGCGCTGCACGACGTGATGGTCGATCTGCCGGCGGTGCGGGTGACGGTGGAGCGCGCCGAGACGGTGACGCCGGTGCTTTGGCTCGCGCGACGTCTGACGGGCACACCTACGCAAATGATCGCGACGAAGTGGCGGGTCGCAGTGAAACCACGGGCGACCCCCGCGGCGGTTGCGACCACGCTGAGCCGGGATGGCGGCGCGATGCCCCTGCGCGCCACGCTCGGCAGAATCGCCAACGGTCTCGATCGCTGGCTGCCGCAAGCCGAGATCGGGGCGGGCGAAGTGACCTGGCCGGGCGGCGGGTTGAATCTCGCCGCAGCGACTTGGCAGCGTCGCACGCTCGCGGTGCGGCAATTTCACCTGGGCGCGCTCGCGGCCGACGTGCGCGCCACCTTCGCCGCAGACGGAACGATCGCCCTCGATTCGAAATCGACGGCGCCGGAGTGGAGTTCGTCGCTCAAGAATGTCGGCAATCAAATCACCGGCGAGGCCCGCGTGTGGGGTCAGCTTGCGACGATTAACGCCCGTCTGCCCGCCGAGGGCTGGATGCCGGCGGAAGCGGCCGTGCGGGCGGAGCATTGGTCGGTGCCCGCGGCGCAGGTGAAGCTGGGGCAATTTTATTCCACCGTGCACGGCGAGGCGCGGCTCGACTGGCATCACGGAAAGTTCGAGACGGCGGTCGATGTCACCGGCGACGCGATTCCCGATCGGAAGGCGCCGCCGCTGGTGGCCAAACTGCACGGACACGGCGACAGCGAGTCGCTGACGATCGAAACGCTGGCGGTGGACATTCCCGGGGTGAGCGCCAAGCTGAGTGCCCCCGCGGTGATTGACCGGCAGGGCCGGATGGTGGGGGGGGTATCGCAGTTTTCGCTGAAGGCGGATTTGGAAAAACAGCCGTGGTTTGAGGCCAAGGGTCAAGTGACCGGCGAAGCGCAACTGAAACCACGCGAGGGCAAGGCGCCGCTGATCGAAGCGGTGGTGAGCGCGCAGAATCTCGCGCTGCCGGAGTGGGCGATTGCACGGTTTACCGGCACGGCCGAACTCGACTGGCCGCGACTGCAGGTCAAGCAGTCGGAGTTTGGCTTCGCCGAGGGCGGCCAGCTCACGGCGCACGGTGAATGGAATTTCGAAACGAAGGAAGTGCGCGATGCGGTGGCGGAGGGCGTCGTGCATCCCTCGCTGGTGGCACGCTGGCTGCCGGCAACGCTCAGATTTGAATCGGCCACGATTGCCGCGAAAGCGAGCGGCCCGCTGGCCGCCCTCGCGCACGAGGGGAAAGCGCACGTGACCGGCCTGACCGTGCCGAATCTTCAGCCGCTGGCCGCCGAGGTGGTGTGGCAAGGAAAAGGCGCCGCCATCACGCTCAGTGAAGCGCGCGTGCAGGCCGGTCGATCGCAACTCACGCTCGCGGGCACCGTTGACGCGACGGGCATTCAGTTGACCGCGCTGAAACTCTCGAACGGCGACGCGGTGCGTTTGTCGCTCGCGCGGCCCGGCGCCGTGCGCTGGTCGCCGAAGATTGAGCTGGGTCCGCTCGAACTCGCGGGCGACGGGACGTCGCTCACGCTGGCGACCACGGCGGGCGAGAGCGGTCGGATTAATCTTTCTGCCCATGGTGTCTCTTCGGCGTGGTGGGCGGATTTCGCGCCGCTGTCGGGTCCGGAATGGCGGGTGGTTTCACTGGCAATCGACGGCGAATGGAATCGCGGGCCGCTGACCTTCAAAGCCGACGGAGAGTTCGCGGTGGCGCTCGACACCGATCGCGTGGCCACGACCGCCTTCAAGGCGCACGGCGACAAAGACAGCGTGCAGATTGAATCGCTGCACGTGGCCGAAGGCGCGGCGCCGATCGTGACGGCGACGGGGCGGGTGCCGGTGACGTTGCATCCGGGCGCCACCCCGCTGGTGCGGATGGAGCAAAACGCCCCGCTGACCTTGCATGCGACTACGACGAGCAATCCGGCGTTTTGGAAAAAATTAGCGGAGACGACGGGCCTCACGTTTGAAGAACCGGCGGCGACGATTGAATTGTCCGGGACCTGGGCGAAACCGCAGGGCGAGATTCGCGTGAAGGCGACGCGGCTGGCGGCCGATGGCAAACACTTTCATTCGCCGATCTCCTCGGTGGAATCGCTCGATCTCCACGTGGTCGCGGATCGCGCGGGATTCACCGTCGATCATTTTTCGTTGAAAGTGGAGGGGCAGGACGTGCGGGCGAACGGGAAGCTGGCGTTCGCACCGGAGCAGTGGCCGGAATTCAAAAAAGATCCGCTGACGTTCGTGCGGCAGAAAGGGAGCCTGCACCTGGAAATTCCCGACGCGGAGTTCACCGCGATTGCGAAACACTTTCCGGAGTTCCTCGCGCAGAGCGGACGGCTGCGCGTCGATGCGACCTTTGCGCCCGGCGGTGAAATGAAAGGGACGCTTAAGCTCAGCGACGCCGCGACGCGCCCGCTCGGTGGCTTCGGCGTCTTGCAGGAAATTCAAGGCGAAGTGCAACTGGCCGGCAGCGTGATCGAAGTGCGCTCGCTGACTGGCCGCTTCGGCGGCCAGCCGGTGACGTTGAGCGGCAAGATCGAACTGCCGTTGAAGTCCGCGCCGAAATTCGACCTCGCGCTCAAAGGGGAGAATTTGCCACTCGTGCGCCAAACCGGTTTGCTCGTGCGCGCGGATGTGGATTTGAAGCTCACCTCGAGTGACGGCGCGAAGGAGGTTTCGTCGGCCGGCGCACCCACGATCAGCGGCACGGTGAAACTGCGGGACAGCATGTATCTGTCGGACTTGCGCGCGTTCATTCCCCGCGGCGGGACCGGGCCGGCGCGGCGTCCGCCTTATTTTGCGTTGGAGAAACCGCCGCTTAACGCCTGGCGGCTGGATGTCGCGGTGGGCGGGGAGAGATTCATGCGGCTGCGCTCCACGCTGTTTAGCGGGACGGCGTCGGCGCACTTCCGCCTCGCCGGGACGCTCGGTGCGCCGCACATGACGGGCGAAGCGGCGGTGGACTCAGGCACGGTCACGCTGCCGTTCGCCGCGTTTAGCATCGAGCAAGCGACGGTGCGCCTGACCGATGCCGATCCCAATTCGCTCCGGCTGGCGGTGGCGGGAAAGTCACGCCGCTACGGCTACGATTTGCGCATGGAAGTAACCGGGACCGCTGACGCCCCGATCGTGACGTTTTCGTCGAGTCCGTCGCTCGACGCGAAACAGGTGCTGCTGATGGTGATGGCCGGAGAGCTGCCGCATGACGAAATCACCTATGGCACGGCGCAGCGGGCCGCGCGGCTGGGGACTTATCTCGGCCAAAGTTTGATCTCCACGTTCGGGGGCGATCCGAAGGACGCGGGGCGACTGACGATCTCGACGGGCGAACGGGTGTCGACGCTCGGCCGCGAAACTTACGAAGCGGAATACCGGCTCAGCGATCGGTTCACGCTCGTCGGTGAATACGACGAGTATGACGCCTACAACACGGGCGTGAAATGGAGCGTCCGTCCGCCCGAGACCCCGAGCAACGACAAAGCCGAAACGCCGGTGATCGGAAAAAAGGAGGCGCCCCGTGAGCAGCCGCGTTAATCTTTCTGTCGCACGCGCGGCGCTGGCGCTGCTCGGGATGACCTTCGCCTTGTCCGCCGCGGCCAAGCCGCCCGAAACCCCCAAGGCGAAGTTTCACGTTTCCGGTCTCGGCTGGTGGGACGATCGCGAGATGAGAATTTCGTTGGAGCGCCTGCTGGGCGAGCAACGTGGCGAAACCGTCGATGCCAACGCGATCGAGGATGCAGCGTTCCTGCTGGTCTCGGCGATCGCGGAGCAGGGCTTTTTGAAACCGGTCGTCGCGATCGAGTTCACGACGGTCAGTGGCGAGAAACAAAAATTCGCGTTCGATGCGACGCTGGGCACTCCGCTGCCGCGGCCGCTGGCGGCGACGGCCGTGACCTTT
>JBBRLB010000180.1:0-9894 GCA_038231575.1 Opitutales bacterium | reverse complement strand
GTTGAAGAAGACTTCGCCGGCCGCGTTGACCGCGGGGCCCTCGGTGAATTTGTAGCCCTCCCCCACGAGCTGCCAGCCCTCGCCGTCGACGAAGAACGGCGTGATGCGCTCAAGCGGAAGCTTCCCGGCCTTTACGGGCGTCGGCCAGTCTTTCCACAGATAGCGGACTACCTCGGGGAAGATCGCCATCGGATGTTTGTCGTCGTGTCCGCCGTCGCCCCACGCGTGCGCCACCTCGTAGCCCGCATACGTGAGCGAGCGCTCCATGGTCTGGTTCGCCATCCACCAGTCGCCGCCGTAGAGATTGTTGTCGTTCGAACCGCCCTGCAGGAAAACCCGCAGCGGCTTCGGTTCGGTTTTCCGAATCAGGATCTGATAGATATCGCCACCGCGGAGGTTCACGAACGTGCCACGCGCCGAAAACACCCGCGTGAACTCGCCCGGCCGCTCCCACGCCGCCGTAAATGCCGCGATTGCGCCACTGCTCGCGCCGCAGATCGCGCGGTCGTTGCCCGAGTGCGAGAGATGAATGGCACGGCCGTCGGCCGTGAACTTTGTCTCGACGGCGGGCAGCAGCTCCTCGAGGAGGAAACGCGCATAGGCGTCGCCGAGGCCGTCGTATTCGAAGCTGCGGTTGTAGTGATCCTGCTGCGTGGCGGGGTCGCGCACCTTCACGACGCCGGGCGTGACAAACACGCCGATGATCACCGGCAGTTCGCCGCGCGCGATGAGGTTGTCGAAGACGACCGGAGCGTTCCATCCGACGCCGTCCTGGTTGAGGTGCACGCACGCGGGCTTCGCCGGGTCGTATTGTTTCGGCACGTAAACCGTCACGTCGCGCGTGGTGCCGGGGAAAATCTTCGAGCGGTCGAAAACAAATTTGATCAACTCGCCGGCCGGCACGCCCGGCTGCTTTTTGGAATCCGGGCCGGGGACGTAGTCGTTGACGGCGTGAAGCGCGGGCGCGAGCAACGCGCCGGCGAACGCAAACGCGAGACGGAGCACAGTTTTCATGGGGAAATTAGTCCGGGACGTGCGCGGCGCTGCCGCAGGCGTTGAACCGACCACCGCTTATTTCTTCGCGTTCGCCGCCGGGGCCGCTGGCGGCGGGGCTTCATACTTCGGCAGCACGCCCGCCTTCGGTGTGACCTTGGCGAGATTCGGCGTGATGTCGGCATCGACACGGTGCAGCGCCCAGTTGACGCCACCCATCAGCACGGCTTGGAAAACGGGGCTGTCCCAAACGTCCTCGCGATGGCCGAGATTGGTGTAGAAAACGCGGCCCTTCCCGTGCAGGCGCACCCACGTCGAAGGATACGGCGCGCGCTGGTATTCGGCGCCTTTCATGCCGGCCGTGTCCTGCACCAGCAGCACGTGGATGTCGGCGGCAAAGTTTTTCAGCGAATACCATTCCTCCATCGGGCCGTAGTCGGCGGGCACTGCAGCTAGGCCGGGAAACTTGGGGTCGGCGACGATGAGGTGCGACGTTTGCTGCGCGCCGTGGCGGATGAATTCGCCGCCGACCATCTTGATGTAGTCGTCCGCCTTGTCGCCATCGTCGTCGAAGCGCTCGGGCACGTGGAGGTTGCGGCCGAACGAGTGAAACGTGTCGCTCGAGCTGTGCGTGGCGATGAAGCTCTTGCCTCCGGCGATCGCCGCCAGCAGCGCCGCCTTGCCCGCCGCGGTCATCGGCGGAAGGCCGTCCCCGCGCGGGTCGCTCTTGTCCTTCGTGAGATCGCCGGTCGTGTAGAAGAAAAACGCGTCGAACTGCGCGAGATATTCCGGCGTGAACAGCGTGCCGTCTTTCGAGAACACAAACTCAATTTTATTTTTCGCCCCGAGCGCATCGAGAACGCGAAACGCGTAGCCGTGGCCTTTTTTCCCATCGGGGTTGATCGCGTCGTGGATGAAACCGGACGACTTGCTGAAGAACAAAACTTTCTTGGGCGCCGGGTCGGCGGCGAAGGCGGCGCCCGCCGCGAGCGCGACGCCGACCATCAGTGCGAGGAGACGAACGAGGGAGGATTTCATGGGGTAAGGGATTGGGGCAAAGCGAGGATAGCCGGAAAAACTCAGCCGACTTTGCGTCGTTTTTGCAACGCAGCCTTCGTCAGGCCGAGCCGTTTGGCCGCCTTGGCTTCGTCGGACTTTTCCGCGGCGAGTGCCAGGGTAACAAACGCCTTTTCCACTTTCGGCAAAATGGGTTCCCCGTCGGCGGCGAGCTCGGTAAAGAGAAAATTCAATGCCGCCTCGACCGTCAGCGCAGCGGTGGCCGACGGCTCAGGCGGCAGCGGGACCGGCTCGACCGCCACGACGCTCACAAACGGCGCGGCACTCCCCTCGCCGGCGCCGCCGCGGATCTCGGCCGGCAAGTCCTTCACGAGGATCGCATCGCCCTGCGCGATGACGGCGCTGCGATAGATCACGTTTTCGAGTTCGCGCACGTTGCCCGGCCAGGTGTGGCGCGTGAGCACGGCCATCGCCTCGGGCGACAGTTTCGTGACGCGCGCCTTCTTCTGCTTCACCAAATTCTGCAGGCAGAAATCCACGATCTGCGGCACGTCGTCGCCGCGCTCGCGCAACGTGGGCATGCTGATGCGCACGACATTCAGGCGGTAGTAAAGGTCCTCGCGAAACAGCTTCGCTTTCACCATCTCCTCGAGATCCTTGTTCGTGGCAGCGAGGATGCGGACGTCCACCTTGATCGTCTCGGTGCCGCCGACGCGCTGGATTTCACCGGCTTGGAGCACGCGCAGGATTTTCGTCTGCGTCGCGAGCGCCATGTCACCGATCTCGTCCAGGAAAATTGTCCCCGCGTCGCACAGCTCAAACTTTCCGAGCCGCTGCGCCGTCGCGCCGGTGAATGAACCCTTTTCGTGTCCAAAGAGTTCGCTCTCGATCAAATTGTCGGGAATTGCGGCGCAGTTGACGGCGATGAACGGTTTCGCGGCGCGGTGGCTGTGTTTCCAAATCGACCGCGCGACGAGTTCCTTGCCGGTGCCGCTCTCGCCCGTGATCATCACGGTCACGTCGCTCGCGGTGACTTGGCCGATCGTCTTGAAAACCTCCTGCATGGCGGACGAACTGCCGACGATGCCCTCGCGATAATCCTCGGCGTTGATCGTCGGCTTGTAATCGCTGACGGCGCGAAGATCGGCGTGGGCCTTGAGGGCGTTGTCCGCGAGCGCGAGCACCTTCGCGGGATCGAAGGGCTTCATGACGTAATCAAACGCGCCGTATTTCATCGCCTCGATGGCGGTCTGCGCGGTGCCAAACGCCGTCATCAAAATCACGAGCTGCCGAGGGTTGGCGGAGCGAATGTGCTGCAGCGCCTCGATGCCGCCCATCGCGCCCATCCGCACATCGAGAAACACGAGGTCGGGCGGCGGCCCTTTCTTCACCATCGCCACGCCCTGCTCGCCGCTCGGCGCCTCGATCACGTGATATTTGCGCGAAGACAGGACCCGCGTCAGCGAGTAGCGGATCTCGGCATCGTCATCGACCACGAGGATCGTGGGCGGTTTGGCAGCGGTTTCGGGCATGAAAAGTGGACGACGGAGCCGGGCGGGTCCTTTTGCGAACGCGCTCGCGATTTCCGCAGGCCCGCTTTTGTTGCTTCGCATGCTTGGTTGGTCAATGAACCTTTTCCGAATCCGCGGCATCCAGCTCGCGGTGCACTTCTCGTTTTTCCTCCTGCTGGCCTTCGCCGCGCAGGAAGGCTGGCGGCCGGACGACGACGGCACCGGGGGCGGCTGGGTCGGCATGGCGTGGAATGTGGGCACGCTGCTGGCGTTTTTCACCTGCGTGGTGCTGCACGAGCTAGGGCACTCTTTCACGGCGATGCACTACGGCATCGGCGTGCGCCGCATCCTGCTCATGCCGATCGGCGGCATGGCGGAGTTCGAAGACATCCCCCGCGAGCCCTCCCGCGAACTTCTCATCACGCTCGCGGGACCGGCGGTGAATTTTGTCCTCGCCGGCGTGCTGTGGGCCACGGTCGGTTTCGCCGAGGGCTGGCCGTTTTCCAACGACGCCGCCGATGCCAGGGGCCTCGCCCAACTCCTCCTGCACTGGAATCTCATCATGGGATGTTTCAACCTCGTGCCCGTTTTCCCGATGGACGGCGGCCGCATTTTCCGCGCGCTGCTCGCGACGCGGATGCAATACCTGCGCGCCACGTTTTGGGCCGCCACCGTCGGCAAAGTGCTGGCCGTCCTGGGGGCATTGATCGCTTTGCTGGTGTTTCATACGTGGCTGACGGCGGTGCTCTTTGCCTTTATTTTCTACGCGGGGGAAATGGAATATCGCGCGGTGCGCCGCCGCGAACTCGAAGACGCCCATTGGCGGGCCGTCCTGGCCCGCGCCTACGCCACCAGCCTCCCGCCGCCCGCAGAGGAACCGCCGGTGCTGACGCGTTAAGTGCCTTCCGTGGCGGGCAAGAAAAAGTCCTTGCGTTCGCCGAGGGAACTTTGATTTTCCTCGCCTCTCGCAAGCGCGAAGGGCTCTTAGCTCAGTTGGTAGAGCGCCTCAATGGCATTGAGGAGGTCAGGAGTTCGAGCCTCCTAGGGTCCACCAGTTTAAAAAGCCGCCACCGGAAACCCCGGTGGCGGCTTTTTGCGTGAGAACATCCGTAGCCGGGTTACGGCGGGGCGGGCTTTACGCCCGCCGCGTCACTCGCCGTCCTCTTTGGCCCGGAAATCCAGTTCGACGACCTCGCTCTTGCCATCCGGCCGCGCCCCGATCGAACCGCTCACGCGGCGGATGGCGGCGCGGACCGCGTTGTCGAATTCCGCGCTGCCCGATCCCTTGGCAAAATGGACGTTCGAAAGCGTGCCGTCGGCCTCCACGCGAAATTGCACCGACGCGACGAGCGATTCACTCAGTCCGGGCGGTTTCTCCTGCTCGAGCGCGCGGCGCAACGCGGCCATGAGCGCCGATTCGTAACGTTCCATGCGATTGCCTTCCGCGGCCGTCAACGCGCGGCCGTTCGCGCCGCCTTCCTTGTTCGCGGTCGAGCCGCCCTCGACGCCCTTCGCGATCCCTTCGCCGTCGACCTTCTGGATTTTCGTGGGCGCGGACTTTTCGGCGGCCTTGGCTTTGTTGACCCGATCAAATTCGGCTTTTGTCAGTTGCTTCTGTTCCTCGTCCCGCTGCTTGGCGACGGACCGCTTGGCCCGAAGGTCGGCGTTGGCCAGAAGGCGGCGAATCTCCTGCGCGGGCGTGCGTTGAACGGGCGGAGCCTTCGTCACGGGCGCTTTCGTCGGAGGCGGCGGGGTAACCGGGCTGGCTTCCGGTTTGGCCGGCGCAGGCTCGGGTGCGACCGCGGACTCGGGTTTCGGTGGCGTCGGCGCGGGCACGGAAAGCTTCAACCCGCCGGGCGTGCCCAGCGCGGGTGCTTCGGTGGCCATGTAGTTCGTGCCCTCGCCGCGGACGAGTTCGAAAATCTTGGGGACCTCCTTGGACCGCAGGCTCGCCGAATAGGTGAACAGAACCACGATCGCCACCACCAGCGCGTGGAGCGCCAGTGAAGTCATGAGGGCGGCGGGCGTGCGGTCGGTCATGGCGGCGGCGCAGGTATGACGTTGGGCGCGGCGAAAACTTAGTTACTGCCCGCCTGCGTATCGAAGGTGATGCGCGACAGGTTGTGCTTCTTCAACGCATCGACGACGGTGATGAATTGCTGCGCCGTGGTCTTTGCGTCCATGCGGATCCGAAACACCGGCGGCTTCGGTTGCCCCGCATAGCTCGCCAGTTCGCGCGTCAACTGCGCCAGCGAGAGCTTCCGGCCACCGATCGTGTAGCTGCCGTCGGCGGCGATGATGATGCTCTCGAAGCGATCGCTCGGATCGGGTTTTGTTTGAATGCTCTTGGACTCGATCGGGAGATTCATCCGCTCGGTCTGTTCCTGATGCGTCACCGTGGTCGCGATCATGAAAATGATCAGCAGCGTGAACCCCAGATCGATGAGGTTCGTGACATTCAGCTCCGAGATCGGGTGCTGCGAGGTTTTGCGTCGAAACGTGCGGGCCATGGTCAGTGGTGGCTCACTTCGATTCCAATTCGATGCGGTCGGCCAGCGAGCTCGCGTAGTTTTCCAGTTCCGTCACGAGCTGCTTCGATTTGCCGAGGAGAAAATTATAGCCGAACACCGACGGAATCGCGACCACGAGGCCGGCGATCGTCGTGAGCAGCGCGGCCGATACCCCCGGCGCGAGCGTCTTGATCGTCGCGGAATCCTGCACCGCCACGTCGCTGAACGCCACCATCACACCCCACACCGTGCCGAGCATGCCGAGGAACGGCGCGCCCGTGACGATCGTCGCGAGAAAAATCATGCTCGATTCGTAGCGCAGCGTCTGCCGCGACAACGCGCGCTGCAGGGCGTTCTCCGCGTGTTCGAGCCGCGCGTGCGAGGATTCAATCCCCTTCTCTTTCCCGATGGCCGCCGCGCGCCAATAGGCCTCCACCGCGTCCGCGAAAAGATCGGCATAGGGAATCACGCGCTGGTCGCGAAACGACTCCGGCAGGTCGAGCAGCGATTTCTGGGCGCGGAGCTGCGATTCGAACTGCCGGTTGTAGGACCCGAGCCGCTTCAACTCGTAGTGTTTTTGAAACATGATCGTCCAGGCGATGATGCTGAAGACCGCGAGGCCGCCGGTAATGATCTGGCCGGCGGGATCGCAGCGGACAAATACCTCGATCAGGTTGGCCGTCGCGATGACGGGTGAGAAGAGAGACAGCGCGAGCATGACGTGCGTTGAGAGTTGGCGGGTTTGGCGGACGCGTTCAACGGAAATTCCCGGTGAGTTGTTCACCGTTCGATCCGTGCGGTGTTTTCGTTGTTTCGGCCGTTGTGGGACGGGATTGACGCCGCCATCGTCGCGCGGGCGGAAATGGCGAGCATTAAGCCTGCCCCACACCGATTCTGGTTGCTGCGTCGCGCGCGTGATTTTTCCTGAACCTTCCACCCGATGGACTTCAAAACCCGCACCCTCCAGGAACTCCGCGCGCGTCGCGGCGACATCACCGCCAAACACTGCCTCGCCGGCTTCGACGGCTTCGTCGACACCATCGTCGCCCCCGTCGCCCAACGCGCCGGCCAAGGCGACAACTTCACGCCGTTCGCGAGCCTCACCGAATTCGGCCAGCGCATCGTCGGCGCCGCCGGCAAGAGCACCAACATCGAGCTCTACCCGCGCCTCGACAAACTCGGCGGCAACGGCCCCATCATGGCCAACGCCCTCCTCGCCCACGGCGCGCAGGTCACCTACGTCGGCGCGCTCGGTCGCAACGCGGTGCATCCGGTCTTCGCGCCGCTCGCCGCTCGCGCGAAAGTTGTCTCGATCACCGACGCCGCGCACACCATCGCGGTCGAGTGCCCCGACGGGAAAATCATGCTGGGGCTCATGCGCAGCCTCGACGAGGTCACGCCCGAGGCCGTGACGAAGGCGTTCGGCGGCGTCGATGCCTACCGCACCGCGATCGCTTCGGCCGATCTCGTTGCACTCGTCAACTGGACAATGCTGCCGCACATGACGGCCATTCTCGCCGATCTCGTCGCGCGCATCCTGCCGCCGGTGCCCGTGCGAGCTGGACGGATTTTCTTTTTCGATCTCTGCGATCCCGAGAAGCGCTCCGCGGCTGATCTCGTTTACGCGCTCGAGACGATGGCGAAATTCGAGCAGTTCGGCCGCGTCACGCTCGGGCTCAATCTCAAGGAGGCGCAGCAGGTGTTCGCTGCACTCGGCTTCGGCGCGACGGGCGAGACCGAGGCGGGCTTGCGCGAGATGTGCACGAAGATCCGCCAGCGCCTCGATCTCTCGACGGTCGTCATTCACCCGCGCGAGTCCGCCGCCTGCGCCACGCGTGAGGGCGTCTGGTGGGTGCCAGGCCCGTTTGTCGCGCAGCCGCTCATCACTACCGGCGCCGGGGATCACTTCAACGCGGGTTTCACCACCGGGCAGATGTTGGGTCTTTCGCCGGAGTCCTGCCTCGGCACCGGCGTCTGCACGAGCGGCCATTACGTGCGCACCGCGCAGAGTCCGTCGCTCGCCGACCTCGAAACCTTCCTCGCCAATTGGCGCTGAACCCGTCACGCTTTCGTCATGCCTCTGAAAAAGAATTCGACCGGCAAGCTGATCTCCTTCGAAGGCTCCGAAGGCTCCGGAAAATCCACCCAGATCGCGCTGCTCGCCGCGCATTTTCAAAAAGCGAATCGAGAGGTCGTCACGACGCGCGAGCCCGGCGGCACCGAGATCGGTGAGCAGATCCGCAACATCATCGTCCATAATTCCAAGGGCGACGAGATGTGCGCCGAGACCGAGTTGCTGCTCTTCGCCGCCGCCCGCGCGCAGGTTGTCCGCGAGGTCATCGCGCCCGCCATGATGCGCGGTGCCGTCGTGCTCAGTGATCGCTTCCTCGATTCTTCCACCGTTTACCAAGGCATCGGTCGCAACCTCGCCGCCGATCCGGTCGCGCAGATCAACCGCTTCGCGGTCGGCAACGTGATGCCCGATCTCACGATCGTGATCGATGTGCCGACGGAGGTCAGCCTCGCGCGCCTCAAGCAGCGCGCCTCTGATCTGCCCGACCGCATGGAGCGCGAGAACCTGGATTTCTACACGAAGATTCGCGAGGGCTACCTCGTGCTCGCGAAGGGCATGCCGGAACGCTTCGTCGTGATCGACGGCACCAAGACGCAGGACGCCATCGCGAAAAAAATCTGGGCCGAGGTGCAGGCGCGCGTGAAGTGAACGCGCCCGCCGCACTTCCGTGGCCCCCTGCCCTCGTCGGCACGCCGGCGGTCGCCGTCATCGAGCGTGCTATCGAGCGCTCGCGACTTTCGCACAGCCTCCTCCTCCACGGCGACGATCTCAGCACGCTCGTGGGTGTCGCGCACGCCATCGCCGATCGGCTGCTCAACCCGCCGACGGCCAAGTCGCGTTTCCCCGTAAAAGATCATCCGGACTATCTCGCACTGCGACCGAAGGGAAAGTCCCGCATCATTCCGATCGGCAAGGCGGGCTCGCCCGACCCGGGCACGATGCGCGATTTCCTGCCGAAGCTTTACGTCACGCCCGCCCTCGCGCCGCGCAAGGTCGCGATTCTCTACGAGGCCGACCGGATGGAGCCACCGAGTGCCAACGCGTTCCTCAAGACGCTCGAGGAGCCGCCCGGCAACACCACGCTGCTCCTCATCACCACGCGTCCCTACTCGCTACTGCCGACGATTCTCAGCCGCGTGCTGCATTTCCGGTTTCCCTCCCCGGTGGCGGCCGTTTCCGCCGACGGTTGGGCGCCGTGGCTCGCCGACTACCGCGCCTGGCTCGGCCGCCTCGCCGAAGGCGGCGCCACCGACAAGCGCGCCGTCGCGGAACACATCTTCACCGCCTACGGCCTTGTCGCGCGCTTCTCCGCCGTGCTCGACTTCGCGACCGACCTGACGTGGAAGGAGCAAAAAGAAAAACTCCCTGACGACCTCGACGACGCCGAGGAGGAAGCGATCCAGACCGGCATCGCCAACGGCATCCGCCTCCGCCTTTTTTCCGAAGTCGCCCACGCCACCCGCGCCTACGCACTGCCGAAACTCCTGGCGGGCGACGAGGTCACGCGCCGCGCCCTCACGGCTGCGATCGATAAACTTGAAAAAGACACCGGCCTTCTTCGCCTGAATCTTAATGAGGCCGCGGCGCTGGAGGATTTTCTGCTGAGTTCCCTGCGGATTTGGACGAAGCGATGAGAGCGGGCGCACGTTTTCTCTTAGAGGGCGTCGAAAAAGCCCGGTGCGGGTAAGATTAGGATCGTGCGTGGGATCGGTTTGTGATCGAAACTGGGGATGGCAACCTCCAGTGAAACGAAAACCTATCCGAGTGATCTGACCGATGCGGAATGGGC
>JBBRLB010000179.1:0-10058 GCA_038231575.1 Opitutales bacterium | reverse complement strand
CCAGGGCAAAATCGTCGTCGGTCCCCGCGCCGAGGCCGCGTCTGAATTTACCTTCGGCTTCCGCGACCGCTGCGACGAGACCTCCATGCGCATCCGCGCCGTGCGCGACGCCCGCTACCGCTACATCCGCAACTACACCCCCGAAGTCCCCTTCCTCGCCGCCAACAATTACAAGGAAACTCAATACCCCGTCTGGAACCTCCTCAAGGAACTGCACGCCGCCGGCAAGCTCACCCCCGCGCAGGATTTCCTCTGCCAACCCCGCCAGCCCGCCGAGGAGCTCTACGACCTCCAATCCGATCCCGACCAAATCAACAACCTCGCCACCTCCACCGCCCCCGCGGATCAGGCCGAGTTGAAAAAGCTCCGCGCCGCTCTCGATACCTGGATCATCGATACCGACGACCAGGGCCGTTTCCCCGAAGTGAATCCACCGCGCACCTCCGAGGAGGCCTCCGGCAACGCCACGGGCGTGAAAAAAGGGAAAAACAAGAAACAATAGTCCACCGATTAACCTCTTCCCATGCGCTTTCTTTCCCGCGCCCTCACCGCGTCCCTCCTCGTCACTGCCGCGTTCGTCTCGCCCGCGCGCGCCGCGACGCCGCGCCCGCCGAACATCGTCCTCATCCTCACCGACGACCTCGGCTCCGCCGGCGGCCATCTCGCCGCCTTCGTCGGTCTCGTCCCGGGCTCCGACGATCCGGCCGACGATCTGAAGATCTCCCCGCGCGCCGCCGTTCTCACGCTCTTCAATCCCGTCTTCGACAACGGCCCCGTCGGCGGCTGGGGCCAGGCCCGCGTCGGCGACCGCGTCAAAGAATTCTCCCCCGCGCACAACATCGCCGCTGACGCCCCGCCCGCGATCATCTTTCTCGGCCGCAAGGATGCGCTCATTCCCATCGCCACCGCCGAGCGTTTCCAGTCCGCGACGAAAGCCGTCGACGCCCGCCGCGAACTTTTCCTCGACGACGACCAAGTCCACGGCTTCTTCAACCAGGAGCCGTTTAAAACCAAAACTCTGATCGAGACCGACAAGTTCCTCGCGTCCCTCGGTTGGCTCTCCGGCCCGCCGACACTCACCGAGCCCACCACGCTTCCGCCCCCGACCAGCAACCAGAAAAAGGCCGCCGCCAAGTGACTTCGCGCCTCTCCCTTGTGATCCCTTTACTTCGCGCATTCGCGGTTCTGACCTTGGCCGTCCTGGCCCCGGCGCTCGTTGCCGCTGCGCCTGCCGACAGGCTCAACGTCCTCCTCATTCTCTCCGACGATCATAGCGCGCCGCACGTTGGCTGTTACGACAACCCCGACATCAAGACGCCCAACCTCGATAAGTTTGCTGCGCAAGGCATGCGCTTTGATCGCGCTTACGTGACCTGTCCGCAGTGCGTCCCCTCGCGCGCCAGTATCATGACTGGCCGCTCGCCCGTCGCGATCGCCATGACACGTTTCTCCGCGCCGCTCCCGCGCGAGGTGAAGACTTATCCCGAAGCCATGCGCGCCGCCGGCTGGTTCACCGGCGTCGCCGGCCGCACCTATCACCTCGAAGGCGCTCCGACCACGCCCGAGTCCCGTGCGGTTTTCGAGAAATACAAACTCACCACGTTCCGCGACCGCCTCGACTACGTGAATCAGACGCCGGACAACGCCACCGCCCTCGGCCAGTTCCGCGAATTCCTCGACCACAAGCCTGCCGAGAAACCGTTCTTCCTCCAGCTCTGCTCCAGCGATCCGCATCGCCCGCTCACGACGCAGGGTCCCGTGAAACACGATCCGGCTACGCTCAAGCTACCCGCTCACTATCCCGACACGCCCGCGGTCCGCGCCGACTTTGCGGCCTACTACGACGAGATCGCGCACTTCGATGTCTTCTTCGGCGAAGTCATGACCGAACTTGAAAAACGCGGCGTCGCCGAAAACACGCTCGTCGCGTTCATGGGCGACAACGGCGCCTCGCAATTTCGCGGCAAGGGCACGCTCTACGAATTCGGCATTCACGTCCCGCTACTCGTTCGTTGGCCCGGCAAGGTGAAGCCCGGCTCCCATTCCGCCGCGCTCATCAGTGGCGAGGACCTCGCGCCCACCTTCCTCGAAGCCGCCGGTCTGCCCGTCCCGCGCGAAATGACCGGCCAGAGCTTTGCCTCCCTGTTGCGCGGCGAGGCGAACGTGCCGCGCGAGTTTATCTTCGCCGAACGCGGCCCCCACGCCTCGGGCCTGCCCGGCAACAGCGCGAGCTTCGACCTCGGCCGCGTCGTTGTCTCGCCCACGCACAAACTCATCTACAACGCCCTCGGTCAGCTGCCGTATTGGCCGGTGGATTTCGCCGGCCAGCCGTTTTGGAAGGAGCTCGTCCAGCGAAAGGACGCCGGCACACTCGACCCAAAACTCGCCGGGCGTTACTTCGCGCCCACGCGCCCGATGTTCGAACTCTTCGATCTCCGCGCAGACCCGAGCGAATTCAACAATCTCTACGGCAAAGCCGAAGTCGCCACCGTCCAACACGAACTCCTCGCCGCCATGCAGGAGTGGATGATCCTAGAGCACGATTTCATCCCGCTGCCCATTGCTCCCCGCACCACCGATGAAGGCGGCGCTAGTGGTGGTGCGGATACCAAACAGAATCGGAAGAAGAAACGGAGCGAAGACTGAGCGACCGTCGCTGCGTCTATTTTTTCCAATTTCTCCACACTCGAATTCCCGACTGCGCCACCGCTAACCACTCCGCTTCATCTACCGCTAGCCCGCCGAGTTCTGTCCGCCCTTTGCCCTTCGCTCCGCTCCACCATGATTCCCACCCGCGCTCTCCTTGCCTCGTTGTTCAGTGCCGTGCTCACCGCGTCCGTCTTCGCTGCGTCCGCCATTCGCCCACCTAACATCATTTTCGTCCTCAGTGATGACATCGCACAGGGCGACATCGGCGTCTACGGCCAAAAACTCATCCAGACGCCCAGCCTCGACCGCATGGCCCGCGAGGGCACGCGCTACAATCAGGCGTATTGCGGCACCACCGTTTGCGCTCCATCGCGCACCTCACTCATGACCGGTCTGCACACCGGTCACTCGCCTGTCCGCGGTAATTGGGAAGTTCCCGTCGAGGGCCAGCTCCCGCTCCCCGCGAGCACCGTGACCGTCGCGCAGATTTTGAAGACCGGCGGCTACGCCACCGCCGTCGCCGGCAAATGGGGCATGGGCATGTTCGACACCACGGGCAGCCCATTGAAGAAGGGCTTCGATCACCAGATCGGTTACAACTGCCAGCGCCACGCGCACTCTTACTTCCCAACCTTTCTCTACCGCGACGGCGTGCGCTTCGATCTGCCCGGAAACACCGGGGAGGGCGTCGGCCCCATCTACGCCCAAAACGTGATCCAGACCGACGTGCTCCAATGGGTCCGCGCGAAAAAAGATCAGCCGTTCTTCCTGTTCTACGCGATCACCCTCCCACACGGAGACCACGAGATCGACGATCTCGGCATCTACGCCGACAAACCTTGGACCGCGCAGCAAAAAGCTTACGCCGCGCAAGTCACCCGCCTCGACCGCGACGTCGGCCAGATCTTCGATCTGCTCGCCGAGCTCAAACTCGACGACAACACCCTCGTCATGGTCGCGGGCGACAACGGTTCCTCCTTCGAACCGAGTTCCCCCATGGGCAAACTCTTCAACCAAGCCAGCAACGGCCTGCGTGGCTTCAAACGTGAACTCTACGAGGGCGGCCTCCGCCAGGGCGCCTTCGCGCGCTGGCCCGGCGTCGTCCCCGCCGGTCGCGTGAGCGATGAGCCGTGGGCCTTCTGGGATTTCCTTCCCACCGCGGTCGAGCTTGCCGGTGCGAAACTCCCCGCCGGTTTCAAATCCGACGGCCTCTCGCTCGTCTCGTTCCTGCGCGGCGGCCCCGCTCCCGCTCGCGATTACTTCTACTGGGAACTCCACGAGACCAACAAACCGCTCCAAGCCGTCCGTTTTGGTAACTGGAAAGCCGTGCGCAACGGCCCCGGCCAAGCGCTCGAACTCTACGACCTCGCCACCGATGTCGCCGAATCCAAAAACGTCGCCGCCGCAAAACCCGATCTCGTCGCCCGCGCCGAGTCTCTCATGAAAACCGCGCACGTTGACGATCCCAATTGGCCGCTCACCGGCCGCGCCGCCGCGCGCGACGCCGACCGCGACGTAAACGCCAAGAAAAACAAAAAAGCCAAGTGAACCCGCGCTCTCGGTTTCATTCACTCCCTTTACTCACCTCACCTACCTCGATGATGATTCACTCCCGCCTCGCCGCCGGCCTCGCCACGCTTGCCCTCGGGTTCTCTGTGCTCAGCGCCGCCGACACCGTCCCTGCCGATCTCGTCCTCACGCGCTTCTCCGGGCCGGATGTGACGCCCTGCGTCGCCTGCCTCTGCGTTTCCGCTCAGGGCGAAGTCTACGCCGGTGTCGATTTGAACGGCTCGCTCGGCAAAGGCCCCGGCAAGGGTCGCATCGTCAAACTCATCGACACCGACCACGACGGCGTCGCCGACCGCCACACCGAATTCGCGCTGATCGACAACGCCCGCGGTCTCCTCGCCGTCGGCACCAAACTCTACGTGCTTCACACCGCCTACGGTGCCGACGGTAAAGCGACCGGCATGGACCTCTCCGTGCTCGAAGACGCCAACGGCGACGGCATCGCTGACGGCCCCGAAAAAGTCCTCGTCCGCAATATCTGCGTTGCGAAAGCCATCAACGATCGCGGCACCGATCATTCCACCAACGGGATTCGCATGGGCATCGACGGCTGGATTTACATCGCCGTCGGCGATTTCGGTTTTCACAACGCCACCGGCACCGACGGCACCCAACTCACGCTGCTCGGCGGCGGCATCGCCCGCGTGCGGCCCGACGGCACGGAACTCGAACTCTACACCACCGGCACGCGCAACATCTACGACGTCGCGATCGATCCGTTCATGAACTGCTTCACGCGCGGCAACACGAACGATGGCGGCGGCTGGAACGTCCGTTTTCTCCATCACATCCAATCCGCCGAGTTCGGCTACCCGCGCCTCTTTAAAAATTTTGCCACCGAAATTCTCCCGGCCCTCGAGGATGTCGGCGGCGGCTCCGGCGTCGGCGCGTTCTTCCTCTCCGAACCCACCTGGCCCGCCCGCTACAACGATCAGCCGCTCATGGCCGACTGGGGCCGCAAGGCGATCTTCCTGCACCGCCTCACGCCCGACGGCGCAACGTTCACGCAGCAGGTCGAGGATTTCGCGCAGATCTCGCAGGTGACCGACCTCGACGTCGATCCTTCGGGCCAGATGTTTGTCGGCGCGTGGGATGGCGCCGGCTTCAAGGGCGATCCCGGCAAAGGCTACGTGGATCGCATCACGCCCAAGGGCTGGACCCACCACGCCTTGCCCGACCTCGCCGCGCAAAAAATCTCCGACCTCGTCGCGCTGCTCGCGTCGCCGAGCGCCACCACGCGTTTCTACGCGCAGCAGGCCATCCTCGCTCGGCCCGCCGACGCCCCCGGCGCGAAGCCCGCGCTCGTTAAACTGATCCAAACTAAGTCCCTGTCACTCGCCGGACGCGTGGCCGCCCTCTTCACGTTTTCCCAAATCGAAACCGATCCCCAGGTAATCCTCGCGCTCGGCGAGGATGATACCCTGCGCGAATTCGCCCTGCGCGCCGCGACCGACCGGCTGCCGCGGCTAAAGAGCGTCACGCTCCCGCTGAATCCTTTCGCTTTCACGCTCCAGAACGGCACGCCCCGGCAGCGCGCCGCCGCCGCCGTCGCCCTGGGCCGCCTCGGCCGGCCCGAAGCCGCGACCGCTCTGCTCGGCGTGCTCTTCAGCAAACCCGACGACCGCGACGCCGGCACGTTCACGCAGAAGGACACCCTGAAGGGCGCGCGCGCGAGCCGTTTCACCCTCGCCACGCGTCCCGGCGAGGAACTGCGCTTTCACCTGAGCTCCACCGACACTGCCGGCGAAATCGTGCAGGTCGCGCTCAGCGACGCGGCGTTCACTCTCGCCGACGGCACCAAGGTCAATCTCCTCAGCCTGACCCCCACTGCGGGCCGGGCCGCCCGCGCGCCCGCCGAATCCGCCAACGCGGAAACTGCGGCGCCTAATGCCGGCAAGAAAAACAAAAAATCATCCAGCGGTCCCGCCCTGATCGTGAGCGGTCCTCCGCTCGTCACCTACGCGGTGCCGGCCGAGGCAGTTTCCTTCACCGCGCGTGCTGTGAACGGCGGGCGAGGCGGTCCGGAAGACTCTTTGGAATTCTTCGCGTCCAGTGGCCGACCCGGAGCGGGAGCCACCCAGGCGTTCACCCCCCGCCATGCGACGCCGAATTCCGGGATCGTGATTCCGCATATTGCGGCCCACGCTCTCATCCGCCTCCAGGCCGCCACCGCCTGCCTCGCCGCTGTCGGCACCCCGAGCGAAGATCTCGCGCTCTGGGCGCTCTCCAATCTCCACGACGAAAAGGTCGCCGATGGACTGCTCGAGAAACTCAAGCCCGACATGGCTCCCGCGCTGCGCGACAAACTGCTCACCACGCTCGCCCGCCTCTACCACGACGAAGCTCCGTTCGACGGTTTGCACTGGTGGACCACCATCCCCGACTCGCACGGCCCCTATTACCACGCCGTGAGCTGGGCTGCTTCGCCACGCATCGCTGCCGCGCTCGAAGCCGAACTCGGAAACGCCACTCCGGCGCACCGCGATTTTCTCGCCCGCCTCAACGATTCCCACCGCCTCGGCCTCGCCAAACTCGGCACCCGCGAAATCGCGCCGGCCGCGGAAAAAATGCCCGCACTGGATCTCACCAAAATTGCCGCACAGAAAGGCGCCGTCGCCACGACACCGCTCGAAGACATCATCATCGCAGTCGGTCAGCTGCCCCCCAATCCCACCCGCGGCGAAGCCCTCTTCACTCAACAAGGCTGCGTCACCTGCCATGCGCTCCAACCGGGCGGCGCCTCCCTCGGGCCCTACATGGGCCAAATCGGTGCGATCATGAATCCGAGCCAAATCGCCACCGCGATTTTGCGCCCCAGCGACACCATCTCGCAGGGTTTCCAAACCGTGAGCCTCACCATGAAAGACGGCTCCGTCCGAGTCGGCTTCGCCACCGAAATCACCGCCGACAAAATTATCCTCCGCGACATGGCCGGCGCCGTCTCCACCGTGCCCACCGCCGACGTGAAGGAGGAAAAACATCTGCCGAACTCAATGATGCCCGAAGGCCTCGCCAACGCGCTTTCGATCGAGGACTTCGCCGCCTTGGTTCATTTTCTCGCGGCAAAGAAGTGAGGCTCCGCCGCCGTTCCACCCTTTTCCTCCTCTCCGGCTCGGAACCTCCCCTCATGAAACTCCATCGAATCTGCGCCCGCTTCCTCGCCCTGGCTGCACTCGCCCTCCTCCCCCTCGCCGCGAACGCCCTTCGCGCCGCTACTCCCGCCCGCCCCAACATCATCTTCATCCTCGCCGACGACCTCGGCTACGGTGACCTCGGCGTCTTTTTCCAAAACGCCCGGCACGCCGCCGGAAGCCACGCCACCCAGTTCACTCCGCAGCTCGACCGCTTCGCCGCTGAAGGCGCCCAGCTCACTCATCACTACGCCGCCGCCCCGGTCTGCGCCCCTTCGCGCGCCTCGCTCCTCTCCGGCGTGCACCAAGGTCACGCTAACGTCCGCGACAACCAGTTCGACAAGGCCATCGCCGATAATCACACCCTCGCCACCGTGCTCCACCGCGCCGGCTACGCCACCGGCGCGATCGGCAAGTGGGGCCTCCAAGGTCGCGCCGAGGGCGGCCCGCCCAACTGGCCCGCGCATCCACTCAACCGCGGCTTCGACTCCTACTTCGGCTACATGCGTCATGGGGATGGACACGAGCACTACCCCAAGGAGGCACCGTATAAGAAAACTACGCGCGCCCTCCGCGCCGCCAACAAAAACGCACCCGTCGGCGACGAACGCGACGACACGAGCCCCGGCGTCGCCGGCGTCGAGGTCTGGGACAACCGCACCGAAATCTCCGCCCAACTCGACGGCTGCTACACCGCCGACCTCTTCACCGCCCGCGCGAAAAAATGGATCGTTGATCAGAAGCAGAAAGCACCCGCGCAGCCGTTCTTCCTCTACCTCGCCTTCGACACCCCGCACGCGATCCTCCAACTCCCCACCCAAGCCTATCCCGCTGGCGGCGGCCTGAAAGGCGGACTCCAGTGGCTCGGTCAACCCGGTCACATGATCAACACTGCGTCGCCCAAGATCGATTCGTGGACTCACCCGGACTACGCCACCGCCACCTACGACGCCGACGGCAACCCCGCCACGCCCGATCAACCGTGGCCTGATGTTTACCGCCGCTACGCCACCAGCGTTCGCCGCATCGACGACGCCGTCGGCGATCTCGTCCAACTCCTCCGCGACCTCGGCGTCGACGAAAACACGCTCATTGTTTTCTCCTCCGACAACGGCCCTTCCATCGAGAGCTACCTGCCCGAGAAAATCACGCCCGAGTTTTTTTCCAGCTACGGTCCCTTCGACGGCATCAAGCGCGACCTCTGGGAAGGTGGCAGCCGCGTTCCCACCCTCGCGCGCTGGCCCGCCCATATCCCCGCCGGGCGCGTCGTCCCCACACCCAGCGCGCACTGGGATTGGTTGCCGACATTTGCCGAGGTCGCCGGCGTGCCTGCGCCCGCCCGCGCCGATGGCATGTCCCTGCTGGCGGCACTCAGCGGAGCGGGCGCCCCACCGGCCCGTCCACCGCTCTACTTCGAATATGAACAAGCCGGCCGCACGCCCGCGTTCGCGGGCTTCGAGCCGTCGCATCGTAACCGCCTGCGCAACCAGATGCAGGCCGTCCGTCTCGGCGACTACGTCGGCGTCCGCTACGACATCAAATCCTCCCACGACGATTTCGAAATTTACCACATCACGGACGATCCGAAGGAAACCAATAATCTCGCCCGCGATCCCGCCCGGGCTCCGCTCCAGCAGCAACTGAAAGACCTCGCGCTCCAATCGCGCCGCCCCAACGGGAGCGCCCCACGTCCCTATGACAACGCGTTAGTTCCGCCTGCCGTCGTCGCCTCCACTACGGCGGGCCTCACCTGGCAGTGCTTCGACGGCCCCTGCCCTTGGGTCCCTGCGCTCACCGGAGTGAAGCCCTCCGCCAGCGGCACGTTCACCGAGCCCGCCCCGCGCACCGCGGCCGCAGCCACTCAGGGTGAATTCGCCATCCTCACCACCGGCTATCTCGCCGTCCCGGCCGACGGTGATTACACGTTCACGCTTACGACCGACACCGGCGCCGTCCTGCGCCTCCACCACGCCACCGTGATCGACGCCGACTTCGGCTACACCTCCGGCTCCGCGCGCACCGAGACGATCAAACTCAAAGCCGGCCTCCATCCGCTCCAACTCACCTCGCGCCACGCCAACGCCGCCCAAGCCACGCTCAGCCTCCTGTGGAGTGGCCCCGGCCTGAGCACCGCGCCCATCCCCGCGTCCGCTTTCCGTCACTAGGAAATCACCACGCGGACTATCCGCACCCTCACGAGTCCGCCCCGATTCTCAACTGCAACACCGCGGCGATGGCTTTCAATGGCCGCACAGAAATTTCACCCGCACGAGGCTCAGCCCGTGCTTCGTTTTGCACTACTCACGCCTTGCCGCGAGGTAGGTTACAATCAGGCTGCGCGTGAGTTCGCCCTTGCATGCGCCCCCCGGAGCCGCCTTCGCCTTTCCCCCTCATCGCCTCCATGAAAAATTTCCGTAGTCTCCTTAGCCCTATCCACGCCGCCCTCGCCGCGTTCCTCGCCTGCGCCGCCAGTTTCGCCCCGCCGCCAGCCCGCGCCCAGCTCGCTCCGCCCACTGCTCCCGTCCCGTCTGCCGCCGCCGCGCCCGCTAAGCCCATCATCGATGAGAAAGTCGTCGAGCTCTCCCCGTTTGAAATCCGCGCCGACGGCGATGTGGGCTACCAGGCCATGAACACCACCTCCGGCAGCCGCTTCGGCACCAGCCTCAAAGAGACCGCCGCCTCGATCTCGCCCTTCACGCCCGAGTTCCT
>JBBRLB010000178.1:0-10091 GCA_038231575.1 Opitutales bacterium | reverse complement strand
GATGTTCTTGCCGCCGTCGGCGTCCCGCAAAATGCGGATCTTCTCTTCGGTCGTGTGGCGTTTGCCTTTCATTGTCTAGGGTCCTTTCAGGTTGCCCAGACTAACACCAGCTCCGGCTCCGTTTCAGGCGGTCACGTCAGTGGGGTCAACTAGTTGAATGAGCGCTTCCTCAGCGAAAACATACTGTCTCCCTTTCTCCATTCCGAAAAAATGAGGCCAAGCAGATCGAAATGCCTCTTCGGTTTTAGTCGCTTTGAGTTTCCGAACAACCTTTTTGAAATCTTCGTTTCGGCGTAGGCATTCCCAAGCTTTTGCAGCGAACCCGTGTTCGCATGGATTATAGATTTCAGGAATCATCACTCACCCCATTATCTTTACATGGGTTAGTTCGGGAAGCTCGGTTTGTGCAGCATAATATTTTGCTGTCACCGTCGGCGAAGAATGGCCGAGGAGTTTTTGGGCTGCGAATAATCCAAAGTTGGTGGCGACCTCGGACCCAAATTGCTTGCGAAGCCGATGGAGCGGATTGCCGCGCTCTTCTTCAGCCTCGACGCTATGATCGCGGAGCCACGTGTTCACAACTCTGAAGGTCTCACGGCAACGATAGCCCCAGCCATTCTTTTCAACGCTTTTGCTGGGTTGCCCACCGAGGACATAAGGGGAATCGAGGTCGCGCCGAGTTTTCGCTACTTCGTCGTGTAATTCATTCGGAACGCGGATTACGCGCAATGTGCCGCCCTTCGGTTTGAAGTCTGCTTCCTCCCCGATTTCGAGAAAGCAATTTCCCTTGGCGTCAAACTTGAACCAGTTCCAACGCGCCTTATCGATCTCGTTTGCCCGCAAACCAAGGCCGAGCCCCAACAGAATCGCGCAGTAGGCCTCTGGATGAGGCTCGCGATAATCTATCGGAAGCCATCGCGCTTTTCTACCTTCGTGCTTCTTGCGATAATTCCGCTCGAACTTCGCACGGTCGGGAGCCTCTGCCTCGGGGTTTCCATCGCGCAATTCTGGCAGGTCATCCCAAATTCGCCTGACAATCTCCCGATCTAACGCAACGACGGGTTCAATTTTCTGGGAACGCTTAATGCCGACGAATGGGTTTTCGACCGCAAGCCCCTGCCTCCCGAGGATTGTTTTAGCCTCCGATGAGAAGCACGCTGAAGAATTGCGAATAATTATGCCGAGTGAGTTTTGAATCGCAGCGTCTTGTCGCTTATCCGCCCGCGCTTTGGCCCGGTATTTATCGCGAGCGCGTTCAATCGCATCCGGGGTTAGCTCACGAAGATTTCCCACCCCAGCCAATGCGGAGATTTGCCGCAGATGCCGGAGGTAGAGTGCGACTGAGATCGGACGGGGCGGATTTTCCATGCTCGCGGCTGCCTTCCTGTAGGCCTCGCAGAACTCCTCAATAGTTGGCGACGCAGGCAACCTGGCTAGTCCGGCGGTGACAGCACTCCACCCCTCACGGGCGAGCCTTTCAGCAAGCTGCAAAGCCTCCTCAGCGGCCTTGTCTTTGTCGGACGTGGGCAAGCGCACGCGCTTAGTAATCCCATCATGCCGCATCCGAACGTAGTATTCGGGAATCTCAACGGTCTTACCTTCTTGGTTGGTGTAAGTGTTCCGGAATAACTTCCCACGCCAATATGCCACAGTTCCCAGCCCACTTCGCACTCGAAGCGGCCTTTCTGGCTTGTCGTTTACTTGTCGTTTTTCGAGGTTGTGGCCTGTTGCGGACGGTTTGACCCTGTTGAGCGTTTCCATTGGCTTTTCTCCTATGACGTTTTGATGTTTTGACGACAAATTAAAACCAATCACAACCCGCTCAAACCTTCAAGAGCAATGACTGTTAATCACTTGGTCGTAGGTTCGATCCCTACCCGGGCAGCCAATTTTCCCTCGAAGCGTTCGTGGGTAAATGGGTGGAGGGTGAAAACGCCGAGGTTTGGTTCGCCTCAGTCTGGAATGCATGTTGGGCCATTTTTTGGCCACTCTTTGCGCTATCTATGCCAATGCTGTCGCCAACGAAGGCTACTGTGCCAACCGGGCATCCAGGGGCAAAGTAGCGGTGGTGTGGTTGTGACGGAGCAGCGGAAAAAATTCCTTCCCCGCAACCGGAATCACCTCGACCGGAATATCGCGCTGGCGAGCGACTCGACCACGAGGGTGCGCAGGCCGTAACCGTCTTTCTCAACCGCCTCAAAGATGTCATCGATCACGAATTCATCGACGGGTTCCAAGTGGCGGCCGGCGGCGTAGCTCAAGAACTGCTCGATGAGGTGGCGGGTGAACGCGTCTTTCCGGCTGGTGGTGAGGATGTTTTTGAAATCGTGAAAGTCGGCATAGGCCGCCCCCGAACGGAACTCCCCGCTGGAATCGACTTTGGGGCCGGGCCCTTTGCCCTTGAGTCCGGGATAGCTGCTGCGCCAGCGACCGATGGGATCAAAGGTCTCGAGGCCGAAGCCGAGCGGATCGATCCTGCTATGGCACTCGGCGCAGGTTTTGTCGGCCCGATGTTTCTCGAGCCGCTCGCGGATCGTGGTGGCTCCGCTCACATCCGCCTCGATCGCGGGAACGCTATCCGGGGGCGGCGGCGGCTTGATGCCGAGAATATTTTCCGAGACCCACGCGCCGCGCGTCACCGGCGAGGTTTCCACTCCGTTGGCGCTGACCGTGAGCACCCCGGCCATGCCGAGCAGGCCGCCGCGTTGGGGATTGCCCACCAGACTCACCCGCTGAAAGCCGTCGGCGATGCGCAGCGTTTTTTGCTCGGGCAGGTTGTAGAGTTTGGCCAGCCGCTTGTCCGCGTAGGTGTAGTCGGCATCAAGAAACTGCAGCACCGATCCGTTGTCCGCGAGCAAATGGCGGAAGAAGAGGCGCACCTCCGTCCTCATCGCCTCGGGCAAATTCTCGGCGTAGTAAACACGCGTCGTCTCCCGCGGCGGCGGCATGCCGCCAAGTTCGCGCAGGTCCAGCCAACTATCGAGGAAGCCGTTCACCAGTCCGCCGACGCGGTCGTCCGCAAGGAGCCGTTTGATTTGCTTCCTGAGTTCATCGGGCTTGGTCAGTTTCCTGGCAGCTGCGGCGTCCATCAGTTCCTTGTCGGGCGGGGCGCTCCACAGCGCGTAGGAGAGGCGCGAGGCCAAATCGTAGGGACCGAGCTTGGGATCTTTTTCGTTGGTGACCTCGCTGAAATAGAGAAACGACGGCGAGCAAAGGACCATCTTCAAGGTGTCGAGGGCCGCCTGCCGCGGCGTCGCCTCTTCCGCGATCCGCTTCTCATAGGTCTTCCGAATACTGGTGCGGTCGACTGCCGTCAGCGGACGCCGATACGCGCGCGCACCGAAGGCGTAGAGTTGATCGAGCGCGTGAGCGGCCTGAAAGCCCCCTTCACCGAACACCGCGATCTCCTCCACGCTGCCGCCTTTTTCGGCGATGGGCCCGTCGATCTTGACCTCGCTGATGCGGATATGCGGGAGATCTCCTCCCTCCGAGATCAGGTGCGTGCGCCTGACTCCCTCATTGGCGAGCTTGGCTTCGAACTCACCCTTGTAGCGCTTGTTGACCTCGAGCACGGAAGCCCGCGACTCATAGGGCCCGTTGGGAAAGATGAAGCGCGGGGTCTGCCCGGCCTCCAACCAGACGCGAAATTTGATCCACTCCGGTTGGTCATCCGGCAGCGTCGCCTGCCCGAGGAGCGGCTCGATCGCCTGGGGATAATGAATGTGGTTCTTGGTGGCATCACCGGGAACGACTCCCAGCAGGAACGGTTCGGAGAAATCGATGCCAAAGATGGCGGGATCGTAGTGCGTGTGGCGGTGCATCGCCTGCGCCAGCACCTCGATGTCGTAGTTTCCGGACACCGGCACGCCCTTCAGAAAATCCTCGATATGTCCGTAGCTGCCTTGGCGCGTGTCCGTGTTCGGCTGCTCGTAAACGCAGAGATACCGGTAGTTGAAGGCCACCTTGTGCGGCCCCGACAGCTCCTCGTATTGCAGGAAGTGCCCCGCGAAATCCCACGACTTCGGCGCCATCTCCGGCCGGCCGAGCCGGGTCTCGACGAGCCGGTTGGCCGATTGGAAATACTGGTCCAGCAGGAAACCGGAGGTGATGAGTGATTTCCCGATCGTATCGATGTGCTCGCTCGCTTTCTCCTTTGGAAAATCCGCCGTCAGCCCCAGCGTATCAACCCGGCGGCCAAAGAGGGTCGCGATCGTATTCTCGTATTCGCGGTTCGACAGGCGACGCATCACCGTATGCGCAGTGGTGCTCTGGAACTTGCCGCGCGAGGCCGCGATGCCCTCCCGCAGCGCCCGGAGGACGGTGAGCTTCTCGTCCGCCGTCGGCTGATCCGCTTTCTGCGGCGGCATTTCCCCTAGCGCGATCTCATTGACGATATCCCGTGCCGTGATCAGCTCCTTCACGCCGCCGAGCGGAAACTTGAAACTCTCAAATTCGCGGTTGCCCTTACTCGTCGCGGTGTCGTGGCAGCTCAGGCAGTAGCCATCGATGAATTGGGCCACCGCCTTCTGTCCGGGCGACTCCGCGGCTTCGCCAAAAGCCGCGCCCAGCACGAGTCCCAGGGCGACCCTGCTCCAACGCCAGAGGCGCCCCGGCGAACAAAATTCCACGGCGTCCACCTTACGCGAGGCCGAACCGGCCGGTGCTCGTGCCGAACGACTCTTTCTCAACGCCCATGCGCTGGGCGATATCGAGGTAAAGATTGCACAGGGGCACTTTGTTGGGACCCGAGGAGGGAATCTTCTTGAACTCACCGTGCCGGTAGCCGCCGCCGGCGAGGATGATCGGGAGGTCGGAGTTCTTGTGCGAGTTTGCGTCGCCCATGCCGCTGCCGAACAGCACCGACGTCGAGTCGAGCAAGGTCCGCTCGCCATCGTCCATCGTGGCAAGCCGGGCGACGAATTTCCCGAATTGCTCGACCTGATAGGTCTCGAGCGCAATGAGGCTCTCGACGGACGCCGGGGCATTGCCGTGGTGCGAGAGACTATGGTAGTCTTTGTCGATGCCCAGGTCACGCGGCAGGAAATCGCCGCCGATTTCCAACGTGGCGATGCGGGTCGAATCAGTCTGCAGCGCCAGCGCGATCAACTCATAGAGCATCGGCAGATCTTTGACTCTGCTCTTGTTGACCGGTTTTTCGAAAGGTGGCGTCGGCTTGGGCAGGCTGGCCCAGCGCTGGCGGAGTTCGAGGCGCTTCTCCACATCGCGAATCGAGGTGAAATATTCGTCCAGCTTGTCCTTGTCCTCCCGGTTGACCTGTTTGGCGAGTCGGTTCGCGTCCGCCAACCCGCTATCGAGGATGGAGGCCTGCAAACGGTTTTCCTGGTTGCGGCGGGCCTGGCGCTCCGGGGAATCACTGACAAAGAGCCGGTCAAACAACTCGGCCGGACCGGTGATGGGGGGCACGCGCACGCCGGACTTCGTCCAGGCGATCTGGCAGCCCCCATGAATGCCGCCCTCCGAGCCGACGGTCAGCGAGGGGAAGCGCGTCTGGTGACCAATCTCGTCGGCCATGAATTGATCGATGGTGACGTTGCCGCCGGGCCGATTTTGCGCTTCCGAATTGAGGACGCCCGAAAGAAAGGAATGGACCGCGAAGTGACCGCCCTTGATGCCGTGGTCGAGTCCGCGATAAACCGTCATGCTCTTGCGCACGTCCCACAGCGGCTTGAGCAGAGTCGTCTGCTCGTAGGCCGATCCGGTTGATTCGGGAAAGAGCTGCTTGGTCTGATAGCCCAGCAGATTACCGACCGCGACGAATCGCCGGGCGCCGGCACCCGCACCCTTGGCCGTCTGCACGGCGGAATTGCCTCCCATCGCGCTGGCCAGGAGCGAGGGCAAAGCCGGAAGGGCGAGGGTTGCGCCCAAGGATTTGAGGATGAAACGGCGCCGGTTCATGGTTTTCATCATCGGGGAGGAACGTGACGGGGATAGACGTATCGCGTCGGAATTGGATGCACGTTGTTGGCGCAAGCGGCGACTCCCCAACGCAACGGATAGTCGCAGGACGACTCAAACGTCCATTCGGCCTTGTGCGAGTATAAAGGGGAAGGGCATCTCGCCTGGAGCAAATGAAACAGGTTTGCTCGTCCGGTTTACGCCCAACTCGCCCCAAGATTCTCTTCATCAGGCGCGATGAACGATGTCGCAAACTTCGCTCTCCCTTTGCAAAAAAGGACTGACTAGCCCCATCGAGTTCGTAGCGCGGTAGCGCCTGGGCAGCCGGGGCAATCGCCACGATGTGATCCTCCGACGCGCGAAATGTTTCGAGGGCCGCAAAATGTGCGCGACTCTCGCCAAAGCCCGTGCAGCACGCCGCCGCAATCCGGGATATACTCGCCGACTGAAAACGATTCTCGCCGCGCTCGACTTCTCTGCAGTCAGCGGCGCGGTCGTCGCCGGGGCCGCCGACCTCGCCCGCGCCACCGGAGGTCGCGTGATGTTGCTCACCGTTGTCCAGCCGCCGGTCATCACGAGCGACTACGCGCCGTTGATGGAAAATATTTCCGAGATCACCCTTAGCGGGGAGCGCGCCGCGGCCCAGCGGCACGCGGAAATCGAGGAGCAGCTCAAGGCCGATTCGCTTGCGGTCGAGTCCTTCCAACTCACCGGCGCGCCCGTCGGCCAGATCGTCGAACAGGCGCAGAAAAATTCTGCGGACTACGTCGCTCCGAAACTCGTTCGACCGCATCGGGCATGTCTTAACGACTTTCCTCCCACTCGCTGTTTTTTGAAGTGTCGCGTGGTGCGTTGGCCGACTGCGCAATCTCAGAAACCGCAACCTTCACTGACGCTTGCCGAAATCCGAACGCCGCCCGGTCCCCGGCCGGACGGACATTCTATCTTGCCGTTTTCAGGGCTGAGGCGCGTCGCTTGCAGGGCTCGCGAGAACCGCTCCCTCACGCCTCCCGCGGCGCCCGCTATGCACGTCACCTCCCCCTAACTAGCGCTTGTATCGGCGTGGCCGCGCCTACAAATTCCCTGTTCCCAACTTCAACCATGAACTGCACGCCCTCCCTACCCTGGCAGCCCTTCCCCCGCAGGCCCGTTTCCACCGCGGGCACACGATGCCGCTCCCGGGCGGTGCTGATCGCTTTTTTCGCGTCGTTGATGTCCTGCGCGACCGTGGATTCTCTGGCGGTGGACACGACCTCCGGAATTTCCGCAACGCCCCCGACTGCGGCCGATGGCGTGGGAGGGCCCGTCATCACCTCGCAACCGACCAACACCCAAGTGACGGTGGGCAGCCCGCTCTCCCTGTCCGTCACCGTCACGGGAACCGATCCGCTGATTTATGAGTGGTCAAAAAACGGCAACCGCCTTTCGGGCGCGACGGGCAGCACGATCGTGATCAGCAACAGCGCGCAAATTTCAGACTCTGGCACCTACCAAGTCCGCATCATCAATCTTCTCGGCATCGCGCTATCAAACAGTGTGACCGTCACGGTGTCCAACCCTGCTCCGGTCGTCCCGTCCCGCCTCACGAACATCTCGATGCGCGCCGTGTCGGGCGCAAACGCCTTGACGCCGATCATCGGATTTTCCGTCGTGGGTTCGGGCTCGAAACAGGCGCTGTTCCGCGCCGTCGGCCCGACGCTTTCGGCCTTTGGCGTCGGCAACGTGCTCCCCGATCCGAATATCGCGATCATCAGCAACCCCAGCCGATTGGTCGGATCAAACGACAATTGGGGCGGCGGCGCTGCGCTGGCGAACACCTTTGGCACCTTGGGCGCCTTCGCGTTGCCGGTGGCCTCTCGGGACTCGGCGGTCGTCGTGACGCTGCCGCAGGGACTTGGATCCGTGATCGTCGCCGGGCCGACCCCCGCGACCAGCACCGGCGTCGTTTTGGTCGAAGCCTACGACATGGATCCCATCAATGCGCCGACGCGCTTTGCCAATCTTTCCGTTCGCTGCACCGCGGGAACGAACGCCGAGACCTTGATCGTCGGATTTGCGATCACGGGAACCACGACGATGAACCTGTTGGTGCGGGGCGTGGGGCCGTCGCTGACCCAGTTTGGCGTCACGGGCGTTTTGCTCGACCCGCAACTCTTCGTCTTCGACGCCACGGGCCGAGTTCTCTTCGGTAACAACGACTGGGGTGGCACGGCTTCGCTCGTGGCCACGTCCAACGCCATCGGCGCCTTCCCCCTGGCCTCGCCCACTTCAAAAGACGCCGTGCTTCAAATCACCCTCGGGCCGGGCAACTACACGGCGCAGGTCCTGGGACTCAATAACACGACCGGCGTCGCCTTGGTGGAACTCTATCAACTGCCCTAAACGGGGAGGTTGAAAGTTCAGCCGCGACGGAAACGCGTCGCGGCTGCATCATCCCAGAAGGCCCCGCGGCATCCTCAACGAAGGCTTAGCCGCTGGCGCGAACACGCGCGCTCGCGTTTAGTTACCAGTCTTCTTGTAACGCAGCACGAGGCGAAAGCCCCACTGATTCGAGGCCGAGGCGGATTCGCCGACCTGGGCGCGCCACGCCGCACGACAGTTCGCCGCGCTTGAGGCCCACGAGCCACCGCGGACGTAGCCGTCAGAACACCACTCCGAAACATTCCCGTGCATATCATACAAGCCCCAGGCGTTGGGCTCATGGGTGCCCACGTCATCCGGATGACCGTTGATCGTCTTGTTGTAGGTCGCCAACGCGTCCAGCGCCGGATCGTTGGCCGCGTTCGTGATGTTTTTTCCGCTGTTGAATGCGGTCTTCGTGTCCGCCCGGCAGGCGTATTCCCACTCTTCTTCCGTGGGAAGATCCGCCACGAGGGCCCCGCCGAATTTACCCGCGAGGGTGCGATTCAGCAGCGCGATAAAGCCGCTCTTGCCCATCAGCGTATCCCAATTGATCGAGTCGATCGGCCAGTTGGCTCCGCCCTTGGAGTTTGGAATATAATACCGCCAGACGCTCTGGATCCGATCCCGCGGCATCACGCTCGCAAACTGCATCTGCGTGACCTCGAATCGCCCGATATAAAACGCCGTGGAGATCTTCGTCAGCGTCGGCTCAGGTTCGACCCCGAGCCCGAGCCGGCCGATTTCCTTCTGGGCGCCCGACGACGAGCCCCGCAAATACTCACCCGCCGGAATCAGCAGCAGCCGGACATGGGTCGTTGCACTCAGGAACAAATCAATCACCGGCGGCAGTTGATCGGGGGTGATCGTCGCGGTGTCCTTCAACGGATAGGCCAATTTGGTTTTCGCGCGCCATTGCCCGACGGTCCGGGTCTTCGCCTCCACGAAGTCGGCGGCCAGCGATTTTTCCTCGTCGTCTTTTTCCCCCGCCAGCGAGGCGTGCAGCCAGTCACCTTCCGCGCGCGTGATGGTGCGAGCCGCCAACAGCGGCGCGATTTTTTCCGCGATGGGATCCACCGCCGCCGGTTCCGACGGGCGGTTCCGCCGGGTCTGCGCGCGCCATTGGTCCACCCCGATGGTTTTTCGCTCCACGAAATTTTTCGCCAGGGCCTGTTCCTCCTCGCCTCTTTTTGCTCCCAGCGCCTCCCGCAGCCATTGCGCCTCGTCCTGACTGATGCCGCCGGAGCTCAGCAGCTGGGCCACATTCCTCAACGGGGCATCCACGACGACTCCCGCCGGATTGTAGAGCTCCGTCACTCTGCGCCAGTCATCCGGAGTCAAGGATCGCTCTTCGACGAGCTGACGCGCCCGCCCTTTCTCGGCATCGCCTTTTCCGCCGGTCAGGGCCGTGTGCAACCAGGCAAATTCCGCCTCCCGAATCGCGCCGCTCTCCAACTGCGGCCGCAGCCGCGAGATCATCAAATCGCCGGGCGTGACGAGCCCGGAATAACTCTTCCAGTCGCCGACGGTGAGCGAACGATCGAGCACGACGCGCGATGCCAGTTTCTTTTCAAACGGCCCAAACTTGTCGGCCAATGCATTCCGTAAAATTACGCCTTCGTCGCCGGTGACCTTTGACGTGACCGCCTGAAACGGAGCCGGAGCTGGTGTTAGTCTGGGCAACCTGAAAGGACCCTAGACAATGAAAGGCAAACGCCACACGACCGAAGAGAAGATCCGCATTTTGCGGGACGCCGACGGCGGCAAGAACATCG
>JBBRLB010000177.1:0-10156 GCA_038231575.1 Opitutales bacterium | reverse complement strand
CTCGGCGTGCATCGCAGCCCCGCCGAGCGCTTCGCTGTCGGTCTCCTGTCCGATGGCAGCCTTCACGAGCGACGGACCGGCCAGGTAGAGACCGCTGCCTTCGGTCATGAGAATTTTGTCACAGAGGACCGGGAGATACGCGCCGCCCGCGACGCAGTTACCCATGATCGCGGCGATTTGCGGGAGGCCAGCCGCGGAGATGACGGCGTTATTGCGAAAAATTCGGCCGAAGTCGTCCTCGTCGGGAAAAATCTCGTCCTGCATCGGCAGAAACACGCCAGACGAATCGACCAGATAAATCAGCGGCAGCGCGCACTCGAAACCGATGCGTTGGGCCCGAAGAATTTTCTTACACGTCATCGGAACGAACGCGCCGGCCTTCACCGTGGCGTCGTTCGCGATGATCATGACCCTGCGACCGGAAACGCGACCGATTCCCGTGACCACGCCCGCGGCGGGAAAGGCGCCCCACTCCCGATACATGCCGTTCGCGGCCCAGAGTCCGAATTCGAGAAAATCTCCGGGGGCGTCGAGCAACTCCGCGATCCGCTCGCGCGCCGTCGCCCGTCCGAGCTTGTGCTGGCGCTCAAGGCCGGCCGCGCCGCCGCCGTCGCGAAGCTTGGCCTCCTCCGCACTCAGCGCGCGGCAGAGATCGGAAAAAGTGGGGGCACCGCGAGGGGGATCGGCAACCATGCGACCACCGTAAGCGGGGCGGAGCCGCGTGCAAATCACAACCGGGGCGCTGAGCCCTTTACTCCGTAGGGCGTAAACCGGCATCGCCCTCGGATCGCCCGCTTGCGACGCGGCGGCTTACGATCAACGTGGAGGTGTGACCGTCGGACGAGCTCGGCGGCGTCACGCCAACCCCGAAAGCCCCATGATCGATTTGCTGCAAAATGAACACTCGCTGTGGTGCGACCAGGTGCCACCCGCTGAGGCTGATTTCTTGAACCAGGTCGCGGCGTTTGCGGCCCACGAGGTCGCACCGCACGCGGCCGAATGGGAGGAAGCGGAGAAATTGCCGCGCAAGATTTTCACGGATGCCGGCCGGCTGGGCCTGATGGGTGTGACCGCTCCGACTGCGCTTGGCGGTCGGGGCTACGGCTATGTTACCTACGCTTTAGCCGTGCGCGAACTCGCCAAATACCAGGGCGCGCTCGCCATCGATCTCGCGGCCCACAATGCGCTGGCGGTCGGGCACATTCTCGCGGCGGGTAGCGCGGCGCAGCACCGCCACGTGTTTCCCCGGCTGGTGAATGGCGACTGGGTCGGCGCGTGGGCGTTGACGGAGCCGGAAGCCGGCAGCGACAGCGGCGGCGTGCAAACGGCCGCGACCGAAAAACCGGATGGCTCCTGGGAGCTGAATGGCTTCAAGCGCTTCATCACCTCGGGCAGCACGGCCGAGGTGCTCGTGGTCATGGCGGCGTCCGGCACGACCGCCAAGGGCCGCAAGGAGATTAGCGCGTTTCTCGTCGAGCAATCCCAAATCCAGCCCCAGCGAAAAATCCCCACCTGCGGCCTGCGCGCGAGCGACACGAGCGAATTCAAACTCGTGCAGGCGCGCGGCGAATTGCTCGGTGCGCGCGGCTCGGGCCAAGTCGTCGCACTCCAATGCCTCGACAAGGGCCGGATCGGCGTCGCGGCGGTATCGCTCGGCCTCGCCCGCGCGGCACTCGATGCCGCATTGAAGCACGCCGTGAATCGCACGCAATTCGGCAAGCGGCTCGCAGATTTTCAAGCCATGCAGTTCATGCTCGCCGACTGCGAGACCGAGCTGCAAGCGGCGGAACTGCTCGTGTTGCAGGCCGCGATCCTCGCGACCAAAGGCGTCCAGCACACGAAGGAGTCGGCGATCGCCAAGCTGTTTGCCTCGGAGGCCGCCTCGCGCATTTGCAACCGTGCGCTCCAAATCCATGGCGGCTACGGCTACACCCGCGACATTCCCATCGAGCGCTACTGGCGCGACGCCCGACTGAGTGAAATCGGCGAGGGCTCGTCGGAAGTGCAGCGGATCGTGATCAGCCGGGCGCTGCTGAAACCGGCGAACGGCTCGCTGGCGTCCGCGCGGTAGCACGGCTCCCGGGGCACCGCGCCCGACGGCAGGGTGATGACGCAGCCGGGGGGAAACTTTCGCTTTCCATCCGCGAGCCTGTGTGCGAGAAAAAACCTCCCTGCCTCCATGACGAAAATCCTCCTGACGACCACCTCGTTCCAAGATACGCCGGGCGCGCACCACCAGCTGCTCGCCGATACCGGCTGGGAAATCATCACCGCCCGCGGCCCGCTCAACGAAGCCGACACCCTCGCGCTCGTCGGCGACATCGACGGTTACATTTGTGGCGACGACATGATCACCCGCAAGGTGTTCGAGAAGGCACGGCCAAAACTCAAGGTGCTCTCGAAATACGGCATCGGCGTCGACAAGATCGATGTGAAATCGTGCACCGAGTTCGGGATTCCGCTGCTCTTCACGCCGGGCGTGAACCACACCACCGTCGCCGAGCACTGCTTCCTCCTCCTGCTCTGCCTTGAGAAGAATCTCCTCTTCCACACCGACTCCACGCGCGCCAACACCTGGAAGCGCAAGACCGGCCACGAACTCCTCGAAAAGACGATCGGCATCATCGGTCTCGGCCGCATCGGCAAGGAAGTCGCCATCCGCGCCCGCGCCTTCGGCATGAACGTGATCGCCCACGACATTTATTGGGATGAGAAATTCGCCACCGCGAACCACGTGAAACGCGCCGCGAACCTCGACGAGATCTACGCCGCGTCCGACTACATCTCGCTCCACACCAATCTCACCCCCGAGACGCGCGACATGATCAGCGCGCAGAGTTTCCCCAAGATGAAAAAGGGCGTGCTGATCATCAACTGCGCTCGCGGCGAGGTCGTTCACACCGCCGACATGGTGGCCGCACTTAAATCCGGTCAGGTCGGCGGCTACGGCACCGACGTCCTCGACGAAGAGCCACCCACTCCGGATCATCCGCTGCTCAAACTGCCGAACGTCGTGTGCACGCCGCACGTCGCTTCGCGCACCTACGAGAGCGTCGTCCGTCAGGCGACCGCCGCGGTGAAAAATCTCATCCTCGCGATGCACGGCGAAAAGCCGCTCGCGCAGATCAACCCCGAAGTCCCGGTCAAGAAAGTGGTTTGAGGAAATTGCCCCAAACCAATGTGGAAATCAGGAAAGCTGGAACGAACCAAATCGCTTCTGTCTTTTTCCTGATTTCCTGAGTTCCACATAAAAAGTTCCATCATCCCATGTCTGAAATCTTCTACGTCGTCCCCGAAGCACAGCACAACGCGCTCGTTACCGCCGCCTACAAGAAGCGCGGTTACTCCGGCGCCGAGGCCGCGGATGGCGCGCGTTTTTGCGCCGAGGCTTCGCGCCACGGCATCCGCACGCACAACGCCCTCAAAGCCCTCCACCTCGATCACCTCTTCGGCGCCGGCTCCGGCGGCTGCGTGCCGAAGGCGAAGATCGAAAAGATTAAAGTCCCCTACCGCGCCTCGCAGGTCTGGAATGCCAACAAGAAACTCGGCCAGGCCACCGGCTACGCCGCGATCGAGGCCGCCATCAAGCTCGCCGACAAATACGGCGTGGGCATGGTTTCCGTCGACAACGCGTTCCACTATCTCTGGGGCGGCGGTTACGTGATGGACGCCGCGAAGCGCGGCTACATCGCCTACACGAATTGCACCGCCGCACTCGCGGAGGTCGTGCCCTTCGGCGGCAAATTCCCGACCCTCGGCACCAACCCGCACTCGTGGGGCTTCCCCACCACCGCCGCGATCGGCTATCCGATCGTGATCGATTGGGCGACGTCGGTCGTCGCGATGGGCCGCGTGCAGCAGCTCCTCCGCGAGGGCAAACAACTCCCGCCCAACGCCGCCGTCGACATCAACGGCAACCCGACGACTGATCCCGCGCAGGCGAAATATCTCATCCCGTTCGGCGCGCACAAAGGCTACGGCCTCGCGCTCATGAACGAAATCATCGGCGGCTTCATCGGCGGCTCGCTGCCGACCCTGCGCAACCGCTGGGACCAAGTTCCCGAGGGCGAGAAGGGCACCTGCGCCTTCTTCTTCCAAGTGTGGAAGCCCGAGGCGATGAGCTCGGGGGTGTTCGCGAAGGGCCGCAACCAATCCGAAAACGTCAAGGCCATCATCGCCGACATCCTCGGCCACGGCAACGAAGCCTGCATGCTCCCGGGCCAACTCGAAGCCGCCGCCGCCGCGCGCTGCGCGAAGAACGGCGGTCTCCTCTTCTCCGAAGCCGAAATCAACGCCTTCAACGAACTCGCCTCCGAAGCCCGCAAGGCCAAGTGGAAACTCGCCGACTTCAAGGTCGCGGAATAAATTCCAACCGCACCCGCGAATCACGCGAATCGACGCGAATAACCCATCACTCCGTGAATTGATTCGCGTTCATTCGCGTCGTTCGCGGGAAACTTTTTCTCTTCCTCAATTATGAGCCTGCACATCAAACCCGCCAACTCCTGCACCTTTGACCAAATCTCCCTTGGCGAAGTCATGCTCCGTCTCGATCCCGGCGAGGGCCGGATCCGCACCGCGCGCGAATTCAAAGTCTGGGAAGGCGGCGGCGAATACAACACGTCGCGCGGCCTCCGCAAGGCGTTCGGCCTGAAGACCGCCGTCGTCACCGCGTTCGTCGACAACGAGGTCGGCCATCTCGTCGAGGACTTCATCATGCAGGGCGGCGTCGCCACCGATTTCATTAAGTGGCGCGAAGACGACGGCATCGGCCGCACCGTCCGCAACGGTCTCAACTTCACCGAGCGCGGCTTCGGCATCCGCGGCGCCGTCGGGAATCCCGACCGCGGCAACACCGCCGCTTCACAGCTCAAGCCCGGCGACGTCGATTGGGAGCACATCTTCGGCAAACTCGGCGTGCGCTGGTTTCACACCGGCGGCATTTTCGCCGCGCTCTCCCCGTCCACCGCGGAGATCACCGTCGAGGCCGTCAAGGCCGCGAACAAGCACGGCACGATCGTCAGCTACGATCTCAACTACCGCCCTTCGCTCTGGAAAACCATCGGCGGCCTGAAGAAGGCGCAAGCGGTCAACCGCGAGATCGCCAAATATGTCGACGTCATGATCGGCAACGAGGAGGACTTCACCGCCTCGCTCGGCTTCGCCGTCAAGGGCCAGGAGACGCTCGGCCACATCGAGACCGACGCGTTCAAGGCGATGATCGAGACGGCCGTGACAGAGTTCCCCAACTTCAAAGTCGCCGCGACGACGCTGCGCCACGTCATCACCGCCACGAAGAACGACTGGAGCGCGATCCTCTGGCACGCCGGCAAATTCCACGAGAGCAAGCAGTATCCCGGCCTCGAGATCCTCGACCGCGTCGGCGGCGGCGACTCGTTCGCCTCCGGCGTGCAGTTCGGTTTCATGCAGTTCAACGACGCGCAGAAAGCCGTCGAGTATGGCGCCGCCCACGGCGCGCTGGCCTCGACGACTCCCGGCGACACCTCCATGGCCACGCGCAAGGAAGTCGAAAAAGCCATCGCCGGCGGCGGCGCTCGCGTGGTGCGCTAAAGAGGCGCGGGCGTCCCGCCCGGGTTCCGAATCACGGGCAAAATGCCCGTGCCACTCTCGCCCAGCCCAGGCCTAATCGCCCGGGCTTTTTTGTGTGTGCGTCGCGCGATCCACGATTGCGGCGCAGACCAACCCCGTCAGCGTCTCCGCTCTTCATGACTCCGTTCGACACGATTCTCACGCATCCTGGGAGCGCCCATAAGGATGAGTTTCTCGCCTGCAGCGTCCTACTCGCGTTGCACCCGGTGCCGCTCGTCCGCCGTGAGCCCACGCCCGCCGATCTGGCTTCCGCCCACACGTGCGTGGTCGACGTCGGCCACAGCCACGATCCCGCGCTCAATAATTTCGATCACCATCAGTTGCCCAAGGATCATCCGCCGACCTGCTCGCTCTCGCTCGTGCTTCAGCATCTCGGACTCTACGATGACGCGCGCCAATTCTGCGACTGGCTCGAAAGCGCCGAGTGGTTCGACTGCCGCGGCCTGATGACGACGGCCAAATGGCTCGGCACCACCCCCGAGGTCGTGATGAAACTCAACTCCCCGATCGACATCACCCTCCTCCGTCGCTTTGCGCTCACAACTCGGCTCGAACCGGGCCAGCCGCTGTGGGAGATGATGAAGCTGATCGGCGAGGACTTGCTTGATTACATCAAGACTCTCCGCGCCCGCCTCGATTTCATCGCGCAGCACGCCGAAATCTGGACCGTCGATCTCGCCGGCAGCCCCGCCCAAATCCTCTTCCTCCCGCGCACCGATCCCCTCCCCGACGATCCGTCGCTGGGGATCGATCGCTACATCGAGAGCCGCGGTCTCTCCGATCAAATCGTCGGCACGGTGAGTCCGGACCGCCGAAACACGGGCTACGGCCTCTCGCGCCATCGCGACAACGCGCGCTTGGACTTCTCGCGCATCGCCAATCATCCCGGCGTGCATTTCGCGCACGCGCGCGGCTTCGTCGCCAAAACTTCGATCGCTGACGTCGCTGAACTCAAGAACCTGATCGCGCTCTCCGGCGTGCCGGCCGGCCGTTGAGGACATCGCTCGTTCGCATCGTGCCCGCGCCAACCCGCGAAGTCCGCCCGTGCCGCCTGCCGCGCCAGGTCCTCGCCGACGGCGGCGTGCTCCTGCCGGTGCCCGCTGATTGGGATCTGCTTCCGCCCGGCGACGCCGCGCTCAGCCGCCGCATCAAGACCGACGGCCCTTCGTGGACCGTGATCGAGCTCAAAGGCCGCAAGCGTTTCTCCCGCGGCATCTGGGCGCCCGCCGCGCGGATCGCCGCGCTCCGCGCCGAACTCGCCGTCGAACGCGACGCTCCCGCCTACCAGCGGAAACTCGACTCCGCTCGCGCCCGTCGTGGCGTCGCCGAAGAAATCTACGCCGAAGATTTCCGCGGCGCCGTGCTCGCCTTCCTCGCATTTCACCCGGACTACCACGATCACGCCGCGGCCATGGCCACACGCATCGCCGCGCACGCCACGCCCGTCGGCAGCGGGACGGTTGCGCGCACCAAACGCATCCCGATCGAACAGCGCGCCGCGGCCGCGACCATCGCGTGGATGCGCCACCAGACCACGGGTTATGATCACATGACGATTCCGCGCGAACGCGGCCTGCGTCGCGAAGTGCGCCGCCAGCTCGCCGCGCGCTCGAAACAACTCCTTGCGCTCTACCGCGCCGGCCACGCCATCGATTTCACCCGCTGCCCGCTGCACATCGCCTTGCTGGACGCTGCGGCGCCCGGCACCCGCTCTTGAACCGGCGCCCCGTTCCCGGTCTGCTCCGCTCCCACCGCGATGTCCGACTTCGTCAACCTTTCCGTCTATAAATTCACGCCGCTCGACGGGCTGCCGGCGCTGCGTGACCGCTTGCGGGAAGTGACCCACGCCGGCCACCTGCGCGGCACGATTTTGTTGAGCACCGAAGGCATCAATCTCTTCGTCGCCGGCACGCGCGCGGGCATCGATCCCCTCCTCGCCACCCTGCGCGCCGTTCCCGGTCTCGTCGATCTCCAGCCGAAGGAGAGTCTCAGCGCGGAGCAACCGTTCAACCGGATGCTCGTGAAAATCAAAAAGGAGATCATCGCGTTCGGCGTCGCCGGCGTCGATCCCGCGCGGCGGCCAAGCCCCAAGCTCTCCGCGCGCACGCTCAAGCAGTGGCTCGACGAAGGCCGGCCCGTCACACTGCTCGACACGCGCAATGACTACGAGGTGAAGATGGGCACGTTTCGCGGCGCCGTCGTGCCCCACATCGATCACTTTCGTGAATTCCCCGCCGCCGTGAAAAATCTGCCGGCGGAAATGAAGGAGCGCCCCATCGTGATGTTTTGCACCGGTGGCATCCGCTGCGAGAAGGCGGGTCCGTTCCTGGAGCTTTCCGGTTTCAAACACGTGCACCAACTCGACGGCGGCATCTTGAAATATTTCGAAGAATGCGGCGGCGCGCACTACGACGGCGAATGCTTCGTCTTCGATCGGCGCGTCGGCGTCGACAGCGCGCTCCGCGAAACCGGCTCCGCGCTTTGTTTCAACTGCCAGATGCCGCTCACCGTCGAAGAGCAACGCGACGCCCGCTACGTCCCCGACCTCAGTTGCCCGCATTGCTTCGGCGGGAAGAAGCCCGCCGCCGGCCCCGAGCCGCTGGGGATCGGCTGAGTCGCAGATTCGCCTTCCGTTTTCCCCCGGACTGTCCGCCGTCACCGGCCTCTCGCCGTCGCCGATTGCCGACAACGCTTTCGCACCCCGCTCCGTCCGGCCGAGTAACCCGCCTTCCCCCATGAATTCCCCCGCTCTGCTCCGCGGTGCCTCGTTTTTTTGCGCCGCCGTCACGCTCGCGTTCCCGGCTCTCCTTCCCGGCGCCGACGCGATTCCCGCCGTCGTCAAGGATCCTCCGACCTCTTGGATCGATTCGGACACCGGTCATCGCGTCATCCGCCTCACGCACGAGCCGGGCTCCGATAGTTTTTATTTCAACTACAACGCCTTCACGCCCGACGGAAAAAAGATGGCGCTCATCACGCCCGGCAGCGGCATCGGCGTGATCGATCTCACGACGCTCGCGGAGAAGTCGCTCGTGCCCGGCCCCGCCAAAACAATTATCGTCGGCTCAAAGACACCGACGCTCTATTACTCCAAAGCGACGAACGACCCGTTTTTCTCCGAACTCTGGTCCGTCAATCTCGACACCGGCGCCACCCAGAAACTCGCCGATCTCCCGCGTCGTGCGAGTGTCGTCACGATCAACGCCGACGAGACGCTCGGCGCCGGCACGTTCATCGAGGGCGACGCGAACGCCGGCGGCGCCTACGATGGCACCCCGCAACAGACGCCCTCCCGCATGTCTGCGACCAACATGGGCGAGCCCGAGAACAAGGGCCAGCTCATGGCCCGCCGCCTCGCCGCGAAACTGCCGGTGACGATGTTCACGATCGATTTGCGCTCGGGCAAACTCACGACGCTCCTCGCGCACAGCACCGACTGGCTCAATCACCTCCAGTTCTCGCCCACCGATCCCACGCTGCTGATGTATTGCCACGAGGGCTCGTGGGAAAAAGTCGATCGCATCTGGACCATCCGCACCGATGGCACGCAGAACCAGCTCGTGCACCAGCGCACGCTCCAGATGGAAATTGCCGGCCACGAGTGGTGGGGCGCCGACGGCCATACTCTTTTCTACCAACTCCACTTCCCCCGCGGCGGCCGCGTCTCGTTCATCGCGAGCTATCACATCGCGACCAAAGAGCGCGTGTGGCTCCAATACGACGACCTCACCCAATCCTCCATCCACGACAACTCCTCGCCCGATGGAAAACTCTATTGCGGCGACGGCGACAACCGCACGCCGTGGATTTTGCTCTTCCGCCCCAAATTGGTCCTGGACCGCGGCACCGTCGGCGAGCACTTGGTCCGGAGCGGCTACCTCGAGTCCGAGAAACTCGTGAACATGGCGAAACACAACTACCGCCTCGAACCGAACCCGATGTTCACGCCCGACATGAAATACATCGTCTTTCGCTCAAACATGTTTGGCCCCGACTACGCCTTCGCCGTCGAAGTCGCGAAAGCGCACTAACGCCAAGCCGTAACCGAGGAAACGAAGCCGTCAGCCGTCCATTCTCGTAGGGCAGGCTTTACGCCTGCCACTCCGGGTCGGCCGCACAATCCCCAAGCGCCGTTCGCCTACCCGCCCGCCCGTAATCTTATCCTTCGCCTTCCGTCCCCTGTCCTCGTTGCCTTGACCTCTGCGACCTCCTGTAAAAACTGCCTTGGTTTCGAACCGGATTTTACAGGAGCACGCAGAGAGCGCAGAGAAACGGAAGACTGAGAACGAATGGCCGAAGACCGACTTCCGGCCGTCCGTAATCTTAGCTCCCTCCTTTCGCGAGCAATCCCGCTGGGCTCGCGCTCTGGGGTGTGGACCCCGGCACGAAGCGCTTATCTCCGCTCATCATCCGTTCATCTCCGCTCATGATCCGCTTATCTGCGCTCATGAGGCTTGTTTCCCCGGTCCGAGACCGGCCGATAAGGGCCGGGAGTTGCTCCCGGCCAGCGGCGCCTGCCCGATGAAGGACGGGCCCCGCGATGTTT
>JBBRLB010000176.1:0-10176 GCA_038231575.1 Opitutales bacterium | reverse complement strand
TGACACGGGCAGAAACAACCCACCGTCCGGCGCGAGCCCGGTGGCGACTGCATCGGAAAATCCGAGCGCGGGGGTCTGGCCGCGAGTAGAGAGGAACTTCATGAACTCGGTTTAGACCGGACGAACAAAATAGACCGAATGCAGACGGCTATTTTGTTTCATTCGGTCCATTCGGTCGAAACTCAGAGATTCTCCAATCCAAACGCCGCGTGCACCACGCGCGCCGCCTCATCGGCCTTGTCCCTTGCGATCACGACCGAGATTTTGATCTCGGAGGTGCTGATGAGTTCGAGGTTCACGCTGGCCTTGGCGAGCGCGTCGAAGAGCGTGGCCGCCACACCGCTGTGGGTGCGCATGCCGACCCCGACCACCGATAGCTTCGCGATCTTTTCGTCGACGGTCACTTCGCCGCCGACTTCCTTCAACACGGTGATCAGCGCCTTCTGCGCTTTCGCCGTCTCGGTTTGCGGGACGGTGAACGTGAGATTCGCCACGCCGCCGCGACCAATATTTTGGACGATCATGTCGACGTTGACGTTCGCGTCGGCAAGCGCGCGGAAAACTTTCGCGGCGGTGCCGGGCTTGTCGGCGATGTTACTAACGACGAGCTTGGCCTGGTCCTTGTCGACGGCGACGCCCCGGACGACGACCTTTTCCATGTAGGCGACTTCTTGTTTCACGATGGTTCCTGGGTTGTTGTTGAACGAGGAGCGGACTTCAAAGACGACGCCGTATTTCGCGGCAAACTCGACCGAGCGCGTCTGCATGACCTTCGAGCCGAGCGACGCGAGTTCGAGCATCTCATCGTAGGAAATTTCGGGCAACTTCTTCGCGTCCTTCACGACGCGCGGGTCGGCGGTGTAAACGCCATCGACGTCCGTGTAGATCTCACACTTGTCGGCCTTGATCGCGGCCGCGAGCGCGATGGCCGTGAGATCGGAGCCGCCCCGACCGAGGGTGGTGATCTGGCCCTCCTCGTCGATACCTTGGAAGCCCGCGACGATGATCACATTGCCCGCTTTCAAATCTTTTTCGAGCGGCGCCGCATTGATCGTTTTGATCTTCGCCTTCGTGTGGACCTTGTCGGTGAAGATGCCGGCCTGCGCGCCGGTGTAACTCACGGCGCTCACGCCGATGCCATGCAGCGCCATCGCGGTCAGCGCAATCGTCTCTTGTTCGCCGATCGAAAGGAGCTGATCCATTTCGCGCTCGCTCGGGTTCGGGTTGACGGCTTTCGCGCGCGCAATGAGTTCGTTCGTCACGCCGGCGCGGGCCGAGACGACGACCACCACTTCGTTGCCGGCATCGCGAAACGCCTTGATGCGGTTCGCGACATTTTTGATGCGGTCGACGTCACCGACGGAGGTGCCGCCATATTTCTGGACGATTCGGGCCATGTCAGGGTGGAGAAAATTACGAGTCGTTGAAATCGCCGATGCGGAGCAACACCGGCTCATCCAGCGTGCTTGAAAGCGCGGTGAGCTGCTGGAGCGTCGCGCCCATCGCGCGCTCGTTGCTCTCGTGCGTCGTGAGCACGAGCGACGCCGCGCCCGCCCGCTCCGCGGGATGCTGGATGACGCTCGCGATGCTCACGTGGTGTTTCGCCATGACCGACGCGACGCGCGCGAGCACGCCGGGCTGGTCCTTGACGGTGAGGCGGAGATAATAGCGCGAACGAATGCTCTCGGGCGGCGCGAGCCGGCAATCTTTGCAGGCCTCGGTGCGGACTTCGCTGTTGAGATGCGCGCCCTTGCCGAAGCGGAGCAGCGCGGCGGCGTCTGCGATGTCGCTGATGACGGCGCTCGCGGTCGCGTCCTGCCCGGCGCCGCGTCCGCTGTAGAACGTGGTGCCGACGACATCGCCTTTCACCGAGACCGCGTTGAACACACCGCTGACGTTCGCAACGACGTTGCCCTCGGGCAACAGCGTCGGGTGCACGCGCACGGAAAGTTCGTTCTTGGAAAAATCGCGCGTGATGACGGCCAGCAGCTTGATCCCGAAGCCGAGCACGGAGGCGTTTTTGAAATCCGCCGGCGTGATGCGCGAGATGCCCTCGACGATCATCTGATCGGTTTTGACCCAGACGCCGTGGGCGAGCCACGCGAGGACGCTCGCCTTGTGCGCGGTATCCCAGCCGTCGACGTCGAGTGACTCGTCGGCCTCGGCGTAGCCGAGCCGTTTCGCATCGGCGAGCACGGTGGCGTAGGACGCATCGTTCTCCTCCATCTGAGTGAGGATGTAATTGCAGGTGCCGTTCAGGATGCCGTAGATGCGCGGGAAACGATTCGCAACGAGGCCCTCGCGGACGGCCTTGATGATCGGAATGCCGCCGGCGACGGACGCCTCGAAAAAGAAATGCCCGCCGTGTTTCTGCGCCGTCGCGAAAATCTCCGCGCCGTGAGCGCAGATGAGCGCCTTGTTCGCTGAGACCACGATCTTCCCCGCGCGCAACGCCGCGAGCGTGACTTTGCGCGCGAGCGTCGTGCCGCCCATCAACTCGCACACGATGTCGATCTTCGGATCGGTCGCGAGGGCGAGCGGGTCACGGGTGATCTTGCGCGCGGGAATTTTGACCGACCGCGTCTTCTTGAGATCGCGAACGGCGGCGCGAGCGAGATTGAGTTTCACGCCGAGGCGCGACTCCAGCTCGGCGCGGTTCGCCGAAAGGTGTTTCCAGACGCCCTGCCCCACCGTGCCGAAGCCGCATAGTCCGATGTTGACCGTCGTAGGTGCGCTCATGGTGCGGGATTGGCGGTTTTCTTCTGGCCAATTTTGGTTTCAGTGCCGGCCAGCAGACGAGAAATGTTCGCGCGGTGGCGGAGGACAACAAAGGCCGCGACCCCGACCGACACCCCGATCACCAGCGCCGACCGGTGCAGAAAATACGCCGAGACCGGCAGCGTCGCCGCCGCGACCATCGAGCCGAGCGAGATATAGCGCGAGAGCAGCACGACCACCGCCCACGCGACAAACGCGATCCCCGCGCCCTCGGGAAACAGCAGGATGAATCCGCCCGCGCCCGTCGCCACGCCCTTGCCGCCGCGAAACCGGGTGAAACACGAAAAGCTATGACCGAGCATCGCCGCCACGAGGCCCACAATCGCCCGCGTCGGATCGGCGCCCGTCCCGTAATCGATCGTCGCAGCGGCCAGCGAGCCGTCCGCGTGGAAAGTCAGGTGAAAATATCCCACCGCGACCGCGAGGAGTCCTTTGAGCGCATCGAGCACGAGCACGAGATTGCCGGGCCCGTTGCCGAGCACGCGGCGCACATTGGTCGCGCCGGGATTTTTCGAACCGACCTCGAAGATGTTCACGCCCTTCGCGCGCGCCACGAGATAGCCGAAGGGCAGCGAGCCCAACAGATATCCGATGACGGCGACAATGAGGAGCGGCGTGAACACGAGGCGGCGTTACAACTGCACGAATTTCGCCATCTTGATCGCGGGGTGGCCCTTGATCTCCTGGCGGGCGGCTTCGCTCGGCTCGCTGTCGACGCGCACCACCATGTAGGCAGTGCCGCCCGGCGTCAGCCGGCTGAGCGACATGTCGGCGATGTTGACCTTGTCGCGACCGAGAATCGTGCCGATCGTGCCGACCATGCCGGGCTGGTCGATGTTTTCGAGGACGAGCAATTTGGCGTCGGCGAGCACCTCGACCTCGCGGCCGTTGATGCTGACGATGCGCGGCTGGTTGCCCTTGCCGATTAACGTGCCGGCGGCGGAAAACGTTTTCCCATCGGGCGCAACGGCCTCGACCTGGATCAACTCCGTGTAGCCGGAATCGTCGGTCGACTTGATGACTTGCGCGCTGATGCCGAGGCGCTCGAGCAGCACCGGTGCATTGACGAAATTCACCGCCTCGCCGCTGATGCGGCGCAGGTAACCGCGCTCAATCGCGCGTGTGACGGAATTGGAATCGAGATCGATCAGCTTGCCCCAATACGTGACGGTCAGCTTCGCGATCTGGGCCGGCGCGATTTGCTGCACGAGCGTGCCGAGCTTCGCGCCGAGATCGAGATACGGCCCGAGCACCTTCAACGCCGCGGCGTCGATCGAGGGAACGTTGACGGCGTTGCGGATCACGCCGCCGTTGAGCACGTCGGCGATTTGCTCGGCGATTTCGATGCCGACGGATTCCTGCGCCTCGGCGGTCGAGGCGCCGAGATGCGGCGTCAGCGTGACGTTCGGGAGCGAACGGAGCTCGCTGTCCTTCGCGAGCGGCTCGTCCTCAAACACGTCGAAGCCCGCGGCGGCGACCTTGCCGCTCTTGAGCGCGGCGATCAGCGCCGTCTCCTTCACGATGCCGCCGCGCGCGCAGTTGAAAATCCGGACGCCCTTCTTGCACTTCTCGAAGGCGGCCTCGTCGATCATGTATTTCGTGTCGTCCGTCATCGGCATGTGGACCGTGATGTAGTCCGACTGCTTGAGGAGTTCATCCAGCGTGACGCCCTCGACCTGCATCGCCTTCGCGCGGCTCGGCGCGAGATACGGATCGTAGGCGAGCACGCGCATGCCGAACGCCTGCGCGCGCTTCGCGACTTCGCCACCGATGCGGCCGAGGCCCACGATGCCGAGCGTCTTCTTGAACAGCTCGATGCCCGAAAAACTCTTCCGATCCCACTCGCCCCGCTTCATGGACGCCGCGGCCTGGGGCACCGGACGCGCGCCACAAAGGATGTGCGTGAACGTGAGCTCCGCGGTCGCGATGGTGTTGCCGGCGGGCGTGTTCATCACCACGACGCCGTGCTCGGTGGCCGCCTCGACATCGACATTGTCCACGCCGACGCCGGCGCGCCCGACAACCTTGAGGAGCGGCGCGGCGGCGAAAACCGCGGCGGTGATCTTGGTTTCCGAGCGGACGGCGATCGCATGCACGTCCTTCACCAATTCCAGCACCTTCTCTGGGGAGGAGCCGTAAGCCTCGACGACTTCGATGCCCGGCTGCGCACGCAGGTAGGCGACTCCTTTGGGTGAGATCTTATCGGCGACGAGGACTTTCATGGAGAAAAATTCTTCCAAAGGAAATCTTCGCGCCCCGCGCTAGCAAGGAAAAGCTTTGGGTATGACGGCCCCCTCGCTGGCCCGCCCACGGGCCGAACCTCGAAGACCATTGCACGGCAGCCGGTTCACCCGCATTTCCGGGGCTCGCGGCCTGCTCCGCCGCCCCCACGCGCGATCGCGTTTGAAGCTTCTCGCCGAAGGGATTTCGTCGCAACCTTCCTCTCCGCTAATTCGTCCTGCCCCCCGAATCGCGGACTTCGTTCGTCTGCCACCCACTCTTCCATGATATCCGCTTCGTTTTCGCCGCTGCATCGCCCGAACCCCTGGCTCGCTTGCCTCCTCACTCTCGCGCTGCTGGCCGGCACCGCGGGCTGCGGCGAAAAAGCCGCCCAAACCGCGGACGGCGGTGGCAAAGGTAGTGGTGGTGGCAAAGGCGGTCGCGGCGGCGGCGGCCCTGCCCCGGTGCTCGTCGGGCAAGTGCACAGAAAAGTCGTCCCGATCTTGATCGACGCGATCGGCGCCGTCGAACCGATCCGTTCCTCCGTCATCCGCTCCCAAATCACCGGCTCGCTCCAGAAAATCGACATCAAGGAAGGTCAGGACGTGAAGCAAGGCGACCTCCTCTTCGAAATCGATCCGCGTCCGCTGCAAAACACCTTCGCCTCCGCCCAAGCCGACCGCGAAAAACTCAAGGTTCAGTTGGAGAACGCCCGCATGCAGGTCGCGCGCTACCAAAAGCTCAGCGCCGAATCGATGGTCTCCAAGGAGCAATACCAACAGATTCAGGACAACGAGCGCGCCCTCGCCGCCCAGTCGCTCGCGAGCGACGCTGCCGTCGCCAACGCCAAGCTCCAACTCGAATATTGCTCGATCCGCGCTCCGATTTCCGGCCGCACCGGCAACCTGAGCGTCCACGAGGGCGACCTCGTCCGCGCCAACGACGTTGGCGCGATGGTCACCATCAATCAGCTCAGCCCGATTTACGTGACGTTCGGCGTGCCGCAGCATTATCTCTCCATCCTCGCCCGCTACCGCACCGACAAAATGCTCGAGGTCAGCGTAGTGCCGCCGGGTCTCGACACCACCCCCGAGAAGGGCGAACTCACCTTCATGGACAACACCGTCGATGCGTCCACCGGCACGTTGAAACTCAAGGCCACGTTCGACAATCACGAACACCGCCTCTGGCCCGCGCAGTTCGCCACCGTCGCCGTCACGCTGGCCGCGCCCGAGGTGCTCGTGGTCGCCAGCAGCGCCGTGCAGACCTCGCAAACCGGCCAGCACGTTTTCGTCATCAAGGAAAATATCGCCGAGCTGCGCGAAGTGACCATCGAGCGCACGCTCGATGCCGATGCGGTGGTCACCAAGGGGCTGGCGGAAGGCGACGTGGTCGTCACCGATGGGCAGCTTCGAGTGATTCCCGGCAAACCGGTGGAAATCAAGCAAGCCGACGGCGCCGCGGCGTCCGGCCCCAGCCCCGGGCGCGGCAAGGGCAAAGGTAAGGGCAAAAAACAAGACCTATGAACATTCCCGAACTGTTCATCCGCCGCCCCGTCATGACCACGCTGGTCACGGCGGGCATCACGATCTTCGGCCTGATGGCCTACCGCACGCTCTCCGTGAGCGATCTGCCGAACATCGATTTTCCCACGATCAATGTGAATGCCAACCTGCCCGGCGCGAGCCCGGAGGTCATGGCCTCATCGGTGGCGACCCCGCTCGAGCAACAGCTCTCGACGATCGCCGGCATCGACTCGATGACGTCGTCGAGTTCCCTCGGCCGCACCAGCATTACGCTCCAGTTCAATCTCGACCGCTCGATCGACGGCGCCGCGCAGGATGTGCAGGCCGCCATCTCCGCCGTGCAGCGCCGGCTCCCGCAGGATATGCCGAGCCCGCCGTCGTTCAGCAAATCGAACCCCGCCGACGAACCCGTGATCATGCTCGCACTCAGCTCCGAGACGTTGCCCCTCTCCACGGTCAACGAGTATGCGGAGACGATGCTCGCCCAACGCATCTCGACGGTCGATGGCGTCGCGCAAGTGCAGCTCTACGGTTCGCAAAAATACGCGGTGCGCGTGAAGCTTGATCCGCGCGCCCTCGCCGCCCGCGGCATCGGCATCGACGAAGTCCGGACCGCCCTCAACACCAACAACGTCAACCTTCCGGCCGGCACCATCGACGGCCCGAACAAGTCCGTCACGCTGCTGGCCACCGGCCAGTTGAAGAGCGCCGAAGGTTTTCGCAACGTCATCGTCGCCTATCGCAACGGCGCCCCGGTCCGCCTCGGCGATCTCGGCGACGTCGTCGATAGCGTGCAGAACGACAAGTCCACGAGCTGGGTCGCGCACGAAGGGAAACTCATCCGCGGTGTCCAACTCTTCGTGCAGCGCCAACCCGGCACCAACACGATCAAGGTCGCCGACGGCGTGAAGGATTTGCTGCCCTCTTTTCGCGCGCAACTCCCCGCCGCGATCAACCTCGAGATCCTGATCGACCGCACCATGTCCATCCGCGATTCGGTGCGCGACGTGAAATTCACGCTGGTCCTGGCCATCTGCCTGGTCGTCCTCGTGATCTTCATGTTCCTGCGGACGCTGTCGGCCACGCTGATTCCCAGCGTCGCCATGCCCATCGCCGTCATCGGCACGTTTGCCGTGATGTATTTCTTCGATTTCTCAATCGATAATCTCTCACTGCTCGCGCTCACGCTGTCCGTCGGCTTCGTCGTCGACGACGCGATCGTCATGCTCGAGAATATCGTCCGGCATATCGAAAACGGCGAACCCGTCATGGCCGCGTCACTCAAGGGCTCGCGCGAAATCGGCTTCACCATCATCTCGATGACGATCTCGCTGGTCGCGGTGTTCATCCCGGTGCTCTTCATGGGGGGCATCATGGGCCGGTTGCTGCACGAGTTTGCGGTGACGATCAGTTCCGCGATTCTCGTCTCGGGCTTCATTTCGCTCACCCTCACCCCGATGTTGTGCAGTCGTTTCCTGCGGCCCGTGCAGCACAACGTCCGGCACGGCGTGGTCTACAACACCCTCGAGCGCATCTTCCAAGGTGGACTGGGCTTCTACGAGCGCACGCTCAAACTCGCCCTGCGCTTCCGGTTCCTCACGCTGCTCGTCGCCTTGTCCATGGTCGGGCTCACCGCCTGGCTCCTCGTCGCGGTGCCGAAGGGTTTCATTCCCACCGAGGACAACGGCCGCATCAGCATCGGGACGGAAGCGGCGCAGGATGTGTCGTATGAGGCGATGGTGCGCTACCAGCGGCAAATCGGCGACATCCTGATCAAGAATAAGTATATCGGGATGTTCTCGATGTCGGTCGGTGGCGGTTTTAGCAGCAGCAACAGCACCCGCATGTTCGTCAATCTGATCGACCGCAAGCTGCGTCCGCCCGCCGATCAAGTCGTGGCCCAACTGCGCCGCGATCTCGCCGGCGTGCCGGGCGTGCGCGTGTTTCCGCAGGTGCCACCGAGTATCCGCCTGGGCGGCCGCGGTTCCTCCTCGGTCTATCAATACACGCTCTACGGCGCCAACCTCAAGGACCTCTATCGCGTCACCCCCGTGATCATGGACAAGGTGAAGGAGATCCCCGGCATCGTGGACGTCACCTCCGATCTCCTCGCCACGAGCCCGCAGCTCATCGTCGACATCGATCGCGACAAGGCCTCCGCGCTCGGACTCAACGCGCAGCAGGTCGAGGACGTGCTCTACAGCGCCTTCGGCTCGCGCCAGGTCTCGACCATCTACACGCCGACCAACCAATACTTCGTCATCCTGCAGTTGAAGGACGAGTTTCAGCGCGACCAGCGTTCGCTGTCGCTGCTCTACCTCCGCAACCGCGACGGAAAACTCATCCCGATCGAAGCCATCACGAAATTGAAGCCGACCGTCGGCCCGCTTTCCGTCACGCACCTCGGTCAGGTTCCGTCCACGACGATCACCTTCAACCTCGCGCCCGGCGTGTCGCTCAGCGAAGTCACGAGCGGCATTGAGAAAATCGCCGCCGCGGAATTGCCCGCGACGGTCAACGGGACGTTCCAAGGCACCGCCGCCGCCTTCACCAGTTCATTGCAGGGCCTCGGCGTGATGCTGCTGATCGCCGTGCTCACCATCTACCTGGTGCTGGGCGTTCTCTACGAAGACTTCATTCACCCGATCACGATTCTCTCCGGTCTGCCGGCGGCGACGTTCGGCGCGCTCGTGACGCTGCTCATCTTCGGCCAGGAACTGAACCTCTATGGCTACGTCGGCCTCATCATGCTCATTGGCATCGTGAAGAAAAACGCGATCATGATGATCGACTTCGCGCTCGCTGAACGCCGTGAACGCCAGCGCCCGGCCGAGGAAGCAATCTTCAAGGCCTGCGTCGTGCGTTTCCGTCCGATCATGATGACCACACTCGCGGCGCTGGCCGGCACACTGCCGATCGCGCTCGGCTGGGGCGCCGGCGCCGAAGCCCGCCGCAGCCTCGGCCTCGCGGTCGTCGGCGGCCTGATCGTATCGCAGGCGCTCACGCTCTACATCACGCCGGTCTTCTATCTCTACATGGAGCGGTTCACAAAGTATCTGTCGCCCAAGCCGGTCGCCGAGATCGAAGCCGAAGCCGAGGCCGCCGCTGCGGCCAGCACCGCGCACCCGGCCAAGTGAACGCCACCGCGCGCGCCTTTTTGTCGGGCCGCCGCTCTTGGCGCGCCTTCGAGCGAACGAAATCAGTAGCCGCAAAAAGACGCAGACCGCGCAAAAAAACGAACCGGATTGTAGGGCAGGCTTTACGCCTGCCACTCCGAGATCGGCCGCGTAATCCCCAACGCCCCATCAGACCGGGCGAATATTCCACAGCGGCAGATTAGGAAATTTCACCCCAGCTCAGTCCAAATTTTTGCGCCTCTTGCGCCTCTTTGCGGCCAATCAAAGTCTGGAGGGCCGCCGCTCGAAGGCGCGCCTTCGAGCGAACGGTATCATTAGCCGCAAAAAGGCGCAGAAGGCGCAAAAAAGGAAAGGCGTCGAAATTTGAACCAAACGCCACGAAGCAATGCGCGCCCAGTTTTGCGAAGTCACAGTGTCAGACTTGGCAAACCTTTGCCCACTTCGCGTCTTCGCGCTAAATTCCGTTTCAGAAAAAGGGCCGCCGGCAAAACATAACAAATCCGACGGCCCTCGTT
>JBBRLB010000175.1:0-10259 GCA_038231575.1 Opitutales bacterium | reverse complement strand
CTCGGTCGCGAGCCCGAGACGCTCGCGCTGCTGGCCACGATCGCCAAGGCGTCGCGCGTGCCGCTCGTGCTCGATGCGGACGCGTTGCAGCCGGACGTGGTGCGGGCGGGCTTGGCGCCGCGCGTGCTCACGCCGCACGCGGGGGAATACGAGCGCATTTCGGGGGACGTGCCGGTCGGGGCCATGCTCGTGTTGAAGGGACCGGTGACGCGGATTAGCAGCAGCGCGGGTCTCCGACCGGCGTCGAGTCGCCCGTCAAAGACGGTCGCGACTTATTCTTCCTTCTTTGGCGGACCGGTGCTCGCGCGCGGTGGCAGCGGCGATTTGCTTGCGGGCTTGATCGGCGGCCTGCTGGCGCAGACGCCGCGCGAACCCCTCCTCGCGGCGGCGCGCGGGGTCGTGTGGCACGGGCTGGCGGCGGACGCGCTTGCGCGGGCGCACGGGCATACCGCGGTTCAGGTAACACAGTTACTCGACTTCCTTGCCCCGGTCTTGCGCGATCCTGCCAATGAGCGATGAGCTGACCGAACGGCAGGCGTTTCTCGTCCTGAACGCGCTGCCGAACATCGGCCCCATCACGCTCAACCGGCTGCTCGCTGAGCTCGGTGACGATCCGCGCCTGGTGCTCGCGGCGGGCAAACGCCAGCTCGAGGCGGTGAAGGGTGTCGGCCCGGTGATCAGCGCGAGTCTTGGCGCCTGGCGCGAGCACATCAACCTCGCGCGGGAGGAAGAGCGGATGGCGAAGAGCGGCGGGGATTTCATCACAACGCGCGACGCGGCTTATCCGCGGCTGTTGAAAGAAATCAACGATCCGCCCATCGGGCTTTATCGAAAAGGGCGCTACGAATTCGGCCAATCATGCGTCGCGATCGTCGGGTCGCGGCGGACGACGCTCTACGGTCAGGCGACGGCGAAAAAATTCGGCGCCGAGCTCGCGCGGCTGGGCTTCTGCGTGGTGAGCGGACTGGCGCGTGGCATCGACACCGCGGCGCACGAAGGCGCACTCTCCGTCGGCGGGAAAACGGCCGCGGTCCTCGGCACCGGCATCGATCTGATTTATCCGCCGGAAAATTTGGACCTTTATCGCCGGATCGAGGCGGAGGGCGGTGCGATTTTGTCGGAGTTTCCATTTGGAAGGCGCGCGGACCGGCAGTCGTTCGCGATGCGCAACCGGATTGTCGCCGGCATGAGCGAGGCGGTGATTGTGGTTGAGAGCGATGTCGACGGCGGCGCGATGATCACGGCGCGGTTTGCGGGGGAGCAGGGGCGGCTGATCTTCGCGGTGCCCGGACGCATCGATCAGAATTCGAGCGCGGGGTGCCATCAGTTGATTCGCGATGGCGCAACGTTGTGCTCGGGGATCGACGATGTGTTGTCCGAGTTGAACTATCTCGACGGACTGCGGCCCCAGCCGATCGGCGAAAAACCCGCGGACGTGGCGGCGGGGAAGCCCGCGAATCTCACGGCGGACGAAGCGCGCGTTTATGAATGCTTCCGTGGCGGAGCGATCCTCGCGGTCGACGCGCTTGCGGCCCAAGCGGAACTGGCGCCGGCGCAGCTCTCGGCGACATTGATGATGCTCGAGCTGAAGCGCCTGATCGCGAAACGCGCGGATGGGGCGTTCGAAGCGCGCAGCTGACGACAACGCCTTTGAGGTCGGGCAGGTCTTTGACCTGCCCCATCGGAGATTGCACGTGTTTTGGGCGCAGGTCAGAGACCTGACCTACTCGCGGCGGAGTGCCACCATCGGATCGACCGTGGTCGCGCGGCGGGCGGGAATGTAGCAGGCGGAAAAGCCGGCGAGGACGATCACGCCGAACACGATGGCGAGCGTCAGGGGATCGTTCGGTGGGACTTGCCAGAGCGCGTTCGTGAGAGTGAGCACGCGCGTCAGTCCGACGCTCGCGAGCAGGCCGGTGATCGCGCCGAGCAGCACGAGCCCGAGGCCCATCCGCAGCACGAGACGCATCACATCCGCGCGGGTGGCGCCGAGCGCGAGGCGAATGCCGATTTCGTGGGTCTGCCGCGATACGGTGTAGGCGACCACGCTATAGATGCCGAGGCCGACGAGGATCAGGCCGACGACCGCGAACACGCCGAGCACGAGCAGGCTGAAGCGCGGGGTGGCGTAGGTGTAGTCGCGCAGGAATTTATCGAGGCTGTTGAGGTCGGTCACGGCGACGGCGCGGTCCTGCGCCCAGATTTCGCGGCGGACCGCGTTGACGAGAGCGGAGGGATTGCCGGCGGTGCGGAGGATCAGGCCACGCTCGAACTGACTGGTGACGGAATGCGGCACGAAGGCCTCGGGGATCGTGGCTTCCTGCGGACCGCGATTCTTGTTGTTGGCGACGACGCCGATGATTTCGAACGCCGGATCGTCGGGCGGCGCCGCCGCGGCGGGCGCACCAGCACCCGGGGCGCTGGCGGGAGGCGCAGGCGGCGGAAGGAGGCGTTTGAATTTCACCATCTGCCCGACGGGATCGTTTTTGCCGAGGTAGCGTTTGGCGAACTCCTCGTTGACGACGGCGACCTTGCGGGCGCTGTTGACCTCAACCTCGGTCAGGAACCGGCCGCGCAGCAACCGCGACCCGACCACCGAAAAATAACCGTCAGTGCAGAGTGACATCAGTGTGTCCCAGCGCTCGGTGTGCGTCTGGCCGGGCACCTCGACCTCGCAGCGCGGGCCGCCGAAGGCGGGCCAGGAAGTGACGGCGCCGGCGGCCACGACGCCGGGCAACGCCTGCACGCGGGCGACCAGGTGGGTGAAGTAGAGCTGCTTTGCCGCCGCGGTTTCATACTGGCCGCTTGGCAGCGGTATCCGGGAGACGAGCAGATGGCTGGGGTCGAAACCAAGATCGACGGTGGTGAGCTTGACGAAACTGCGCATCAACAGGCCGGCGCCGGCGAGGAGCAGGAGGGAAAGCGCGACCTCGGCGACGACGAGGCCGCTGCGGAGTTTGCCGCGACGGAAGCCGCCACTCGCGCCTTTGCCGCCGTCCTTGAGCGGTTCGACGAGATCAATCCGGGCGGTTTGCAGGGCGGGGACGAGCCCGAAGGCGACCGCGGTGAACACGGCGACGGCGAGGCTGAACGCGAGCACGGGCGCATTGAGGTGGATGACCGCTTCCTTCGGAATCGAGCCGTCGGGAATGAACGCCACGAGGGCCTTCACCCCGAAAAACGCGAACGCGCTGCCGACGACGGCGCCGAGCAACGCGAGGACGAGGCTCTCGATCAAGAGTTGCCGAATGAGCCGCCAGCGGCCGGCGCCGAGCGACGAGCGGATGGCCATTTCCTTTTCGCGGATGGTGGCACGCGCGAGGAGGAGGTTGGCGACGTTCGTGCAGGCGATGAGCAGCAGCAGCGCGACGGCGGCGCCGAGCGTGGTGAGCGTTTTCCGAAACGGGCCGATGACATTGTCGACCCAGCTCACGGCCTTCACGACGAACTTTCCGTTCTCCGGATAGTTGTTTGGATAGACCTTCGCGATTTGCTTCGCGAGCACGCTGATGTCGGCCTCGACCTGCGCCAGCGTGATCCCTGGCTTCGGGCGCGCCTGAAACATGAAATACTGTTCCTGCAGCGCCGCATTCGCGCGATCCATAATGATGGGCCGGTAGAGGTCGGCATCCATCTTCGTGAAGCGCCGCGGCATCACGCCGACGCACGTGACAGGAACGCGATTCAGCGTAAACGTGCGGCCCACGACGGATGGGTCGAAGTTGTAGTGCTTCGTCCACATTTTGTAAGCCATGACGAAGACGGGCGGCGCGCCGGACTTTGCGTCGATGGGGGAGAGTCCGCGGCCGTAGAGCGGCGGCACGCCGAGGAAGGTGAACATATTGGCCGAGACCAGTGCCCCGGTAAATTGCAGCGTGCCTTCCGTGGTCGTGAGGAGCACGTCCTCGGGACTGGTCGCGATGCACTCCTCGAACACGTGGTTCTGCTCCTTGTAGTCGAGCCACTCGGGTGTTTGAAAAAACGATCGGCCGGGCTGGTTGGCGCGGTCGGCCTGGCGGATTTGGAAGGCGACGACTTTGTTCGCGTCAACGTAGGGAAACGGATCGAAGAGGACGTTGTAGATCACGCTATACATCGTCGTCGTCGCGCCGATGCCGAGGGCGAGGGTCAGCACCGCGAGCGCGGCAAAGCCTGGCTGATTGCGCAGGCCGCGCAAAGCGTAGCGGAAGTCCTGCCAGAGAGAGTCCATGAAGGGGGGCGTGAGGTGGGCCGGCCGGGAGGAAAACACGGGTAGCCGGGGATCGTTACATCTTTTCGATGAGATGCCGTCGAAGCGCGACGAGCGGAAAAGTTTTTGGTGGCTTCGCTGTGAACGGGCGCGAAAAGTCGACGCATGAAACTCCAATTCCCCTCGGTGTTTTTCCTCCTGGCGGCGGTGTGTGGCGGTGTGAGCGCAGCCGTGCCGGCCAAGAAAACGATTACGCACGAAGACCTTTGGCTGCTGAAACGCGTCGGCGCGCCCGTGCCGAGTCCGGACGGCAAGTGGGCCGTGTTTCTCGTCACGGCGCCGGCCTACGATGCAAAGGAGCAATCGGCGGATTTATGGATCGTGCCGATCGAGGGGAGCGCGGCTCCGCGACAACTCACGCAGACCAAGGCGGCCGAGAGCGGCGTGGACTGGAGTCCGGATGCGACGCGGATCGCGTTTTCGAGCAAGCGCGATGGCGACGATGCGGCGCAACTCTACGTGCTCGATCTCGCGCGGGGCGGCGAAGCGGAGCGCGTGACGGCGCTGACGGCCGGCGCGCGTTCGCCGAAATGGAGTCCGGACGGCACGCGGCTGCTGTTCGTGAGCGACGTGTTTCCCGGCGCGATGGACGAGGAGGCGAACAAGAAAGCGGCGAAGGCGGTAAAGGATCGCAAATACAACGTGCGCGCTTACGAAGGCTTCCCGATCAAGTATTGGAACCAGTGGCTCGATGAAAAGAAGGCGCATCTCTTCGTGCAGGAAGCGAAGACGGGCGCGAGGGCGAAAGATCTTCTCGCGGGCTCGAAGCTCGCGGCGATGCCGGGCTTCGGCGGCAAGGACGTGGACACGGGCGAAGATTTGCCGGCGGTGTGGGCGCCGGGCGGAGCGTCGGTCGTCTTCGCGGCGGTCACGAACAAGAACCACGCGGCGTTTCAGGCCGTCCCGACCCAGTTGTTCGAAGTGGCCGCGACGGGCGGCGAACCGCGGGCGCTGACCGCCGACGCGGATGACTACGGCGAGCCGCGGTTTGCACCGGACGGGAAGACGCTCGTCGCGTCGGTCGAAAAAGGCGGCGACGGCAAGACCTACCACCACTCGCGGATCGGAACGTTTCCGTGGCCGTTTGACGCCGCGAAACGCAATGTGCTGACGGCGACCTTCGATCTCTCGGTCGTGAAATTTGATCTGAGCGCGGACAGTCGGACCGTTTATTTCACCGCCGAGGCGGGCGATCAGACGAAACTGTTCTCGGTGCCGACAGCCGGCGGGGCGGTTCGCGCGCACGATGCGCCGAAGGAAGGTTGCCTTGCCAATCTGACGGCGGGCGGCAAGGCGCTCGTCGCGACCTACGACAGCGCGGTGCAGCCGGCGGAAATCGTCGCGGTCGATCCGGCGGCGAACAGCCTGCGCGTGCTTACGCATTTCAACGACGCGAAGATCGCGACGCTCGATTTGCCGAAGCCGCAGCGATTCGAATTTACGAGCGCCAAGGGCCGGACGATCCACAATCTGCTCGTGCAGCCACCGGCGTTCGAGGCGGCGAAAAAATATCCGCTATTGGTCGTGATGCACGGCGGGCCGACACCGCAGTTCAAAGACTCGTGGGGCCTGCGTTGGAATTATCATCTGCTGTCCGCGCCGGGTTACGCGCTCGTGCTGACGAATTACACGGGCTCCACCGGCTACAGCGAGGAGTTCGGCCAGTTGATCCAACTCGATCCGCTCAAGACGCCGGGCGAAGAGATCAATCAGGGTGCCGACGAAGCGATCAAGCGCTTCGCGTTTATCGACGGCTCGCGCCAAGCGGCGGCGGGTGCGAGCTACGGCGGCCACCTCGCGAATTGGATGGAAGCGACGACCACGCGCTATAAATGCATCGTCTCCCACGCCGGCCTGGTGACGCACGCGGTGCAGTGGGCGACGAGCGATGGAATTTATCATCGCGAGCTCAACAACGGCGGCCCCGTCTGGGAGCGTGGTGCGGTGTGGACGGAGCAAAGTCCCTCGAACTACCTCGGCAATCACTTCAAAGGCACGGGCTGGGTGACGCCGATGCTAGTGACGGTGGGCGAGCAGGATTTTCGCGTGCCGATGAACAACTCACTCGAGAACTTCACCTACCTGCAACGGCTGCAAGTGCCGAGCAAGCTGCTGGTGTTTCCCGACGCCTATCACTGGATCGTGCGAGGCGAAGACAGCCGCTATTGGTTCGGCGAGGTCCATGCGTGGCTGGCGAAATATCTGAAGTAGCGTCGGTCTTGGACCGGAGATCCCCGGCCAAAGGCTGGCGCGACCTCAGCCTGGCGGCCACGTCATCTGGCGCTTCGCGAGCAGGTGCACGTGGAGGTGCGGGACCGACTCACACGCGTGTGGGCCGTTGTTGATCACGAGGCGGAAGCCCTCGGCGAGTTGAAGTTTTTTCGCGAGGAGGTTGGCGACGTAGATCAAGTGGCCGAGCACGGGCTCGTCGGTGGGCATCGATTCGGAGACGCGGGTGATCACGTTCTTGGGGATGATCAGCAAATGGACGGGCGCCTGCGGCTGGATATCGTGGAGGACGATGCAGTGTTCGTCCTCGTGCTCGATATTCGCAGGGATTTCGCGATCGATGATTTTTTGGAAAATCGTCTTGGGCATCGGACAACGGACTAAGCGCAAAGACGCGAAGACGCAAAGATTCAAACGAAGAGCAGAAGATTCTTTGTTCCGGCCTTTGCGCCTTCGCGTCTTTGCGCTTCAAAATTATAGAAACAAAAGCTGCAGCTCCGCGTTGCGCACAGTGCGGGCCGCGACGAGGTCGTGGATGAAGGCGAGGGTGTCGACGTAGTCGCGTTTGCGGCGCGGGGTGGCGCGGAGGCCGGGCGGAATCAGCGCGGGGCGGAGATTCGTCACGAGCAGCGTCGACGCGCGATACGGTGCGAGATGCTTCAGGCCGGCCATGATTTCAGCGCGCGTGAAGAGCGGCGTGGGCGAGGCGAGGGTCAGCGCGGCGTCCCAGTGAAAAAATCCGTGGCGCGGCAGATCGGAGAAGAGTTTCGCGAGCAGCGCGGCGGCCGCGGCGTTGAAGTCGGCGTCGAACTTGGCGGCGAGTTCGGGTTGGAGCGCGGTCTGCGCCTCGAGCTCCGCCAGGCTGAACGTGATCGCGCCCTTGATCTGGTTCGCGAGGTAGAGATCGTTGCCGGTCACGTGACCGAAGAGCGCGTTGATGAAGTGCAGCCGGCGGAGATCGTCGCGAGAAGCGGAAGGCATGGGGAGAGACGCTAATCTTCGCTGATGGCCGGTAGTTCAAACCAGAACCAGCGAAACTTATTCACCGTGGGCGCACCACCGGCGGCGGCGACTAGCGCGGATTCGGGTTACCCTTCCTCGGTTTGCCGAGGGCGCTCACTTCATCGACGAACTCGGCCACGTCGCGGAATTGCTTGTAGATGCTCGCGAAGCGGACGTAGGCGACCTGGTCGACGCGGCGGAGCCGTTGCATCACGCCTTCCCCAATCGCCGAGGAAGGGATTTCGCTTTCGAACTGCGCCTCAACGGCGTCCATGACGTCCTCGACCAGCATGGTGATCTGCTCGAGATCGACGGGGCGTTTGTGGCACGCGGCGCGGACGGCGCGGACGAGTTTCTCGCGATCGAATTCCTCGCGGCGGCCGTCGCGCTTGATCACGACCATGCCGTCGCGGACGACGTTCTCCGTCGTGCTGTAGCGATGGCCGCACTCGAGACATTCGCGGCGCCGGCGGATGGTCGAGCCCTCCTTGCTGATGCGGGAGTCGATGACCTTGTCCTCGATGGAAGTGCACTTGGGGCAACGCATGAATAGGGTGCGACAGGAGTAACTTAGTTCAGTTCGAGGAAATTTTGGAGGATTTTCATGCCGCCCTCGGTGGCGATCGACTCGGGGTGAAACTGCACGCCCCAGATCGGCAGGGTGCGGTGGCGCAGGCCCATGACCTCGCCCTCAGCGGTCTCGGCCGTGATTTCCAAGTCCGAAGGAAACGTGGAGCGCTCGACGAGCAGGGAGTGGTAGCGGGTCGCGGCAAAGCCCTGCGGCATTCCGCGAAACACATCGGTGTTCTTGTGCTGGATCGGCGAGGTCTTGCCATGCATCAGTCGCGAGGCGCGGATCACGTTGCCGCCGAAGTAGTGGCCGATCGATTGGTGGCCGAGGCAGACGCCGAGGATGGGTTTCTTGCCGGCGAACGCCTTGATGATGTCGAGCGTGACGCCGGCCTCGCGCGGCGAGCACGGGCCGGGCGAGAGGAGCACGCGCGCGGGATTCAGCGCGAGGGCCTCGGCCGGCGTGATCTCGTTGTTGCGATAGACGCGCTGCTCCACGCCCAACTGCCCAAAGTATTGGACGAGGTTGAAGGTGAAGGAGTCGTAGTTATCGATGACGAGGAGCACGCGGATTTCCCGATACTACCTCGTGGATTGACCGCGGGGTCAAGCGTCGGGCAGGGTGGGGCGCTCGAATGGCTAGTCACTTTCAACTCCTGAAAACCGATACAGTCACGGCTGCTCGACGCGGCCGGCTGACCACGCGGCACGGTGTGATCGAAACGCCCATCTTCATGCCAGTCGGCACGCAGGGCACGGTGAAATCGATCACGCCGGTGCACTTGAAGGAAATCGGCGCGCAGATCATCCTGGGCAATACTTACCACCTCAACCTGCGGCCGGGTTCGGAGCTCGTGCGCGATCTCGGCGGGTTGCACAAGTTCATGGGTTGGGACGGGCCGATTCTCACGGACAGTGGCGGCTTCCAGGTTTTTTCGTTGGCGAAGCTCCGCGACATCCGCGACGACGGCGTGGCGTTTTCCTCGCACCTCGACGGCGCGAAACTTTTCCTCGGCCCGAAAGAGGTCATGGGCATTCAGCAGAACCTCGGGAGCGACATCGCGATGGTGCTCGACGAGTGTCCGCCATGGCCGTGCGAACGCGAGGCGTGCGCGAAGGCGGTCGCGCGCAGTTTCAAGTGGGCTGGCCAGTGCAAGCAGATCGCTACGGACAGCGGGTTTCTCGCGGCGGGGCACCACGTCTTCGCGATCGTGCAGGGTTCGACGTATGATGATTTGCGGCGCGAGGCGGCGGAGTCGCTCGCGGCGCTGGATTTTCCGGGCTACGCGGTCGGAGGGGTGAGCGTCGGCGAACCGGAGCCGGAGATGCTGAAGCAAGTCGGCGCGACCACGCCCTTCCTGCCCGCGACCAAACCGCGCTACACGATGGGCCTCGGCACCCCGCCGCAGTTGCTCAAAATGATCGCGCTGGGCGTGGACATGTTCGACTGCGTGCTGCCGAGTCGCGTGGCGCGCAACGGCCTCGTCTTCACCCCCGATGGCCCGCTCAATCTCCGCAACGAGCAATTCCGTGCCGACGCCCGCCCGATCGTGGCCGACGGCGAGATCGGCGCGGGCAACTATACGCACAATTTCTCCCGGGCTTATCTCCGCCACCTCACGATCGCGGGCGAGATTTTGAGCTGCACGTTGCTCACAATCCACAATCTCCATTTCTACCTCGATCTGATGGCGCAGGCACGGGCTCATCTCGACGCCGGCGACTACGGCCCGTGGCACCGCGCTTGGGTGGAGCGCTACGAGGCGGGCGCGGCGGCACGGTCCATCGATTCGACGGGCGCACGAGCGGCCCGCTCGCCGTAACCCCCGGTTCCCTGAAGTTTTGCTGGCGCGTCGCGGCCAAACTCCCAACGGTTCCACTCCATGCGCGTTCTCGTCACCGGCGGCGCCGGCTTCCTTGGTTCCCATCTCTGCGACCGGCTGCTCACGGACGGCCACGAAGTCGTCTGCATCGACAACCTGTTCACGGGCCGGAAGCAAAACATCGCGCACCTGCTCGCGCACGAGCGTTTCGAGTTCGTGCGCCACGACATCATCGATCCGTTCAAATTCGAGGTCGACCAGATCTACAATCTCGCCTGCCCGGCGTCGCCGCCGCACTACCAGTATAACCCGATCAAAACGATCAAGACCTCCGTGATCGGCGCGATCAATTGCCTCGGGCTCGCGAAGCGCGTGAAGGCGCGCGT
>JBBRLB010000174.1:0-10275 GCA_038231575.1 Opitutales bacterium | reverse complement strand
GGCGTAGATCGTGAGATAGCCGAGGTCGCCGGTGTTCCAGAGGATCACACTGTCGGTCACGCCTTCGTGGACGTAGCGCTTGTTCTCGTTCGGGAGGCCGAGGCCGATGACTTTCACTTTGCCAGTCTTGCCCGCCTGCTTCACGGCCTCGGCCGCGCCGGGGACGCCGGGCGAACAGATGGCCATGATCATTTTTAATTTCGGATTCGCGCTCATCAGGGCGGTCGCCTCGGACTGCGCCTTGTCCTTGAGATCGTCGCAGGGGCGGACGGCGACGATTTTCATCTTCGGATATTTTTCCGCGAGACGGGCCTCGATGTGTTTCTGCCACTCGCGTTGGTTCGCCGCGGTCAGCGACGCCGTGATGATGGCAAACTCGCCCTCGCCGTTGAGCAGGCGCGCGGCCTCGTCCATCAAGCCGTAGCCGATGCCCTGCGGCGTCGCCTGGTTGACGAAGAACGAGCGCGAATCCGGCATCGAGTCGGCGTCGTAGGTCACGACCTTGATGCCGGACTTCTGCGCCTTGCGGAGGGCGGTGGAGATGCCCTCCTTGTTTTCCGCGGCGACGGCGATCACATCGACGCCCAGCGTGATCCAGTTTTCGACGATTTCGTTTTGCTTCGCGGCGTTGGAATCGGTCGGGCCGTCGAAGAGCAACTCGACGCCGAGTTCCTTCGCGGCCTTGTCGGCGCCGGCCTTGCACGAGATGAAGTAGGCGTTGCCCTTCGACTTGGGCAGGAACGCGACGACGAGTTTCGAGTCGGCGGCAGTGGCGGCGACGAGGCCGGCGCACAGGAAAAGGGTGAGGCGGAGCAGGAGGGATTTCATGGGGAGGGGAGACGAGTGGGGAAAGGGTCAGGCAGGTTGGCGCTTGGGTCGCAGCGTAGACAAGATTTTTGGCAACACACTCGCGGTGAGTGCCAGGAGCAGCAGTGCGCCCGTGAGGAGGCCGGACATTTCCTCCGCGGCGTTCATCCGCATCACGGCGGGGAGGCACGCGAGGCCGTTCTTCAACACCGCAATCGCTGCGACGCCTAGCAACGTGCCGTGCACGCTCCCGCTGCCGCCGAAAATACTTGTGCCCCCGAGCACGACGGCGGTGATCGCGAACAGCTCGTAACCGGTGCCCGCGTCGGCTTTCGCCTGTCCGAGTCGCGCCGTGTAGATGATCGCGGCGAGCGCCGCGATGAAACCGGCGAGCACATAGACCATCGCGACGCGGCGGTTTACGGGCAGTCCGGCATAGCGTGCGCCCTCCGGGGAAAACCCCAGCGCCCGAAACGATCGGCCGAACGTCGTGCGATGCACGAGCACCCAGACCACCGCGGCCATGAGAAAAAAGAGCCACGCCTGCGTCGGGAGCCCCAGCCAGCGCTCCTGTCCCAGAAAAAGAAAACTCTCCGGGAAATCCGTGTAAGTGATCGCGCCGTGGGTGATGGCCTCGGCGAGTCCGCGGAACAGCGAGTAGGTGCCGAGCGTGACGATGAGCGGCGGCAGCCGCAGCGTCGTGATCAAGCCGGCGTTGATCCCACCGCCGAGCGCCCCGAGCCCAAGCGTAAGGGCCGCCGCGAGCGGGATCGACAGCCCGCCGTCGTGCCAGAGTTTGCCGAACAAAATCGCACACAGTCCGAGCAACGAGCCGACCGAAAGATCGATGCCCGCGGTGAGGATGACCGGCGTGAGGGCGAGCGCGAGCAGGCCGATTTCGCAGGAGTGACGCAAAATATCGAACTGCCGATCGAGCGTGCCGAAACCGACCACCACGCCGCGACGATTCGTCGTCGTCCCCGCGAAGTAGAAGAACAGCCACTCGGCGATGAGCACGTAGAGCAGCAGCATCTCGTGCGAGAGGGGCAAAGCCTTCCAGTTGCGCGCTGGCTTTGCGATTGGGTCAGTCACGTTAATTCCGCTCCTTTCGGCTGCGCACGCCGTCGGCGACGACGGCCAGCAAGATGATCGCGCCCTGGATGGCTTTTTCCCAATAGGCTTCCACGTGCAGGTGGGTGAGCGCCGGCGCCACGCACGCGAGGAGCAGCAACCCCGCGAAGGCGCCCCAGAGATTTCCGCGCCCGCCGGAGATGGCGACCCCACCAACGACGACCGCCGCGATCACTTTCAACTCGAGGCCCATGCCCGACAGCGGCTGCACCTGCGGCGACTGCGCGATGTTCATGATCGCGGCGAGGCCGCTGAGCGCGCCGAGGAAAACGAACACCAGAAACGTCACGAGCTGCGGCCGGATGCCCGCGAGCCGCGCCGCTTCGGCGTCGGTGCCGACCGCGTAGACGAAGCGCCCCGCCGCGATGTGCCGCATGGCAAGTCCGAGCACGACGAGCAGGACGAGCGCGGCGATGACGAGCGTCCACTGGCCGGCGCTTTGGCTGAGACCGAACCACTGCAGATTGTCCGGCAGATTCACGAATTCGCCCTGCCGCACGAGATTCAGCCCCTGCCGCAGCGTGACCATCGTCGCGAGCGTCACCACGATCGACGGCAGCCGGAGGCCGGCGACCAGCAGGCCGTTGATCGCGCCGAGCCCGGCGCCGAGCAAAGTGGACGCCGGCAGCACGAGCAGGAGCGGCCAGCCCCGCGCGGCCAGCAGGCCGGCGCACACGCTGCACACCGAAAATTGCGAGCCCACCGAGATGTCGATCTGTCGCGCGATGATCACGAGCGCCATGCCGCAGGCGACGACCAGCGTCGGCGCCTCGCGCGTGACCAGCGAGAGCAGCGGTTGCGGTTGAAAAAATGCCGGCGCGAAGATCGCGAGCCCGAGCAGCACGGCGGCGAGCGCCCCGACGACGGAGAGTTCGCGGAAATATTTTTTCACGCCGCGCCTTTCTCGGCGGTGCCCAGCGCCGCCGCCATCACGACTTGCGGATCGGATTTGCCGGGCAGGATCGCGCGGAGCGTGCCGCCGCCCATCACGCCAATCCGATCGCTCATGCCGATGACCTCGGGGAGATCGCTCGAGATGAGAATCACCGCGAGGCCTTCCTGTGCGAGCCGGCGGACGATGCGGTGGATTTCGCTCTTCGCGCCGACGTCGACGCCCTGCGTCGGCTCGTCGAGGATGAGCAGTTTCGGTTTCGTCGCGAGCCAGCGGGCGAGGGAAACTTTTTGCTGGTTGCCGCCGGAGAGACTGCCGCCGGGTGCCTCGGGCCCGGCACATTTCACGGCGAGATCGCGGATGAACTCCAGCGCGTGTGACCGCTCTGCGCCGAAGCGCAGCCAGGCCCCGGGAAAAATCTTCCGATGGATCGCCATGGTCATGTTGTGCGCGATCGGCAGGTCGAGCACGACGCCGTGGCGCCGCCGATCCTCGGGGACGTAAGCGATCCCGTGGGCGACGGCGGCTTGCGGGGAGTGCAGCGCAAGGCGCTGACCATTGAGCAGGATCTCACCGGCGTCGGCGGGGGTGAGGCCGAAGAGGACGCGAGCGAGTTCGGTGCGGCCGGCGCCGACGAGTCCGCCGAGGCCGAAGACTTCGCCGGCGCGCACGTCGAAGGTCACGTCGCGCACGCCCGACGCGCGACAGCCGACCCCACGCAGTGACAGCACGACGTCGCCCGCGGCGGATTCACTCGCCGGATAAATCTGCGACACCTCGCGGCCGACCATCAGGCGGATCAGCTCGGCCTCGTTGATCGCGGCGAACGACGTGACGAGGCCAGGCCCGGCGCTCTCGTTGCTGCGATCGCGATGGATCGGTCGCGTGCCCACGCTCTCGCCGTCGCGGAGCACCGTCACGCGATCAGCCAGCGCGAAGATTTCCTCGAGGCGATGGGAAATGTAGATGACGCCGACGCCGCTTTTCCGGAGGTCGCGCACGACGGCGAAGAGGAGGTGCTGCTCCTTCTGCGTGAGCGAGGCGGTGGGCTCATCCATGATGACGATGCGCGCCCCGGCGCCGAGCGCACAGGCGATCTCGACGAGTTGCTGCTCGGGCATCGAGAGCGCACGCACCTCGGCGTCTGGCGCGATGGCGGCCCCGATGCGGGCGAGCAACTCCTGCGCGCGGGTCTCCCGGCCGCGCCAGTCGAGTTTCCGCCACGCCGAGCCCGCCTCGAGCCGGAGCGCGATGTTTTCCGCGACCGTGAGATCGGGGAAAAGGGCGGGCTGCTGGTAAATGCACGCGATGCCGAGCGCGCGGGCGGTCGTGGGGGTGAGTTCGGAAACCGTTTGCCCGGCGATGATGATTTCGCCGCTGCTCGGGGCGTGCGCGCCGGTGACGGTTTTGATGAGCGTGCTTTTGCCTGCGCCGTTTTCGCCGAGGAGGGCGTGGACCTCGCCGGCCTGCAGGTTGAAATCGACCCCGCGCAGCGCACGCACGCCACCATAGCTTTTCACGAGACGGCGGAGTTCGAGCAGCGGGGCGGGGGACATCGCGAAGGGAAGGCGAGGGTGGGGAGCGAAGGGTCGATGGCGGCGGGCGCGCGGTCGACTGTCAAATCACTCGCCGGACGGACAGTCCGGATGCACGGCGCGCATCGGTTCGAGATCCGGATCGGTGGCGGCGAGTTCGGCGAATTTTTGATCGAGCGCAATGGCGCGATCGACGCGGCGGCGGGCCACGGCGAGGGCGCCGCGCTGGCTCGCGTAGCAGCCGAGGTTGAACTGGATCGTCGGTTCCGCCGGGTGGAGGCGTTCGGCCTCGAGGAGAATTTTTTCCGCGGCCACGATCGAATCGGCCCGGCGGGTGGCGTAGGCCCACGTCACCCAGCCCGCGGCTTCGTGCGGCGCGCGGCGGACCAACTCGGCCGCGAGCACGCGGAGGGCGGGCCACTCGCACCGTTCCTGCAGCACCGTCACGCGCAGCGCGAGCACGGCGGGTTCGTCGCACTCAGGCGCGGGGATTTGCTCCAGCTCCGCGGCCGCCTCGGCCACCATGCCGAGGCTGAGGTAGCCCTGCGCGTGGGAGAGGCGCCACTTGGGTTGCATCGCGCAGAGTGGAGCGCGAGGGGGCGCGACGGTCAATTCACGTTAGCGTCGGCAGCCGCCGCCGCGTTGCGATCCTGCCGCACTGGGCGGGGCGAGCGAGGCGGGCGGGCCTGGGGCGCGACCGAGCATCGCGACAAAATCATTCTCCCGCCCCGCCGCGAAGCGCACGCCTTCCCGGCCGGATCTTCAGCTCGCGGGCGGGCCGCCGAAATGGGCCTTGAAGGAGGCGTAGGCGGTCACATCCGCCAGCATCGCATCGAGCGTGGCGGCGAGCGGCTCGATTTTCGTCAGGCCGGAGAAGACGGCCTTGTCGCCGATGTCGTTCGTGAGCACAAAGGCGGGCCGCTGGTTGATCTGGTGCGCGAAAAATTCCTCGGTGCTCGCCTCGATGCGCGCGGCGACTTTGGCGGACTCGGCGGCGGCGCGGAGTTTCTTGGCGTTGAGTTTCTTGCCGCCCGCGGCGGCGGCGATCGCCACGGCGACGGCCATCTGGCCGATCTTTTTGCCTTCGCGCTCGCCGGCGTGCGAGAGGGCCAGGCGGATTTCGTCGCCGGAGAAACCGAAATCTTTCGCGGCCTCGGCGACGTAGCTCGCGGCGGGATAGTCGCCGGGCTTCACCGGCTCGAACCAGCCGGCGTTGAGCATAAAGGGCGCGCGCGCGACTGTGCCGCTCCGGCGGTAAAACCATTCACACTGCGCGCGCGAGACCGGCCAGTCGGAGGGCTGCATCTTCGCGATCTTCCAGTCGAAGGAGACGCGGCCGGCGTAGCGCTGCTTGAGCTCGGCCCAGGTGGGCTCGGACCAAAAACACCAGGATGAGGAAACTTCGAGATAGAACGTGGCTTTCATGCGCGAGCAGCGGAGCGCGGCGGGCGAAGGGCGTCAACGCGCGAGCGCGTCCGCGGCGGCACAGCGGTGGGTGGCGGGCGGAGGCGCAGTCCGGCTGATCGCGCGGCAATCAAAAGTGAACATCCCGCCACTCGCGGCTTTTTTTCCGCCGGCCGCCTGCTACAATCTGAGACGTGAGTTCCCGCTCCCCGTTTTCCGCACCGGAGTTTGCGGCGCGGCCTATCGCCGCCGACATCGAGCGGCTGCTGGACGCGTGTCCGGCGCCGGCGGCGTTTTTTGAGGTGTCGCCCGCGGTGGCCAACGCCATCAGTTGTGCCGCCGCGAACTCCGCCGCGCTCGCGTTGTTGCGGATCGATCTGGGCGAACTGGCGGCGGCGGAACGGGGGCCGGCGCTGCTGGCCTGCCTCCACGACGAACGGGAGCCGGCGTTTCACGAACGCGTGCGCGCCTGCGCCGCGGGCGGCGAGGCGCCGCCGTTGAAACTGCTGGCGCGTCGGCACGGCAGCGCGGCGCCGTTTGCGCGGGCGCGTCCGCGTCCGGAGGGCGGGGCGCTGGCGCCGTTCGACGGCCTGAGAATCGGCGAGGTGCTGCTTGAGGCGCGGTTCGCGCCGATGAGCGGCGGCGTGGCGGTGTTTTTCGAGGAGGCGCGGGCGCGCGGCGCGGAACTGCCGGAGGGCTTCGACCCGATGGCAACGCAACGCGCGCTGTTTCAAATTTCGCACGCGACGCACGAGGCGCCGACGCTCGACGCGTTGTTCGGCCGCATCGACGGCATCGTCGAGCGTTTGATCGGGGCGCGGAATCTGTTCATCGCCCTCGTGGACGAGGCCGAGCAGATGATCCGCTTTGTCTACGCGCGCGACGAATTCTCCCCGCCGCGGGATCGCCGGATCGGCTGTGGCGTGACGGAGCTGGTGTATTTCAGCGGCCAGCCCCTGCTGCTCGATCGGGCGAAGGCCGACCAGTTGCTCGAGGCGGGCACGATTGTGAATCATGGCGTGCCGGCGCAGGTGTGGCTCGGCGTGCCGCTCGTCGTCGCGGGCCGGGCGGTCGGCGTGATCGCCGTGCAGGATTATCACAACCCGCATCTCCTCGGAGAAAACGAGCGGCAGTTGCTGAGCTACATCTCCGATCAAATCGCGAACGCGATCGCGGTGAAACGCGCGGGGGACGTGGCGGCCGCGGCGCGCGCGGAAGTGGAGCGCGCGGGCCGGGTGAAGGCGGACTTCATCGGCGTGATGAGCCACGAACTCCGGACGCCGCTGACGGCGGTGATCGGGTTCAGCGATTTGCTGAAGGAGCGCCTCGCGGGCACGAACGAAGGCAAGCAGGCCGCGAGCATCGAGCAGGCGGGCCTGCGGCTGCTCGAGGCGATCAATCACATGCTGGATTTCTCGCGGCTGGATGCGTTCGCGGAACCGGTGCACGAGGAGACGGTGAACCTCGAGGAATTGCTCGTCGTCATCCACGGCGCGTTTTCCGTGAAGCTGCGCGAAAAAAATCTGACCTACAGCTTGCGCCGCGAGGGCTTCGTGCCGGAGTGCGTGCGCACCGACACGCAGATCCTGAAGCAAATCCTGCTCCATCTGCTCGGCAACGCAGTGAAGTTTACGCCGATTGGGGGTCGCGTGCGCGTCTTTTTGCGCGCGGATCAGGCGGTGCCGTTTCAGGCGAACCGTCACCGGCTTGTGCTTACCGTCGAGGACACCGGCAGCGGGATCACGCCGGAACTGATGCCACGGTTGTTTGAGCCGTTCGAGCGTGCGCACACGCCGGGTTCGATGCAGGGCGTCGGCCTCGGCCTCGCGATCAGCCAGCGGCTGGCCGCGCTGCTCGGTGGAAAAATCACCGTGCGCAGCTCGCCGCTCGAGGGCAGCGCCTTCACGCTGAGTTTCAACGCGACCGCCGCCACCCGCACCGGCCAGCCGCCGGAACAGCCCGATGCGACGGCGCAGCGCGAATGGCTGCTGCGCTCGCGGATCGCGGGCGCGAACTGGCAGGTGCTCGTCGTCGATGCCAACGCCGACAATCGCGCCATCGTCGCGGGTCTCGTCGAGAGCGTGAGCGGTTGCACCACGCTGGTCGCCGCCAGCGACGCCGAGGCGCTGGCGTTGGCGGCGAAGACCCGGCCGTTGATCGTGCTCGTGGATGTGGCGGGCGCGGACTCCGCGGGCATCGCGTTGTGCCGGGCGCTGCGCGAACAAAAAAATCCGGATGGCCCCGAGAGTGTGGTCGCCCTCAGCGTCGACCATTCGCCGGAGCTGGTGCAGCGGTGCCTCACAAGTGGCGCGGATAATTACCTGCCGAAACCTCTCAGTCGTCGGGGTCTGATCGAGGCGCTGCTGTCGGGGGTCGAGAAGGCGCGGCGCTAACCGCGCCCGGCGTCACGGCTTCTTTGTGTCGCCGCCGAAAAGACCCTTGATCGCGGCGCCCGCGTTTTTGATGCCTTCCGCCGTCGCGGCGCCGCCGGTGGGAATGAGTTTGCCGACGGCTTGGGTGGTCGCGGCGATGACGCTCGGCGTGACGCGCCGCATCACTGCGAACACGAGCTGATCGGGCGTGATGCCGCCCTGGGCCGTGCCGAGGTCGTCGAGCGCGACCGGCGGCATCGGGAGTCGCATCGCGGCCGGGCCGACGCCGAGGCGCACCCAGCCGTTTTGGAGCCGGAATTTTTTCACCTCGAACTTGATCGGCTTGCCATTTTTCGCGGTCGCCGGCGGCGCCGAGGCGCTGCCGGTGAGTTGCTCGATGTTCTTCAGGAGATCGCCGACGTTGCTCGCCACGATCTTCGTCTCGTAGTTGAACTCCGGCGCCTCGATCGTGATTTCGTTGATGATGATGTGATCGCCGAGGAGGGAGGACGGCACCATTTCAATGTGAACTTTGCCCAGCGTGCAGAGGTTGGCGTCGCTCCAGCCCTTCGGGTTACCGACCACCAGGCCGCTTAACGTGCCGCTGCCGCTGAGCGGCGAGATGGCCGCACTCGTCAGCACGACGGAGGTCTGCGTGATTTGCGGGCCGAAGCGGTTGACGCCGGCAGTGACGATGTTGCCGAGGAAAAACGCCGTCACGATGACGCCGATGATGCCGAGCCCGACGAGGATACCGCCGATGACGAGAAGTTTTTTCATGGAGAGAAAGTGGGGGCGGGAGCGTAGCTGCGCGACGGGGCGAAGCAAGGTCGCTGCGCGCCGAATTTCGCTTGTCACGCCGGCGCGCGGGCGCTCGCTTGGCGCCAGCACACCCCGAAATTTCCGTTCATTTCCCGCCATGGCCCAAGCCTATACCGAAGCCTCCATCAAAACCCTCTCGTCGCTCGAGCACATCCGGCTGCGCCCCGGCATGTATATCGGGCGGCTCGGCAACGGCGCGCACGCGGAGGACGGCATCTACGTTTTGCTCAAGGAGACGATCGATAACTGCATCGACGAATTCACGATGGGCCACGGCAAGAAGATCGAGGTCGAACTCAATGAGCGCACCCTGCGCGTGCGCGATTACGGCCGCGGCATCCCGCTCGGCAAACTCATCGACTGCGTCTCGATCATCAACACGGGCGCGAAATACGACAGCGAGACCTTTCAAAAATCCGTCGGGCTGAACGGCGTCGGCCAGAAAGCCGTCAACGCCCTCGCGATCGATTACAAGGCAACGGCGTTTCGCGACGGGCAGTCGAAGCTCGTCGAGTTCGAGAAGGGAAAACTCAAGAAGGACGGCCGCGTCGCGAAGACGGAGGAACGCAACGGCACCCTGATCGAGTTCGTGCCCGACGAGACGCTGTTCGGGAAGGATTTCAAGTTCCGCACGGAATTCATCGAGGACATGTTGTGGAACTATGCCTTCCTCAACCGCGGCCTCACGCTCACCCTGAACGGCAAACCGTTCCGCTCGGAAAACGGCCTGAAGGATCTGTTGCAGAAGGAACTCGCGGGCGAGCCGCTCTACCCAATCATCCACCTCGAGGGCGAGGACATCGAGGTGGCGCTCACGCACGGCGCGCATTATGGCGAGGAGTATTGGTCGTTCGTCAACGGCCAGCACACGACGATGGGCGGCACGCACCTCGCGGCGTTTCGCGAGGCGCTGGTCGAGACGGTGCGCAACCACTTCAAAAAGGACTACGACGCCGCCGACGTGCGCCAGTCGATCGACGCCGCGATCGTGGTGCGCGTGCAGGAACCGGTGTTCGAGTCGCAGACCAAGACCAAACTCGGCTCCAGCAACATCGCCCCCGGGGGTGCGACGATCAAGGAATTCATCGGCAAGTTCATGCAGCAGTCGCTCGACACCTATCTCCACAAGAACAAGGAGACGGCCGAGATCATCAAACGGAAGATCGAGGAGAACGAGCACGAGCGGAAGGAACTTGCCGGCATCCGCAACATCGCGCGCGAACGCGCCAAGAAGGCGTCGCTCCACAACCGCAAGCTCCGCGACTGCCGCCAGCACCTGGGTGATCGCGGCGCGCGCGCCGAGGAGAGCACG
>JBBRLB010000173.1:0-10316 GCA_038231575.1 Opitutales bacterium | reverse complement strand
GTAGAGCGCCTTGAAGCCGGGCATCGCGAGCAGCACCGACTCGAGTTCCTGTGAGTGGAACGATCCGAAGGTGAGGCCGCCGCCACAGGGGAGGCGGAGGACGAGCGGGCATTTTGCGCCGGAGCGAAAGTGCATCGTTGCGGCGTTGAGTGTGAGCTGCGTGAACGCCTCGGTCGAAAAATCGGCGAACTGAAACTCCTCGATCGGCCGGTGGCCGTTGAGCGCGAGGCCGATCGCGTAGCCGGTGCAGGCGCTTTCGGCGAGCGGGGTGTTGAAGATGCGCGGGCGGCCGAAATCCGGGAGCAAACCCTCGGTGACCTTGAACGCGCCGCCGTAGGTCGCGATGTCCTGGCCGAGCACGAGGGACTCGGGGCGCTCGGTGAGAATTTTGCGCAGGCCGTGGTTGAGCGCTTGCGCGATGGTGAGCGATTCGGGCGCGGCGGGCTTCGGCTGCCACGCGATGGGCGCGGCGGGCGGGGCGAAGACGGCGGATTCGAGATCGTCGCTGGTGGGGCGCGCGGCGGGGAGGGAAACCCTCACGCACTCCTCGAGAAACGCGTTGAGCTCGGCGTCGACGGCGTCGAGCCGTGCCGCCCCGAGCGTGGCGGCGAGTTGCGTGCGGAGTTTCGGCAGCGAATCGCGCGCATAAAATCCCTCGGCCTCGCCGGGCTTGAGATAGTCGCCGGTGTCGTAGGCCGCGTGGCCGCGGAGCCGCAGGGTATCGCACTCGATGAGAATCGGGCGCGACGTCGCGCGCACCCGCGCGATCGCGGCGTCGAGCGTGCGCACGCAAGCCTCGGGGTCGGTGGCGTCGAGCGCGAAGCCCTCCATGCCGTAGCCGGCGGCGCGTTGCCACAGCGCGGTGCCGGCGACGAATTGTTCGCTGACGGGCGTCGAGTAAGCGTAGCGGTTGTTCTCGATCAGAAACACGACCGGGAGCGAGAGCAGTGAGGCGAGGTTGAGCGACTCATGCACGTCGCCGGTGCTCGACGAACCGTCGCCGAACGTCGCGAAGCCGACCGCGGGGCGGCCGAAGCGGCGCTGTGAATCGGTGGCGCCGCAGACGTTCGAGAGCATGATGCCGAGATGGCTGATCATCGGGATCGAACGGTGGGACGGATCGCCGTGGTGGATGTTGCCCTCGTGGGCGCGCGTCGGGCTTTCGGCGTTGGCGAAATACTGATTGAGATGATCGCAGGGGTGCCCGCTCCAGACGAGATGGCCGCCGAGTCCGCGGTGCGAAAACGAGACCACGTCGATCGCCTTGTCGGCGAGGAGCGCGACCGAGACGGCGAGCGCTTCGTTGCCCTGGCCGCCGGTGACGGTGCCCTTGATCAGGCCCTGCCGGAAGAGGTCGAGGATGCGGTTATCCGTCGCGCGCGAGAGGTGCATCCACGCGTAGAGGCGGAGCCGGGCGGCGGGTTGGTCCAGGTCCGCGGCGCGCAACGTGCGCGGCGTCAGGACGGCGGGAAGGGTGGGAAATGCCATGCTTTGGCGGCGACGTTGAAGTGGCGGCGCGGCGCGGGCAAGCGAGAGATTGCGGAACGCGCGATCCGCCTCAGAGGGCGAGCAGGGCCTCGGCCCCGTGATCATCGATCAGCAGTGACTTCAACAAGCCGCCGCGCAGCGCCGCCGCGACCGGCGCGGCCCGATCGGCGCCGGCGGCCACACCGATCACCTGCGGGATTTTCTGCAGCATGCTCAGCTCGACGCTGATCGCGCGATCGCGCCAGCGCGACCGGCACTCCCGGCCGTGGGCATCGTAGAATCGGCCGCAGATTTCACCGACGGCACCGGACGCCTGGAGTTGCGTGACATCGCTGGCGGAGAGCACGCCGCGCTCGAGATAGACGGAGTTTTCCAAGGGGCCGACACCCACGAGCGCCGCATCGGCGTCCCGCAGCCGCTGCCACACCGGCCGGATCTGCGAGGAGGCGAGGAAGAAATCGCGCGTCTTCTTGTCGGCGACAAACGCGGGCGTGCTCAACGTGATGAACTCGCCGCCCCACAGCTTTACGATCGAGCGGCCGAGCTCGAGGGCGTCGACCGGCGAGATGTTGGAGTCGATACTGCCCATCGCCTGCACGATGGTGAGGCGGCGGACGTCGCCGCGCCGGAAGCGGTGGATGACATCAGCCGTGCTGCGCCCGCCGCCGAGCGCAAGGACGCCGGCGGTGGGCAGCATGGAGGCGACAAACGGCGCGCCGAAATGCCCGACGATTTGACGGGCGGATTCGCGGGTCGCGTTCGGCGCGGTCTTGATCACGGCGGCGGACTTCAGAGCGAAGCGATCGCAGAGCCGGTGCTCGAGCTGCTCGTGGCGTGCCTGATACTGCTCCACCGCGATCCGCACGATGCCCCGCTCGAGCGCCACGGCGAGCAGCCGGGAAATCTTGGTCTGCGACACGCGCACAAACTGCGCGACCTCGGCCTGCCCGAGGCCGTCCTCGTAGTAGAGCGTGGCGGCCATGCGGAGGATTTCGTCGGAGTAGAGGGCTTTTTTGGGCATGCGCAGGGGAAAGGGCGGCGGGACGTTGCGCGAAAGTCACCAGTTGGTCACTTAAATTTTTATGCGCATAAACGTTTTACTCGACCGGACGCGAATCTGCTCTCACCCGTTGCGCCTTCCTCATGACCAAACTCCCTAAGCCCGTCCGTTCTTTGGCCGCACTGCTCGCCCTGAGTGCGTCGGTCTGCGCGCAAACCGTCCCGCCGGCCGCTCCGGCGGCCCCGGCCGACGAAGCCGTCAAGCTCGACGTATTCACCGTCACCGGCTCCAACATCCGCCGCGTCGACGCGGAAACCGCGCTCCCCGTGTCCGTGATCGAAAAAGCCGACCTCGACGGGCGTGGCGCGACGACCATGGCCGAACTCTTCGAAACCTTCGGCGGCGCCGAACCCTCGGGCATCACCGAGATCAATAACGGCCCGCAACTCGCCCGCGGCGATGTGGCCTCCGTCGATCTGCGCGGGCTCGGCTCCGGCAGCACGCTCGTGCTGCTCAACGGCCGCCGCATGGCGCCGCATCCGATTTCGATGGCGGAAAACGGCGTGCCTTCGCTGGCGGTGAACATCAACGCCGTGCCGCGTGCGCTGATTGACCGCGTGGAAATTCTGCGCGACGGCGCCTCGGCCATTTATGGCTCCGATGCCGCCGCGGGCGTGATCAATAATTTTGTTTCCCGCACCTACGTCGGCCGCGGCGTCACGGTGAAGGGCTCGATGACGCAGCATGGCGGCGCGAACGAAATCGGCGTCACGGCGTTCGATGGGTTTCAGGCCGGCAAGACGCATGTCTCGGCCAGCCTCGATTATTTTCACCGCGATGCGCTGATGGCCCACGATCGCCGCTGGTCGAGGAATGCCGATCAGCGCCTGCGGGGTGACATCCCGGCCCCGTGGAATGGCCTGCCGATCGTCGATGCCAACGGCACGACCGTGCGCGACAACGATCTGGCGAACACCAACGCGGTGAACCAATGGGGCCAGTGGCAGCGCGGCACCATCCAGCCCGACTATCTGACCTTTGTCGGCGCGCGACCGGCCAACAACACCGGCATCTCCACGAGCACCACGCCGCCGTCCGGCGTCGCGACCATGTCGGCGACCGGCACCACCGCCGGCACGTTCTATCTCTGGCCCGACGCCTCCGGCGGCGTGAGCTTCAAGCAAACCGCGCCGTCGAAGAACATCGACGGCCCGGAGAACGCGACCTTCTCGAACTGGAACAAATGGAAGCACCTCGTGCCTGCGACGGATCGCTGGCAGTTCGCGACGTTCGTCGATCTTCCCATCACCGATCGCCTGGATTTCTTCGGCGACCTCCTTTTCTACCGCGCCTACAGCCGCTCGGGCCGCGAACCGGTCAATTTCAAGAACACCGACGACCAGGGGATCTACATGTCGGCGTCGAATCCCTACAATCCGTTCGGCGTGCGGTTCTATTCGCCGACCGGTGCGCCCAACAGCGACGGCACGCCGCGCCTCGTCGGTGCACCGGCGGATATCTCGCTTTGGACCGGCATCTCACCGGGACAAAACACCGGCGGCGGCTTCAAGCCGCGCGTGACGGAAACCGACAGTTTTGCGTGGCGCGTCCTCGGCGGTTTACGCGGCAAGCTCAGCAATGGCTGGGAATGGGAATCCGGCCTGATGGCCTCCGGCGCCCAGACGCACGAATATGAACATTTCCAAGTGCGCGAGTCGGTTCTCCGCCGCGAACTCGTCCGCTCGGACAGCACGGCCTTCAACCCGTTTCCCGTCACCTTCAGAATCGCCAACAACCTGATCGTCGTCGACAAAGCCTACGAGAATCCGGCGTCAGTCTTCGCTCCGATCTACGACGACGAAGATCGCTTCGGTCGCACCAATCTCTTCCTGTGGGATGCGAAGGTGAGCGGCCAGCTCGGCCGGCTGTTCCGCGGCGGCCCGATCGGCATCGCGAGCGGCGTCGAGCTCCGCTACGAAACCTACAACGACAAGCGCGCCGTTTACGTGGGCCGGAATCCGCCGGGCGCCGGCAGCGACTTCCCTTTCCTGCGGGAAGGCGACAACGACTTCCTCGCGCTCAGTCCGAATGTGCCGATTAGCGCGCACCAGACCATCTACGCCGCCTATGCGGAAATGGCCCTGCCCTTCGTCACGCGCGAAAACCGCAAGCCCCTCATCGAGGCGCTCGAGGTCACGCTCGCCGGGCGCTTCGAACATTTCTCGATCTTCGGGCAGACCACGAAGCCGAAGGCGAGTTTGGTGTGGAAGCCGGCGCCGTGGCTCAAGGTTCGCGGCTCCATGGCGGAATCGTTCCGCGCGCCGAATCTCGTGCAGACGAACATCACCGCGCTGAAGCGTCAGTTCTCGGCCGATGATCCGTATCGCTTCGACGTCACCGCGCTCGCTTCCGATGGCACGGTCCAGCGCACGTCGTTTCGCCAGGGCAACCAGAACCTCACGCCCGAAGAAGCGCAGACCACGTCGGGCGGCATCGTGCTGCAGGTTCCGAAGCTTCGCGGGCTCTCACTCACGTTCGATTACTTCAAAATCAACCAGAACAAGGTCATTGAGAATTTCGGCGCCGCCGCGGCGATCGATCGCGATGAACTGCTGCTCAATCTCGCCACGCAGGCGGCGATCGCGGCGGGCAAGGCGGCCGACCAAATCGATCTCGGTTCGGGCACGGCGGGCTATCAGGGCTTCCGCAAGGTCATCCGCAAGGCGCCGAGCGCCGATGACCGGACCGCGTTTGCCGCGTATAATGCGAAGCAGACGAACAATGGTGCCAAGCGGGCGCCCGTCGGCGAAATCGTCAGCGTGACCGACGACTACATCAATCTTAGCGGCCGCGATATTCAGGGTTTCGAATTCGGCGTGCAGTGGAAAGCGCCGCGGACGAAGCTCGGCCAGTTCACGTTCAACGGTGAGGCGACGCATTACGTGCTGCGCAAATCACAGGCCGATGAAACCGCCAAGCCGATCTACGAACTCGAGGTCAACGGTCGCACGAAGTGGCGCGCCAACGCCTCGGTCTCGTGGCGCCAGCGGAGCTGGTCGGCGGGTTGGTTCACGAGCTATTTCGGCTCGTTTGTCGACACCTCGGCTGCGACCACCGCGGCGGTTTATCAAGCCCTCGGCGGGCCGAACTACATCCGGGCGTTTAACAACAATGGCCTCACGCAATACGTGCTGCGCGTGGAGCCGTTCATCCTGCACAACACGTGGCTCGCTTACAAATTCGACAAAAACGCCCCCGGGTGGCTGCGCGGCGTGAATGTCCGCGGGGGGATCAACAATGTCTTCGACACCGAGCCACCCCTCGCGGACGAGCAGTTCGGCTACATGGGTGGCACCGCCAACGTCCGCGGCCGGCAGTTCACGCTGGAGGTGTCGCGTTCATTCTGACGCCAGTGGTTTTTCCCGGTGCGGGGTAACATCCGCGCGCCCGTCGCCTCGCGCGATCCGATGGTCGCGCCCGAGGCGGAGCCCTGTCCCTCGAATTTCTCATCTATTTTTATGCAACGCAGATTAGCCATGGAGCGGCTGCAGGCCGGCTCCGAGGTGTTTGATATTCTAGTCGTCGGTGGCGGCGCGAGTGGCCTCGGTGCGGCGGTCGACGCGGCGGCGCGCGGTTATCGGGTGGCGCTGATTGAGCAGGGGGATTTTGCCCAAGGCACCTCGAGCCGTTCAACGAAGCTCGTGCATGGCGGCGTGCGTTATCTGAAAAACGGCGACATTTCGCTCGTGCGTTCGGCGCTGCGGGAACGCGGGCTCCTGCGCCGCAACGCCCCGCATCTGGTGCGCTCGCTGGGCTTTGTCATCCCGGCCTACTCGTGGTGGGAGCGGCCGTATTATGGTCTCGGCATGGCGCTCTACGATCGGCTGGCAGTCGAGTGGTCGTTCGGCCGCGCGCAACGCCTCAGCCGCGCCGAAACGATCGAACATCTCCCGACGATCGAGACCGCTGGGCTCGCGGGTGGCGTGCTGTATTACGACGGGCAGTTCGACGATGCGCGGCTGGCGATCACCCTAGCGCAAACGGCGTCCGAGCGGGGTGGGGTGCTCGCCAACTATGTCACGTGCGTGGGACTGGTGAAGGAGCACGGCCTCGTGGCCGGCGTGCTGGCGCGCGATCAGGAAACCGGCAACGAGTTCCCGATCCGGGCGCGCACGGTGATCAACGCGACGGGAGTGTTCGTGGACGAACTGCGCCGTTACGATGAGCCGGCGGCCGCGCCGCTCGTGACCGTCAGCCAGGGCGTGCACGTGGTGCTGCCGCGCGCATTTCTCCCCGGTCACTCCGCGCTGATGATCCCGAAGACGGCCGACGGGCGGGTGCTCTTCGCGATCCCGTGGCACGATCGCGTGGTGGTGGGCACGACCGATACGCCGGGTGTCACGCCGACGCTGCGGCCGCGCGCGCAGGCGAGCGAACTCGAGTTCATCATGGACCACGCGCGGAAGTATCTCGCGCGCGATCCCCGCGAGAGCGACGTGCTGAGCGTCTTCACTGGCCTGCGCCCGCTCGTGAGCCGCGGTGGCGCCGGCAACACGGCGTCGCTCTCCCGCGATCACACGATCAGTATTTCCCAGAGCCGGCTGATTACGCTCACGGGCGGAAAGTGGACGACCTACCGCAAGATGGCGGAAGAGGTCGTCGACCACGCCGAGCGCATCGGCGGGTTTACGCACCGGCCGACGCCCACGGCCGCGCTCGCGCTGCACGGTGCCACGAATTTGCCGGCCGGTCCGGCGCATCAGCGGGTTTACGGCAGCGACAGCCCGATCATCGCCGCCCTCGCGCGCGCGGAGCCGCAGTTCGACCAGTTGCTGCATCCGGCGCTGCCGTTTAGCCAGGCGGAGGTTATCTGGCATGCGCGCCATGAAATGGCGCGGACCGTCGAGGACGTGCTCGCCCGCCGCACGCGTTCGTTGGTGCTCGACGCTCGATCCGCGATCGCTGCCGCGCCGGTGGTGGCCCGGCTGCTCGCGGACGAATTCCACCGCGACGACGCCTGGGCCGAGGCGCAGGTGTGCAGCTTCACGGCGATCGCTCGTGACTGGTTGATGCGACCACAGACCGACTCGCGGACACCGATGGCGATTTCCGCTGGCCGACCGCCGGTAATGCTACCCAACTAGGGTCCTGTGATTTCGATCTTCAAACCCGCTCCACCGATCGCCGCGCTGCCCGCCGCACGGGTCGATGCGGAATACCGTCGGCTGCGCTGGCAGGTCTTTGCCGGGATCTTTGTCGGCTACGCCGCGTTTTATCTCGTGCGCAACAATCTCGCGCTCGCGATGCCGGATATTCTCAAGCAGCACCCGGAATACACGAAGGCGCAGCTCGGGTCCGCGCTGACCGGCCTCTCGCTCGCCTACGGCCTTTCAAAATTCATCATGGGCTCCGTCTCGGATCGCAGCAATCCGCGATGGTTCATGCCGGTCGGCCTGCTGCTCACGTGTGGCGTCACGTGCCTGTTCGGGGTCTGGCCGGCCGTCTACAGCTCACTTGGACTGATCATCGGGCTGCAGGCGCTCAACGGCTGGTGCAACGGCATGGGCTGGCCGCCCTGCGGCAAAACGATCGTGCACTGGTGGAGCACGAAGGAACGCGGCGTGACCGTCGGCACGTGGAACGTCGCGCATAATATCGGCGGCGGTCTGGTCGCGTGGCTGGCTTTTCGCGGCGTGGCGCTGTTTCACGACTGGGGCGCGATTTTTTATTTCAATGCGGCGATCGCGGCCGTCGTTGCGCTCGTGATCATGCTGCTGTTGCGCGATACGCCGCAGAGCTGCGGGCTGCCCACGATCGAGGCTTACCAGAACGACTATCCGCCGGACTACTCGGCGAAGCACGAGGAGGTCCTCGGGTTTAAGCAGATCTTTTTCGGGTATGTGCTGAATAATAAATATCTCTGGGCGATCGCGGTCGCCAACGCATTTGTCTACTTCGTGCGCTACGGCGTCGTGAACTGGATCCCGACCTACCTGCAGACCGCGAAGGGCTTTTCGTTCCAGCAATCGACGACGGCGTGGGCGGCCTTCGAGTATTCTGCGATTCCCGGCACGATCCTCTGCGGCTGGATCTCCGACAAGTTTTTCAAGGGTCGCCGCGCACCCGCAACGATTCTCTTCATGGCGTGCACCCTGGTGGGCTTGATCGTGTATGGCGCGAACCGCCACGGCCCGCTCTGGATCGACATGGCGTCGCTGATCGCGATCGGCTTTTTCATTTACGGCCCGGTCATGTTGATCGGACTGCACGCCCTCGATCTCGTGCCGAAGAAAGCGGCGGGCACCGCGGCGGGCTTCACCGGATTTTTTGGCTACGCTTTCGGCTCCGCCATCGCGGGCACCGGCGTCGGCTGGATCGCCGACCACTGGGGGTGGGAGGGCGTGTTCAGCACGATGATCGTGTGCTGCGTTCTCACGATGGTGTTCAGCGCGATGACGCTCGGCCACCGCACGACGAGCAGCTCTCTTTCCCCATGAAAACGCGCCTCGCTTTGCTTGCCCTCGTTTGGACGAATTTCGCCATGGCCCAGGACGCCCGCCCTCTCGTGATCGCGCATCGCGGCGCGAGCGGCTATCTCCCCGAACACACGCTTCCCGCCAAGGCGCTGGCCTACGGGCTCGGCACGGATTTTTTGGAGCAGGACATCGTGCTCACGAAGGACGATGTGCCCGTCGTGCTCCACGACATCTATCTCGACACGGTGACGGATGTCGCGACGCGTTTCCCTGATCGCAAACGCGCCGACGGCCGCTTCTACGCGCTCGATCTCACGCTGGCGGAGCTGAAGCAACTGCGCGTGACGGAGCGGTTCAACGCGAAGACGGGCCAGCCGGTGTATGCGAAACGCTTTCCCGCCGGGCAGTCGGAGTTTCACCTTTCGACGCTCGAGGAGGAATTTCAATTCATTCAGGGACTCAATCGCAGCACGGGTCGCAACGTCGGCGTCTATCCGGAAATCAAGCAGCCGAAGTGGCATCGCGAGCAGGGTCACGACATCAGCAAAATCGTGCTGCCGATCCTCGCGCGCTACGGCTACGCGACGAAGAAGGCTCCTTGTTTTCTGCAATGCTTCGAGCTGGCCGAGGTGAAACGCATCCGCGGTGAACTTGGCTGGCAGGGGCGCATCGTCATGCTGCTCGAGGGTGGGACAAAAGGCGCGGACGGCACGGACTTCAACGCGCTCTGCACGCCGGCTGGACTGCAGGAGCTCGCGCAGATCGTCGACGGCATCGGCCCGCCGATCGCGCGTATCGTCACGTGGCCGACCGCGACGGAGCGAAAAGTCACCGACTTGGTGAAGCTCGCGCACGCGGCGAAACTCGTCGTGCATCCCTACACGATTCGCATCGATGAGTTGCCGAAGAACTGCCCGTCGAGCGAAGCGCTGCACGCGGCGCTGTTCCGCGAGGCGGGGATCGACGGCGTGTTTTCCGATTTCACCGACGTGACGGTGGCGTGGTTGAAAAAGTAACGGCTGGTCGCGCGCTAAATCTCGATCCTCTCGCCGGCGCCCATCACGCGGACTTGGTGGCCGGCGGTGGTGGCGCTCTTCGCGAAGGCATGCGGGTGCTGGCGGATTTTGTCCTTCGTGTCGTAGTGCATTGTTTTGCGCTAGGCGCGGCGGGCGCGCCAATCACCCGGCTCGCGCGCGCAATGCATCACCGCCTAGGGCGTGTTTGCAAAATCTGAAGGAACCGAAAGGGCACGGAGCGATCCCAGCGTGCGCATGAAACTGAACTTGCGGTGGGAGGTGCCTGAGCCCGTGTGGCGACGGCTAAAAAAATTAACCGTGCGCGCGGTAAAACTC
>JBBRLB010000172.1:0-10356 GCA_038231575.1 Opitutales bacterium | reverse complement strand
GTCCGGCTTCCCAGTCAATGTCCTCAAGTTCCAAGCGGAGGACCTCCCCGCCGCGCAGGCCCAGCCGGGCCAGTAAAAGCAGGATCGCGTAGTTGCGCCGCCCGCACGGGGTGCTCCGGCCGCATCGCGCCAGCACCCGTTCGACGGTCTTGGCCGGCAGATGCACGGGCACGTCCGCCAGCGACCACCGCGCCACCGCCGGAATGGCCGTGGACAGATCGCGGGCGACCCGGCCGCTGTAATGCAGGAAGCGGCCGAGCGCACGCAGCGCCGCCACGAGGTGGCCGAGTTCGGCCTGACTGGCATGGGGCGCTCGCCGCTGGATGAAAGCCGTCAAGTCGCGGCCCGTAAGTAAACGCACGCGCACACCGCCCGCAGCAAAACGCCACGACAAGAATCGATCGATCCATCGCGCATAGGACGTAACGGTGTGAAGCGAGAGCCCTCTTTCTTTAAGCAGGTATTCGCGAAACGTATCCACCACCCTGGCATTGGGGCGGTGCGGACATGCGCTCGGCTTGCGGGCGGTCACGCCGGACTGCCGCAGCAGCGCGGTCAGCCGGCGCAATGTTGCCCATTCGCCGCCGCAGGCCTCCCGGCCGCGCAGCCGGCGCCGCAGGAATCGCGCGGTCAGCTCCGGCTCGACATCGCGGGCGTCGCGCCGGGTTCGCACCAGCAGGCAATTCAAGGCGGCGATCAGGCGCACCTGCGCCAAGACCCCGTTGGGTTTGTAGCCCTGCTGCGCCACCAGCGCGACGTAGGGTTCGACATAGGGACAGAGGGGACCGCGGTGCAGTCCCCCGACAGTTTCGAGCGGAACGAATGAATGTTGCATCCACTCTTTCTACCACTCGCCCCGCCTGAGCGCCGCCCCGGATTATGCCGCGCCCAGCGCCGCCGCCCGCTTGGGCCGCCCGCCGCGACGCGGCATAATCCGGCACGCGGCATAAGTTTGGCTTCATATACGCGCATGGTGAGCGCTCGCGCGAGCTGCGGAACCCTTACTCAACTTCGTGTTGAGTGATTGCGGGTGCTGCCCGATCGAGCGCCGGCTCGGAATGGGCGAAAAGTCAAAGCGCTGGATGGAGCGCCGAGGCGGCGGATTTATCCGCAACGAGGGGGAAGCGGAATGATTGCGCGTGGTGGAGATCGCGCAGCGATACAACCTTGACCGCCCATAAAATAGGGCGCTACGGACGGGGCAGAGCTAAAAGAAATCGAGCGAAGCGAGCATCGGATGGCTTCACCGCAGCATTTCACGGGAACCACTTTTTTGTTCACAGACTTTTCTTTACCGCTAAAAGTCGGCCTCGTGAACAATCGCAAGCATCTCGAACCTTCCGGCCCGTTCGCGGGCCTATGGGTGAGGACGGTGCGAGCGTTGCGCAACGCCGGCTACAAAAGCCGCGAGAAAGTCCGGGCCGACATTCAGCACGGTGCCCTGCATCCCTACATTTCGATTTTCGACTACGGAAAATATGCGGATGCGGAAGTCCGCGCTTGGCTTGGTTTGAAGAGCTGGGACGAAAGCTGGGGGAAAACGCCACTCATCGTGAGCCGCAAAGGCTCAATCAAAAGCGAAGTCCGTCGCGGTGGCTGATCGAGGCTGCTTGAGGAGGAAGAGGCAGCGCAGGGTCGCGTGAAAGGAGGGCGGCGGCGAATAACATCGTCCCTCGAAAGCGGGCCATTAGAGTAATTCTCCATGCGGATCGTTACTTCGCCGTGGCGGATTGAGTTTAACGCGTTTCTCGGCGCTGCCCGAAATACCCTGCGCGTGGTCGCACCGTTCTACAGCTCTGAACCGGTCACCGAGTTGCTGAGGCGTTGCAAAGGTAAAAAGAAGTTCTTCCTCCTCGCGTTAGAAGAACAGGCAGTGAAAGGAAATTTTCAGTCCATCTCTGCGATCAGAGACATTCTAAAAGACCCAAAAGCAGAGGTCCGATTTATCAGGAACCTGCATGCAAAGTTCGTAGTCGCAGACGAACAATCGGCCATTGTCACCTCGGCTAATCTCACCGGCGGAGGCCTAGACAATAACATAGAAATGGGGATTCGCTTCGATGATCTGGCCGGCGTGAAGCGCCTGGCTCACCACTTCGACGCGCTTTGGGCCAAGGCGGCGACGATCACAGCGAAAGAACTCGATTATTACGACGCGCTACCCCGTAAGAAAGGGAAAGGTAGCAAGCGAGGCAAAGCACACGGACTAAAAGTGAGGCTTGGAAAACTACCGAAGCGCTCACCTACACCGGGAACGCCCGTAATGGGATGGATTGTCGTTCATTCAGAAGACGCTTATAAACGCGAGGGCGTCTGGGAAAGTCCAATACAGCAACTGGAGGAGGTATGGAGTCCGAAAGAAGGGGTGCTAGACTGGGGGTGGACGAGCCCCAAAATGAAGGAGAACTCAACGCCTCGCCGCGTGCTGTTGGCATGGAAGGGCGAAGTGTTCGGACACGCGATCGCCACGATTAGGGGCGCCTCAAAGGAGGAGATCGACGACGGGTCTCAGTTCTTCTTTGTCCTCACTAAATTTCAGTGGGCAAAGCGCGTGCCGTTCGAAAAACTACCGCTGGGTCGCCGGCGCAGGCATCACCGCGGGTTAATACGATTGGACGAGAAAATACTAGAGGCTTATTGGCCGCGCTCAAAATAACACGGCTATCACGCGGCGCAAAAAAGCTCGCTCGTGAGAGCGGGCTGAAAAATTTCGGGAGGCGATTGCTCGCAGAGATTTTGTTATTTCGTGAGGGCCTTCATGCGGGCGTTGAGGACTTTGATGTCCACTTCGGTGCCGGCCGCCGTGGCTCGCGCTTTGGCCAGTCGCACTTCCGCCTGAAGCAGTTCGCGTTTGAGCTGCGAGAGTTCCTCGGGATTGACGAGGGGGCGGGACACTCGCGCCAAGCCGGCCGCGCGTTCGGCCGGCGGTGTTTCTAGAGTTGAGTTATTCATGGTGCTTTTGAACCGGTGTTGCCGGTGGATTGGTTACGTTTCTGAAGAAGCGTCGGTCAGCCCATGCTGGCCGGCGTGAGCAAGTGAAAGCGGCGCGCCGCGCATGGCAGCGGCGCGCCCCTACCGAAAACGCGGGAGGCCACCCGCCGAAAAAAAGGGGAGCAGCCAACGAGCCGCTCCCCCGATGGCGTTTAGTTGTTGGCGAATTCGCCTGCGAGCGCCCAAAGCGATTTGTTAAGCTTTTGCCCTTCGATGAGGCCGCCGACCGGCCGCGTGCGGTTGCGCCGAATGCCCATGCCATCGGTGTAACCCATGTAACGGTCGCCGCCGCGAACCAAGTGCTCCTGAACTTATGTGGAGCGCTCACTTATGTGGAGTAGGCGTGGTTTATGCCTCCGGCGTCCAGCCCGTCAGCTTCACATAAATCCAGCCTGAGGGTGACGGCTGTCCCAGGATGCTGGGATGGACTCAATCATCCGACAGCTCTTCGTTCGCGTGCACGCGCGATACGCGTGTTCGCCTTGCGCAGCGGATCTCGCTGCTTTCTCCGGTTGGTTATTGGCGGGCGGATACAGCTCACACTACGCTCAGCGGCTCGTGTTTCGAACCAAGCGGGCGCTGGAAGCAGCGCGGTTGCCGTCCGATCATTTTTGGACTGCGGATCAGCTCCATCGCGCATTCTTTCGCTTCCACCCACGACGAGATTACCGCCATGCCCAGCAGGCGTGGACCCAGTTTCTCTGCTCATGCGGCCGGTTCGCGCCGCACGAGAAGCCGACGCCACACGCGCAAGTAATCGATGCTTACGTGGAGTATCTTCAGGAGCTGTGCGGCCTGGCCCCAGACACGATCAAAAACCACCGCTGGCAAACGGGCGCTTTCCTGCAATCGGCACTGCATCATGGAGAGGGCATGGCGGCGCTATCCGCCGTGCGGATCGAACGATACGTCCAGCAGCGCTCGCGCACGGTGTCGCGCGCGAGCCTGCGGCAAACGGTGGAGGTTCTGCGGGCCTTTCTCCGGTTTTGTTTCGCCAGGAAGTTGATCTCTACGCGGCTCGACGAGATCGACCGGCCGGTCCTCTTTCGCGACGGGCGACCACCGCGCGCGCTGCCATGGTCTTGCATCCAGCGATTTCTGCGATCGATCGATCGCACGGATCGCACCGGCAGGCGCGACCTCACGCTGCTCCATTTGATGGCCCACTACGGGCTGCGCCCCGGTGAGATCGTGCGGCTGAGGCGGGAGTCGATCAACTGGAGCGACAGCACGCTGACCGTCGAGCAAACGAAAACCCGCTCGTGGCTCATCCTGCCCCTGGGCTCGCAAACCCTGCGGTTGCTGGAGCGGTATCTTCGTCCCCGTCCAGTCGGTTCATTGGCGGGCGTGCTGTTCCCCGCCGCGTGCGCACCCCACCGGCCGATGACGAAGTATAGCGTGAGCCAGGTTTTCCGGACTCGCGCACGCAGGAGCGGCCTGACGCTGGCCCACGCCTCGGCCTACTCGCTCCGACATTCGTTCGCGATGCGGCTTTTCGCCCGCGGCGTCGGCATCAAGGCGATCGGTGACTTGATGGGCCATGGCAGCATCGTCAGCACGGCGGTTTATCTGCGGCTGCAAAGCGAGGTGTTGCGTGAAGTCGCGCTTCCAGTCCCGACCGCTCGGGCAGGAGGTGCCGCGTGAGCGCGCCTTCCCGACTGCAGCGCGCCATCGTGCGATTCCTCGCGCACAAGCGCGCGCTGGGCCATGCTTACCGAGGCGAAGCCGGTGTTTTGTCTCGTTTGGACCGTTTCATCCGGCGTGAGCGTGGCGCCGATCTCGGCGCCAGTAACTTTAGCCGCTGGCTTCACAGCCTGCGCCATCACCACGCCAACACCCGTCGCAAGTGGCACCAGATCGCGCGCAATTTTTGCCTGTATCGTCGCCGCGCCGTCCCGCGTTGCTTCGTGCCCTCGGACGACTACGCGAAGCGCCAGCCGCACATTTCGCCGATCATCGTCGAACCGGCGGAGATGGCACGGATGCTCGCCCTCGCGGCAAAGTTGAGGCCATCGCCCAACTCACCGCTTCGGGGTCCCAATGCGCGGATCTCGCTGATCCTGCTCTACACCGCCGGCCTGCGCATCGGCGAGTTGCTGCGCCTCACGCTCGGCGATGTCGCCGAAGACGAAGCGTTGCTGCACATCCGCGAATCGAAGTTCCACAAGTCGCGCTGGGTTCCGCTGGCGACGAGCACCAGCCGGGAACTGCGGACTTTCCTGCGCCGGCGCGCGCAAATGTTTTCGACCGATCCGGCGACACCGCTGCTCTGTAATCGCCACCACCGGGGCCATTATAGTCAGCCCGGCATGCGGGCGACGATCGTGCACCTGTTTGTCGCGGCGAAGGTGCGCGACGCACACGGCCGCCGGCCTCGGGTCCACGACCTCAGACACAGCTTCGCCGTGCAGGCGCTGCTCCGGTGGTTTCGCGCGGGAGCCGACGTGCAATCGAGCCTGCCCAAGCTCGCGTTGTTCATGGGCCACGTGTCGATCGAGTCGACGGCGCATTATCTGCATTGGGTTCCGGCGGTGCGCACCGCGGCCAGCGCAAGGTTCGAACAGCACTTCGGCCAGCTCGTGACCGGAGGTGCCCGATGAAACGCGCCCCAAACGGGGATCTTGCGCGGGCGGTCGGACGCTTCTTCCAGGAGTTTTTGCCGACACAGCGCGGCATGAGTCTCCATACGATCCGCAGCTACCGTGACTCGCTTTTGTTGCTCCTGCGTTTTCTCGCAGGCGGTCGCGAGGAACGAATCGCGGCGCTTTCGCTGGGCGACATTATGCCCGACGCGGTCGCCCGTTTCCTCGCTCACCTCGAGCAAGTGCGGGGCAACGGCATCACGACGCGCAATGCGCGGCTTGCGGCGATCCACACGTTCGCGCGATTTCTGATCGGCCGCCATCCGGAGCGCATGTCCGAGCTTCAGGCCGTGCTCGCCTTGCCGTTCAAACGCGGTGCGCAACGCCGGCCCGTCGACTACCTCGAACTGAAGGAGGTCGAGACACTCCTCACCAGAATCGACCGATCGTCGCCCGCAGGCCAACGCGACTACGCGCTTTTCGCTCTCATGCTCAACACCGGCGGGCGCGTCCAGGAGGTGCTCAATCTCACGGCCCGGGACGTGCGCTTCGATCCGCCGCAGCAAGTTCGCTTCGTCGGCAAGGGCAACAAGGTCCGCCTTTGCCCGATCTGGCCGCGCACGGCAAAGCTGCTGCAGGCGCTCATCGCCGCGAACCGCCGCCCCGCGGACGACGACCCGGCGGCGCGGATTTTTCAGAACCGGCGTGGCGGACCGCTCACGCGCTTCGGCGTCCGCTATCTCCTGCGCAAACATCTGCCGACACGATCGCCGGGCGACACAACCGCCGGGAAACGCATTCATCCCCATGCGCTGCGTCACACCACCGCCGTCTACCTGCTGAAGTCCGGCGTCGATTTCGCGACCATCAGCCAGTGGCTGGGCCATGCCAGCCTCACAACCACCATGCGCTATGCGCGCGCCGACCTCGATCTCAAGCGCCAGGCGCTACTGCAGGTATTCCCCGAAACGCTCGCTGCACCCGCCGCCGGCCGCCTACGCATCGACGGCAGCGAGTTCACGCGATGGCTCCGCCGCCTTTGATTATTTATGTGAAGCATTGGCGGCAACTTTCCGAGGCATGAACCACGCCTACTCCACATAAGTGAGCGCTCCACATAAGTTCAATTATGTTGTGCGTAACATAACTGAACCACGTTGAACGTCGTCCAGAGATCGGTGCCGGCATCGCCGTAGCGCACCGGCGTCAGCAACTTCTCAGGGCTGAGAAATTTCATGACCGGCTGGTCGGCATCCCAACGAAGGGCCACCGCCCGCCGGGCGAACTCGACCCGTGTCGCCTGCGGGAGCTGCACGGCCTGCCACTTGGCGACGGCCTCCAACGCGCGCGGCGTGTTCTCGGCCACGGACTGCGCGGCCTTCGCGAACGCCTCGGCGGAAATGTCCACGTGCCGGATGGACACATGGGCGAAATCCGCGTCGGCCACGGTCAAACCGTTACGGCAAACCAAGCGGTAAAGTCCCGCATCAATCCGGTAAGCGCGGCTGCCGTCGTGCGCGTTTTGCAGAACCATTTCGGCGCGGGTGCTCCCCACGTCAAACGATCCTGCATCAAGGTCGGCGCGACGCGTGAAACGAATCTCGTGCATCTGGAAACCCACGCGCGACTCCAAGCGCACGCGTTGCTCAGAGGCTTTGACGGGCTCCCAACCTTCGGCACTGAGCAGGGCAACGACCTGCGCGGTGGAAACGAACGTGTAGCGGGAGGAAACACCGGGCCGGGCATGGTCGGCAAAAACCGACGGGGCGCAGCGGCGGAGATCATCGGAAGAAAGCGCCTTGAAGGTGCGAGCGGGCGAAACGAGGACGGATGTGTTCATGACTTTGGTGGGCTAATCAGCGCCCCAACGAGGGCGCATCAGGTAGCGGGCCGCGCTACGCGGACCCCACCCGAGCCGAAACCGAAAAATCGGCCGCCCCGGGGGGATGCCGGAGCCCAGCACCGTCAGCGCAAGGTGGAGCGCAGCGTAGCGAGCAATACCTTGAGGCGCGGACGGGCGGAGGCGCTCGCGCCGACGACCGCCAGCCGGCGCAGGTGCTATGATCAGGCAGCCCTCTGGGTGTGGCTTTGCTCAATACGGATGCGCGAGCGGCGCAACGAGAGCGAGCATCCGAAGCCCAGCGGCGTCTGAGCGTATTCCGAGCGCGGAGGGCGCAGCCCAACTGACTTCACCCTTTTCGCGGAGCGAGTGCGGACGGCGCGCAGGTGTGGGAGCGGAGTGCAGGCGACAGGCCATGAGTGGAGGGAGGAGTCGGCGACGGTGGGAGCGCGGTAAGGCCACCGGTGTCGCGACGGGAGCTTGCGACCGGGAGCGATCCTGGCGAAAGGTCGCGCTGGGGCGACGTATCGCCAGAGGCGGCCGTGAGCGCGGGAACCAAGCCGTCTCCGACCGCAACGAATGGCCGGAGCCGGAATCGAAGTGGGAGCGCTGAAGCGCTGAACGCTTTCGCTCGTGCTAGATATCTCCGGCGCCAGCCGGCATCGGGGTTTTGCGGGGTGTCCCCGCGCGGCCCCGGTCACGGAGTTTGAAACCACCGTGCGAGCGTGATTTGGAGCGCACCGCGTGCCTGGTGCAATCGGCCCTCCACCGCCTATGCGTTGCAACCGATCGCAGCCCCGATCTCCGCGTGCGAGAGTCCTTCATATTCGGCCACCGTCGTATTGCTGGTGCACATGGCGGGCAGTGAGCCGGATGCAGAGGTTGCGGCGACGACGAGATTGCCCATTGCCGATTTCGGCGTGCTGCGGATCGAACTTGTGGTTCACGCCGGGGGTGGTCTGCTGGGGTTGCTCGCTGCCATCGCGCTATCGGTGTTTAAGCCGTGGGGCAGAACCCGGTTCGGAGTTTAACCGCTAGATCGCTAGCTCGCACATTGTCATCCATTTTCTTTTGCTTTCCGTTCGTCCCTTGCGGACCTACGAGCAGACAAAAGAGGTTCTTGTCGCGCATCCCTCAATCGCCCGCGATATTTTCCTTAAAACTATCGCCTAGAATTTCGCGCAGCTTGGCCTTGGCATGATAGATTCTCAGCTCAACGGCCTTAGGCGTGAGGCCCAAAATTTCTCCCACTTCCTTGTGGCTCTGTCCCTCAAGCGTGCAGAGGATCAGCGGCAGGCGTAACCGATCCGGGAGTTGATCGATCGCGTGTTGCAGTTCGTCGAATCGTTCGCGGGTTGCAGTCTGTTCGGACGGGTTCGGCTCTGCGGCCGAAAGTTCGCGGTGGAGTGTTTTGGCCTCCGTTGGAGCGTCGAGAGAGACGTGATGACGCTTGCCCAACCACCGGAGTCGATCCCGGCTGAGATTCGCGGCAATCGTGTAGAGCCAGGTCTTGACGCTCGACTTCGGTTTGAATGACGACGCTTTGAAATACACGCGCACGAACGTTTCCTGCACCACGTCACGCGCCGCGTTTTCGTCGTGGAGATAACGGAAAGCGAAAAAATAAAGCGCTTCGCGGTGGCGTTGGATTAGCTTGTTCAGCGCCAAATCCTCGCCGGCCTTGAGCGCTTCGATCAGCGGCAGGTCCGGGTCCGCCATGTTACCGAGCCGAACTATCGAGACTTTGCTGCGCGAGTTTTAGGAGCCGCTCGCCTTGCGCAGGCGTGAGCACGCTGCGCATCTCGAAAATATGCTCGATGGATGCCTGCTGCAGCTCACCCATCCGCAGGTGAATCTTGCCCACCGCTGCGCTGATTTCGGGCGCATCGACCCGCCCTTTTTTGATCGCGAGTGCCAACTCGTGATTGGCTGCGCGGAGCTGTTCGCGCAGCACCCGATTCCGCTCCGCAAACTTTGCCTCAATCGGCTCCAGCGCCTTGTGCTGCGCGTCGGTGATTTTCAATTCCGAGTGGAGCCACTCGTGCGCGTCTGTGTGGCGCGACGTGTGCCGCGATTCGCTCCAGCGCAAGGTGCAGAATGAGGCCAACACGGCGACCGCAACTACGGCGACGAAAAAACCGATGACGGGTTTCATGCTTACTTGTGAGCGAGTCGCTCCGCCGAGGGAAGGACGCTCGAATTTTCAGGTGAGAAGACCTCGAAATGCAGTGAAGCGCGCGCGAGTTCGCGCTTCCGTTCGGGGCGCTCCAGCGCCGCGGGGATAATCGCCGTAAATGCCGCCACCGCGAGCGCCGCAACTGCGAGCCGGGGTTGCCGGAAGAGTTCAAGCCAATTCAGGCCGACGAGAGAGCCGAGGCCGAAAGGGCGCCGGCGAGCCTCGATTTTCGACCAGACTTCTCCCGTAAGCCGATTGTCCTCAGGCGCCGCCGGACGCTGCTTGGCATACGCGCTGAGGAGGTCGTCGAGGCGATCGGGGTCTTTGGGCATACCTCTTATACGGCCGTTTTCGCTCAATCCCTCAATCTAGAATTCACCCGGAAGTGAGACGATTCCCGCTGCCCGGAGAATAATCTGAGGGAAAGCCGGTTCCACTGCGTTCAAGAGACGTGAACCAATTGTTTCACGCATGAGACGTGTCATTCCCATTTTCATTTTGTGCGCCTTCCCGCTTGTCGCTCGCGAGCTGACGCTGGATCAGGCGGTTGAGCAGGCCATCGCCGGCAATCGAGGATTCGCCTCGGCCGCGTTTGAGGTCGAGAAAGCCCAAGGTCGGGCGCTGCAAGCGGGTTTGCCGAGGAACCCGGAGCTGGAAATCGGGGGCAGGACGGACGTGCTTTTTAAGAACGAAGGCGAACGCGGCATTGCGCTCGGTATCTCCCAGGCCATCGCGCGGAAGAACCGGTTGGCCAAGGCGCGCGAGGG
>JBBRLB010000171.1:0-10369 GCA_038231575.1 Opitutales bacterium | reverse complement strand
CTCGATGCCCTTCAGCGCTTCGAGACCGATTTTGGCTTTGAACTCAGGGTTATGCTGGCGACGTTTCTTCGACATGTGGATCGTTCTTTCTTGGGTTTGGATTTAACGATCCCTCCTGTCCAGTTTTCGGGGTCCACCTCAGACCACCAAGCTTCGCGCCACGGTTGCTCGATTCAGGCGTGGATGGACATTGACGACCGCAATCAATGGTTCCCGAAAGAATTTCGCGACCGTTTTGGAGGCTTTCATCCGCCCGGCGAACACCGGGAATACTTACGTGTATTTGGCTGCGACGGCGTTCGCTCGGACATGCTGGCGCTATTACTCCGGGAGATTATGGTGTCGAAGATACCCGGTGCTTTTGCTGAGTTGGGGGTGCATCATGGCTGGTCGGCACGTTTGATCCATCATTACTGTCCAGAGCGGCGATTTTACCTGCTCGACACCTTCACCGGCTTCGCCGGAGTCGATATGGACGCGGAGTCCGTCCAAGTGAAATTCAATACTACTGCGGCGTTTGGCGACACCAGCATCGAGCTGGTGCGGAAAAATATCGCGCCGATAGGCGACGCTCTTCAGTTTGTGTCTGGTTGGTTTCCAGAATCGGCCACTGACGTGATGCGCGCTGATCGTTTCGCATTTGTTCATCTAGACGCCGATCTGGAAGCTCCGATTCGTGCGGGCTTGGAATTCTTCTGGCCGCGATTGAGCGACGGCGGAATGGTCGTCGTTCACGACTACAACGCATGGCCCGGGGCTCGCGCTGCTGTCGACGAATTCCGGATGTGCACTCGATTGGTCGCAATCCCGATGCCGGATAAGTCTGGGTCCATCGTTCTCCGAAAGAGCGGACCGCCATGACCTAGAACCAGCCGCCAGAGCCAAACGCTAACCGTCCATCCTTTTTCGCCCACGATAGCCACGCTCCAATCTCCGTCCTCACTCTGGATGAGCGCGGCTCACCTCTAACGTTGCTCTAGCTGCGTGGGATCAAGCGGAAAAATAAAATACCTGTCCGCGGCGTGAGAGCGGCGGTTAAAGAAAACCACGGGCGAGAGGGGCAGAGGACAGGAAGCGGGCGCAGTAACTGGAGGAAACGCGTGCGTAGGTTGCGTCTCAGGTTTTCACCGTGAGGGGCCAACACCGTCCTTACGCCGTTGGGAAAATACTGAACCACGATTCACCCTCGGCCTTCGGCTTGGGGACGCGGTAGCGTCGATCGATCTCCTTGATGCTGTTTCCCGCCTCAGTTGCTGTCGCCTGCTTATCGCCGGTGAGCGCAATCCGGTATGTAATCCACGAGTGGCGAAACGCGTTTGGTGGTATCGCCATCTGATTTGTTTTTGCGATGTCGCGGATTCGATCGATCGCGTTGATCTGGCAAATCGGCCCTTCTTGGTCTGGACAGATGCGAAGCCAAGCAACAGCGGCGTCGCACAAGTGGATCACTCGACTGCTCGGCGTGTTTTCTTTCGCCGCCGTGACCGACAGGAATGTTCGGTCGATGTGGACATCCTCCCAGCGCTGGCGGCGTTGGGGGTTACTTTTCTTGCCGTGGATTTCCTCAGTGCGGACTCCACAAAATCCAGCGACCACGACTGCCGCCAAATGGCGAGGATGCTTCGAGCGAAAAAACTCCAACAAATCCCGAAACTGGTGGGGGCTTAAAATTCCAATCGGATTGTGGGGCTCTTTCGCGCGCTCGGTCTTCTCGATTGCGAGGCGTGCGTCCTCGGCGAGGTGTCCGTGACGCTGCGCCCACCGAGAAAGGGTCACCACCCTTTTGCGAATGTCGTTTCGGGTGACGGGATCATCGAATCGCGCGAGAAACTTCGACCAACCCGAAACGTCGATTGTGTCGAAATACTGATCGCCAAGCGCGTCCGCCACATACTTCAGCTTTGACCCATACACGCGCTTCCCGGACTTGCCGGCGCCGTCCTTCGCTTCGATCAACGCAGTCACTGCATCCCTTACTTTGATGCGCGCGATGCCCTCAACCGGGCGCGCGGCGTGGGCTGCACACGCTTCAATAATCGCCGTCCCAACCAACTGCCGGCCACGCAGCCACTCCGACATTGCTGCGAACGGAGTGAGACCACCTTCCGCCGCCAGCCGGCGCAATTCCGCCAGCTCCACAAAGTCAGCGCGCGAGGCAAGCTGGCCTGATGCGACGCCGGCCGCGAGTTGTGCCGCCGTGGATGTCGCAAACTCTTGGGCCTTGGCAAAGTCTGAAAAGGACTTCGTGGGCCGACCTTCGGCGTTGATCCACGCAACCACGTAGGCCCAGCCATCCAAAGTGGTCCTCGCCTTTACGCGATAGATTTTCACGGCGACTGACTGATCCCGAATAACGACCGGGAATTTCGGGGTCTTGGCCACGCCGGGAATCGAACAATATCGAACACGGAAGTCAACGAAACTGCACTTTTCTGACCCCAACTCGGCTCCAATTTACCTCTGAAGCGTCGTAAAGATGGTGCCCCCACGGGGAATCGAACCCCGCTTTGAAGATTGAGAATCTCCTGTCCTAACCGATAGACGATGAGGGCGAAAATCGGAGGTGGAGAGGGTCGCGGTTTCGGGCAATGCGTCAAGCGCGAGTTTCGACCTCGCGGGGCGAACGCCGGCGAGAACCGGCCGACGAGGGTTGCCTCATCGCACGTCAACCGTGGAGACTGGTGCGATGAAACGATCGTCCCGCGCCGCAGTTTCGTTTTTCCCCCCGGATTTTTGGCCGTTATCCACCCGGGGCTTTCGGCTGGGGATGCTTTGCAGTTCGCTCGTGGTTCGCACCGTGGCCCAACCCACCGTGAACGAACTTCTCGAGCAGAAAACCGTCGAGAAACTGCGGGCTTATTCCGCCGGCTTCGACGGCATCCTCGGCCTTGCCGCGATCGACCTGAACACCGGGCGCACGTTCTCCCTCAACGGCGACACGGTTTTCACGCAGGCGAGTTCGATCAAGATTCCGCTGATGATCGAACTTTTCCGCGCGGCCAAGGCCGGCGCCTTCAGCCTCGACGATAAAATCACGCTGACCCAGGCCGACATCGTCGGTGGGTCGGGCAATTTAGCCACGGAGCTTCGCACCGGTCCGCTGACGCTGACGATTCGCGAACTAATCCGGCCGATGATTCAGTTCAGCGACAACACCGCGACGAACCGGTGCATCGCCCTCATTGGGATGCCGAAGGTGAATGCGTTCATGGAGGAATTGGGGCTGCGCCACACCCGTTTGCAGCGCGTCATGTTGGACAAAACTTCCGCGGCGCTGCGGGACGCGGAAAATATTTCGACGCCGCTCGAAATGGCCCGGCTCGCGGAGCTGCTGTTTCGGGGCAAATTCGAGGGGAGTGACGAGATGATCGCGCTGCTCAAGTTGGTCGACGACGGCTGGCAGTTGCCGGACGGCGGATTTCGCGGCGGCATACCGAAGGAAGTGCCGGTGGCCGCGAAGCCGGGATCGGTGCGTGGGGTGCAGTGCCAGACCGGCATCGTCTTTCTACCGCAGCGCCCCTTCGTGCTGAGTGTAATGGCCGTTGATCTCACCGAGGGCAGCAAGCCGGTGAGCGAGGTCACAAAAATCGCTTTTCAATATTTCAACACGATCGCGGCGTCGAACAGCTACGGCAATCGCGTGCGATGAGCGGGACACAGGACGCGAGGCGCATTTCATTCCGGTCACTTATACCAACGCGGTTGGAAAATTGACTTCGCATCGACATGACGTCACGCCCGTCTGGTCGTTTTTCCCACGGACCAAAGGTCAACCCCGGCCTAAATCCTGCTCCCGGCAGTTCCGCCACAGCATTATCCCGCCCGACTACATGAAAACGTTCCTTGCTTCTTACCTCATACCGCAGGCTCGCGCCATCGTGAAGCTCTGCTTGATTGGTCCGCTGCTCGTTGGCATCCACGTTTTCGGGCAGTCCGCCACCCCGACCAGTGAGGAGATGGCCCGTCTGCGAGCGGACCGGGACGCGCTGGAAAGCAAGCTCGCCGCGGCGCAGACGCGCATCGAGCAAGCCGAGCGTGCCTTGGCCGCACTGGCGCAAGAAAACGAGGTGCTGAAGAAATCTTCGCAATCGGAGAGCAGCGATGCCCGCAAAGCGAAAGTGGTCGTGGCGCCGATGGTCGCTCCGGCGTCCGAGAGTTCCACTTCCGCCGCGGCTCCTCGTGCTCCCGCCAATATTCCCGTCACCACCACATCGGCTTCGCCGGCCGCGGGCGACAAGTCTGTCGTGATGCTCGAGGCGTTCGCTGTTACGGGTTCGAACATCAAGCGTTTTGATCAGGAAAAAATCCTGCCGGTGACGATTTTTAATGCGGACGCGATGCAACTGCGGAATGCCCTCACGCCCACGGACATGTTGATGGCGCTGCCTCAAGTCACCGCCTTGGCCGACGTCGAGTCACACTCTGCGTCCGCCGGTCCCCGCGGTGACAACGCCAACATCTCCCTGCGCAATCTCGGATCCAGTGCGGCCTTGATTCTCGTCAATGGCCGCCGGGTCGCCCCCCAGCCGATGGCCGGGAATCTCGCCGTCAACGTGAACCAGTTGCCCAACCAAGGCATCAGCCAGATCGAGGTGCTCCGGGACGGCGCCTCGGCCATCTACGGCTCCGACGCGATCGCCGGCGTCATCAATTACGTCATGCGCACCGATTATCGCGGCACGAATCTCAAGACGCGATTCTCCAGCCCGGAGTCGATTGGGTGGAACGGTCAGAGCGTCGAAGCGACGTTGACCATGGGCCGGGATTTTGCCGGCGGACGCGGCCGTTTCCTGACCACGATCGACGCCTTTTATCGCGAGGCGATTTTTCTCAAGGACACCAAGTTCAACACCGCCAATCATACGGCGCTGGCGCCGGCGCCGTTCAACATTCCGGGCAGCGCTTTTGATTCGACGGCCGCCATCGGCCAGTGGCCCACGTTCCGCGTCGGCACCTCGGCGGTCACGAATTATTTCTACCTGCGCAGTGGCGTGCCCACGCTGACCACCATCGCGCCTACGCGGGCGGCCAACCCGGACGAATTCTATAACAGCAACCAGGACCTCATGGGATCGCCCCGCACGCGGCGGGAGAACATCTTCAATCGCGTCGAATACGACCTCACGCCCCGGCTCACGGCGTTTGCCGACGTCTCCTTCTACAAGGCGGATTCGACGACCACCCGTCAGCCGATCAGCATGAACGCGCCGACCAGCGATCTGCCGGCCCCGATGGCGCTCGACAATCCGTTCAATCCCTACGGCTCGCGTTTCTTCAGTCCGACCGGTGCGCCCAACGCCGACGGCACGCCCCGTCTCACCGGCACGCCGCAACAAACCATCATGTATTCGGGCATGATCAAAAACCTTCCCCCGGACCGGATCAACGTCTCGGCCGGCAGCTATCGTTTTGTCACCGGCTTGAAGGGAAAATTGACCGACACGTGGAACTGGGAAGTCGCCGACGTTTATTCACAGTATTACTCGTCTGATAATGCCCCGAACAGCGTGCGCGAAAGCCTCTATCAGGCGGCGCTTCTGCGCAACGGTGTCTCACCCCAGGCGGATCCGCGTTTCGCCGCCGAGGCGGGTGCGATGAATCCCTTTGGGTATACCTTCAAGGTCGCCAACGGCGCCGTGGTCGCCGATCAGGTCTACAAGAATCCCAAGTCGGTCATGGATACCTTCGTCGATCCGTCCTGGCGGCAGGATGGGCGATCTTTTCTGGGCAGCGTCGACGCGCGCGCCTCCGGCCGGCTGTTCAACCTCTGGGCCGGCGCGGTCAACCTCTCGGTCGGCGGCGAATACCGCAAGGAAAGCTTCCGCTGGGTTCGTCCGTTCAACGAGAGCACGCGCAACGATTTTTATGTCTCCTCGCCGATCCCCGATAACTCGGGTTCCCGCTCGGTCCTGAGTTTTTATGGCGAAACCGTGGTCCCGCTCGTCGCCGCCAAGAATGAAATTCCGCTCGTTAATACTTTCGAGGTCAGCGGTTCGGCGCGTTACGAGCGCTACAGCGACTTTGGCAGCACGCTGCGGCCGAAAGCCGGCGCCAACTGGCGGCCGTTCTCCAACCTCATGCTGCGCGGTTCCTATAACAACGGGTTCAGCGCACCCAGCCTGCAGGACCTCTACTCGCCGCCCTCCTCGACGATCGGTTCAGCTGCCAGCCAGATCGATACCTACCGCAACGTGGCGACGCGGGAGGGCCCGTATGTCACGCTGAGTGTCACCTCCGGCAATGCGAATTTGAAACCGGTCAAGTCCACGGGCAAGACCGCCGGCATCGTGCTCGACGTCCCTTATCTGAAGGGCCTGACGCTCACCGCCGATTATTATCAGATCTCGCAACACGACAATGTCGGCTCGCGTGGCGCCAACACGATTTACATCAGCGACGACACCCTGTTGCGGGCCTACGTCGCGCAGCAGCGCGCCGCTGGCGTGCCGATCATGTCGATCGATACCGGGAGCGGCACCGCCAACTACAAGGGCGATCCGGGCCTGCAGCGCTTTGCTCCGGATGTGAACGACGTCGCCGTGTTCACCGCCTACAATGCCGCGAATCCCAACGCGCCCATCGCCGTGGTCGGCAAAGTGCGCGCGGTCAACTCCCCGACGCAGAACCTCGCCTCGGCCTATGTCTCGGGTTGGGACTACGGCCTGCAATATACTTTCCCGACCAACCGCTTTGGACGGTTCTCCTTCAACGCCGATGCGAACCAGTTGGTGCGTTCCATTAGTGTGAACGCTCCACCCAACACCACTCCGGTCGTGACGGTCAGCAAAGACGCGAACGGCGGCAACGCGATCGTCTGGCGCGGCAACGCCGGGCTGTCCTGGCGTAAAGGCAAATGGACCAGTGGCGTCAGTGCCTACTACTTGGGCAACTGGTCCAATGCGTCCACCACGCAGGCGCTCTACGTCGCCGCCGGATCGCCGAGCTACATCCGCCGGGAATTTGACGGTGGGGCGTTCGTCTATCGTTACGTGGTCGACGCCGTGATGACCTACAACGGATTTGTGGCGTATAATTTCGGCCCCGAGCGGAGCGCCTTCTGGAAACCCAGCACGATCAAGCTGAGCGCCACCAACCTCTCCGATAAGATGCCACCGCTGTCGACCGGCGTTTTCGGTTACGACGAAACCAAATACGGCAACCTGATGGCCGGCCGGAGTTGGACCTTGGAAGTGACGAAAGATTTTTGATTCAACCACTTTCCCTCCCGCACCTCGTCGTCCGTCCGTTCATGAATAACTACCCCGCTAGAACCGCGTTTCTTTCCGGCGCACTCCCGCCGTTTCTGGTCGCTGTTATCCTGGTGGTCCTGGCCTCGCCCGCGCTGCACAGCCAGACGGCGGGCAAGGATCCGCTCCCGCCGGAGTCGACCTGGACATTTGCCGCCGCGGGCGACGCCATCATCACCCGGCAGGTGCAGGCCTTTGCCAGCGATCCCGCCTTCATGGCGCTCGTGAAACACATTCGCGGTGCCGATGCCGCGGCGCTCAATCTGGAGATTAATCTTTTTCGCCTGTGGGAATTCAAAGGCTATCCCCAAGTCGAAAACGGCGGCGCCTACGAAGTCGGTCCGCCCGAGGCCGCGGGCGATTTAAAGTGGATGGGCTTCGACCTCATCAATACCGCGAACAATCACACGACGGACTTCGGCATCGAGGGCATGATGTCCACCATGCAACTGCTCGACTCGCTCAACCTGACGTGGGCCGGGACCGGCATGACCGCGGGTGAGGCGGCGCAAGCGCATTATTTCGACACGGCCAAGGGAAGATTTGCGCTGATCGGCATGGCCACCTCGTTCACCCCCATGTCGCGGGCCGGTGATCCGCGGCCCGAAATCAAGGGCCGGCCCGGTGTCAATGCCCTGCGCATCGACCACGCGACGCAGCTGGCGCCCGCGCAAATGGCCGAGTTGCGGAAGCTCGTGCAGGAATCGGGCGGCGCGATCGGTGGGCGCGGGGGCGGGGGTGGCGGCCGAGGCGGCGCCGACGCCGAAAACCGCCCGGTGCGCATCGAAACCACGGTCTTCGTGCCCGGGCCCGAAAACAAAGTGGTCTACACGGTCAACGCGCAGGACGAAGATCGCATATTGCGCTCGGTCCGCAACGCGGCCAAGCAGGCTGATCACGTCATTGTATTTTCCCACTCGCACGACATCGCCGGCGCTTCCGAAGGCGCCGCCGCGCCGGCGCATTTGCGGGAGTTCATCAAGAAATGCATCGATGCCGGTGCCGACACCTTTGTCATCTCCGGACCGCACGTGCTCCGGGGCGTCGAGATCTACAACGGCCGGCCGATTTTTTATAGTCTGGGCGATTTCGTCATGCAGAACGAAACGATCGAGCCCGTGCCGACCGACATGTTTGAGAGTGTCGGACTGGGCGCAAGCGCGCTCGCCAACGATTTCTACAACGCCCGGTCGAAACCCGATCCGACGACCGGATTTCCCACGGCCTACCATCCCGCCACTCAGGCCGTCTGGGAGAGCGTGCTGCCGGTCATGACGTTCAAAGGCCATGCCGTGACCGAGATCAAATTCTATCCGATCGACATCGGCTTCCGCGTGCCGCGACCGCATCAGGGCACGCCGCGACTGGCGGACGGGGCGCTGGGCCAGCAGATTCTCGAGCGCTTCAGCAAAATGTCCGAGGTCTACGGTGCCACGATCGCGATCGAGAACGGCGTCGGCGTTTGGCGGGCTGCCGCGGCTGCTCCGACTCCGCGCTAAAGTCAGCTCTCCTGCCGGATATTTTTTTCTCTCTCTACGATGAAACATTCATTCCAAAAAAATGCTGCCCGGCTTGGCCTCGCGGTTTGCGGCCTCGCCGCCGTCTCGCTCGGCCATGCGCAGCCCAAAATCACCTCCGAAAAGGATCTTATCGGTTTCACCATTGGTGATGACTACCACATGGCGAGCTACACCCAGATTTCCACGATGCTGAAGAAGTGGGATGAGGAGTCGGACCGGCTCAAGGTCGTCAGCATCGGCAACACCGAGGAAGGGCGCCCGCAGTATATGGCGATCATCACGTCGCCGGCGAATCACCAAAAACTCGATCGCTGGAAGGAAATTTCCGTCAAGATGTCGCGCGCCCGCGTGTCGGCCACGGAAGCGCAGTCGCTCGCGGAAGAGGGCAAGGCCATCGTCTGGATCGACGGCGGCTTGCACGCGACGGAGACCGTGAATTCCCAGAGTCTCGCGGAGATGGTTTATCAAATGGTGAGCCGCACCGACAAAGAGACGATGCGTTTCCTCGATGATGTCGTGCTGCTGATGCCCGTGCCGAATCCCGACGGCATCGAACTCGTGGCCAACTGGTATATGCGGAGCGCGGATCCGAAGGAGCGAACGTTGAACAATCTCCCGCGGCTTTATCACAAATACGTCGGCCACGACAACAATCGCGACGGCATCATGTTCAACATGGCCGAGACGATTAACCAAAATCGCGTGCTCTTCGTGGAGTGGAATCCGCAGATCATGCACAACGTCCACCAGACCGGTCCGCTCGGCTCGGTGATTTTTATCCCGCCGTTTCGCGATCCGTTCAACTATGACTTCGACCCGTTGATTCCGATCGGCATCGAGCAGGTCGGCATGGCGATGCACGCGCGGCTCATCTCCAAAGGCATGGGCGGATCCGCGATGCGCACGGCCGCGCCTTACTCGACGTGGTGGAATGGTGGCATGCGCACCACACCCTATTTCCGCAACCAGATCGGCCTCCTCACCGAGATCATCGGGAACCCGACGCCGATCGAGGTGCCGGTGATGGCGGAGAAGCAACTCCCGACCGGCGACTGGCCGCTCCCGATCGCGCCCCAGACATGGCACTACCGCCAGTCGATCGACTACATGATCGAGGCGGAACGCGCGGTGGTGGACTACGCTTCGCGCAATCGCGAGACGCTGCTGCACAATATTTATTTGATGGGCCGGCGCTCGATCGAGAAGGGGAGCAAGGATAGCTGGTTGATCACGCCCAAGCGCATTGCCGCGATGCAGGAAGCCGCCGAGAAAAATCGCGCCGCGAACCCCAACGCCCGGGTCAACGCGGCCGCGTTCGGCGGAAATCCCGCCGCGCTGGAAGCGCCGCCGCCGGGCGCCGATGCGATCGTGGGCCGCCCGATGACACCGCCGGTGCCCAATGAGATTTACGAGAAGGTGCTCCACGATCCCGCGTTTCGCGACGCCCGTGGCTACATCGTCACGGCGGATCAGGACGATTTCCCGACGGCGGTGAAATTTATCAACGTGCTGCTCAAGGGCGGACTCGAAGTGCACCGCGCGACGAAGGACTTCACGGTCGCCGGCAAGAACTACCCGGCGGGTTCGTTCGTCATTAAGATG
>JBBRLB010000170.1:0-10457 GCA_038231575.1 Opitutales bacterium | reverse complement strand
GAGACAGCTTCGGTGGCTTCCGCGGCAGTATCGATCTCAATCGGCCGATTCTTAAGGACAAGTTCGCCTTAAGATTTTCTGAGATGTATGAGGAAAAGGGTTATGAGCGTAAGCCCTCAATTGACCGGACCGATCGTTGGCAAATCGCGTTTACAGCCCGTCCGTTCAAAAACACGACTATCAACGGTTCCTACGAATCCTATCACAACTTCAACAGCCGGGCGAATTCCCAGCCCCCCCGCGACACCATCGCATATTGGCGCGCACAAGGAAGCCCGACTTGGGACCCGGTAACCCAGCAGGCGCGGGTAAACGGCGTCCTGAGCGCACCGATTACGAGCGACACATTGCTGCCCGCGGGACTGACCTCGCCAGGCAGCAACAACGCTCGCATTATGCAATGGGTAGACCATGGCGTGGTGGAACTCGCGATGACAGGTCAGGGGAAGGCCTCGACGTTTCAGATTCCCGGTTCGGGCGTCAACACCAGCACCAGCCAGCGTTATGTTTTCAGCGGCACTAGTATTCAGCGAGGCGGCGGCGGCATTCTCGGAGTGGCAACTCCACTCTTCAACATGCCGGAAACGACGAACAAGGCCATCTATGACTGGACCTCGATCAACACCGCGGCCCCCAATTATAACCGGATGCGGTCAGATAATTTCAACCTGAGCCTCGAGCAATTATTTATCAATACGCCGCGTAATGTTTTGGCCATGCAGCTGGGCTGGTATCGGGAAGATACTTTCGAATATCGGCGGAGCTTTGTTGCGCAGCAAGATGGCATAGCGGCAATTCTGCAGATTGACACCAACGAGCGCCTCCTTGACGGCCGGCCGAATCCTTATTTTCTCCGCCCATTCATCGGCGGTGGCGAACCGCAAATTTTTCTAAAGCCGGTATTCAACGATAACTATCGAGGCCAACTCGCCTACCAACTGGATTTGAGGCGTGAGGCGGGCTGGCTGAAATGGCTGGGGCAGCAGCGGATGAGCGCTTACGAGGAACACCGAGAGGTCATTCAGTCGCCGAGCGGACTGCGTTATCGCGATCAAGTCACGGCGAACGCCGATTTTCTCGGCACCAATCCTACCACCATCTCGGCCAACAACAGCGTCCACTTCTATCCCCGGTATTTTCTCGGAAACACCAAGGGCGGAGGCATCGAATACGCCAACACCGGCCTTGTGACGCCCGACGCACCGCTAAATAACCTTTGGTTCTTCAACCCCACCACGGGCCAGTGGAATTACAACGACGTGGGCACCGTCTCCCAGCAGTATCTTGCCCTTGGCATGCAGAAACGTCAGATTTATACTGGTGGAGTCACGGTTCAAAGTTATCTCTTGAAGGATCAACTTGTAACCACTTTCGGATGGCGTCGCGATCGAGCTTATACGATCGATAACCTGCCTGTCGTCGCCGACTCCACGGGTCTATTTTCGAATTTGAGCAACCTTAGAAATTTTGGTGTGAAGAAGCGGTGGCGAGCGGGCGATACGAAGACAGGAGGAGGCGTGCTAAAGCCGTTCCACAATGTCGGCTGGGTGAATCAGCGCGCGCAGGACGGCGTAGGGGTGGAGCGATGGATCGCGCAGTTATTCGCCGGGATGAACGTGAACTACAATCAATCGCAAAGCTTCCAGCCGACGGACACCGCCTATAATGTGTTCGGCGATATTCTGCCGGACCCGAGCGGACGCACGAAAGATTACGGCGTCACATTGAATCTCTTCGACGACAAGTTGACGGCTCGCATTACGCACTACGATACGCTGCAAATCCATGCACGTGGCTCGACGGGGACAATTGCTGGCCGAACGATCGGTTTGGACATACCTTCTAATCTCACGGCCACGACTGGAAATTCACTCTATTTCGTCGCCCAACAGTGGTTCATTCAGCAGCATTCGGAGTGGACGTTGCCACAGGTGCAGAAGGCTGCGATGGAGTATATCGGGCTTACCCCGAAGATCGTGGCGCTGATCGGTAGCGGAGTGTCGGACGTCAACGACGCACGCTCAAAAGGCTGGGAATTGGAACTCAATTATAATCCCACGCGATATTGGACCTTGAAAGCGACCGGAGCCCAGCAGGTTTCCATCGACTCTAATATTTCGCTTTTTCTTCAACAATACATCGATCAACGCATGCCGATCTGGACGACGATCAAGGATCCCAACACGGGGCTTCTATGGTGGACCAACAGTGCTTACGGCACGCCGGTGAACACCTACACCGGGAATGTCTTCGCGCCGCTAAAACTAGCACAGGCGACGCAAGGAAAACGCAAACCGCAGACACGCGAGTATTCGCTCAATCTCACGACCAAATACCAACTTGCTGCCATTACGGACAACCGTTGGCTTAAAAATGTGGATGTGGGCGGTTCAGTCCGCTGGGCATCCAACGCCGCGATTGGTTATTTTGGATCAGCAGCCGATTCGGATGGTGTTGTCCGCACGCTCGACGGAAGCAAGCCGATCTATGACAAGGCGACGACCAACATCGACCTGCTGTTCACATATAGATTCCGAATGTTTTCCAATCGGATTGGCAGTCGCGTGCAGTTGAACGTGCGTAATGTGAACGAGAGCGGTCATCTGCAGCCTACCGCCACGAATCCGGATGGCTCGATCTGGGCTTATCGCATCGTCGATCCGCGGCAATTCATTCTGAGCATGTCGTTCGATCTGTAAGATTGCTGCAACACGGCCCGTTCTTTCGTGCCGTGTTTCTCCCTCGATCCCTCCGCCCGTGGATTCGCCTTACACTGCGCTGCGCCAAGTTGGGCGACCACTGAGGCCGGTGGCGTTCACCTGTGGAATCGCGCTGGCTTCAGTCTTCGGTGCCGAGCCGGTGCCATTCTTGTTGAGTGGAAATGCGAAACAGGTTCCCGCGCGGAGTAACGTCCGCGCTGTGGTGGCTGCCGCCCCCCATGCCTAGCCGAACGGAAACGACACAATAGCCCTCATTGTCATCGGAAAATGTTACCGCATTTTCATTTCCCTTCTCGCACGGCGATTGGCGACGATAGCATCGCAAACTGCGCTGCTCGGTGGGTGGTGCGGCAGGACCGTCTCCTTTCAAAAATGGAAACCGTCGAACTGGGAGAGTGGATCGCGGCCGATCAACGGCACGCGCGGGCATTTCAAAACGCGCACGCGTCATGGGTAGCCCTTTGGAAACTCACGCAAACGCTCCGCGTTCGCTTGCTCCCGTCAGGTGGACGTCGCCGGCCATTTTGATCAGGTGCACTTCATGACGTTACGGCTCGGCTTCACCAACGTGGACTGTCCTATCGGACCAAAGAGCTATCTTGTCCGAGGAACACTCGATTTGCTGGTGCTTAGCGTCCTTGCTGAAACACCCATGTCCGCCATCGAAATTGCGGATGCAATCGAGTTGAGGTCCGAGGAGTTGTTGAGTGTTTCAACGAATCATCTATATCAGGTTCTGCACCGTTTGACTGAAAGGGGTGCCGTTCGAGAACGCTCTTCTAAAGGAAACCTGGGTCCGACGTATCAATCCACGCCGAAAGGCCGAAAAGTTGAGGAACTCGAAAGGGTGGCTTGGAAAAGATTGTCGGGTGCTGTGACAATGGTGGTGCGGCCCTCAGGTAATAATGACGCTGGTGATGTATCGCGAGTCCACTCAACCGTGCGCATCCATTGAGGTTTTTGTTCCGCTTGAATGCGCACTTGTGCTGGTAGCCTGTCCGCTTTGGTGTCTACGCCGTGAATCGTCATGTGGCGGTCGTAGCCGCCGGCTGAAAAGTTACACACAGAGTTACACAGTCCTAGCTTGTTTGTGCATGTTCTAGGATGTTTTAGCTCGTAATCCGTCGCTCTACTGCCCCTAGGGCGTCGCAGACCGGGGTTCGAATCCCCGTGGGGACGCCAAGGATATTAAGCTCTTTGGTCTCGTGGCGCCTAGAGGAGTTCGGCGCGATTTTTGCGTATGCGAGTTACACACCGAGTTACACCTTGTCCGGCGATGTGCGCCGACGTGTGGCAAAGCTCAGACACGTATCTTGAACGCCTGAAGCCCATCACGGTTTCACTTCGGTGAATCGCGTATGGATCGTCGAGAGATCGCGGAGCCGTCAATCACGCGCCGATTGGGTCTGCACTGCGCGGGAGAGGGGAGGCTTGTCGGGCCGCTTCGCCAGCGTATTGTCCGCGGCGTGCAATCGGTGCCTCCGTTCGTGGTGATCACGTCAATCTTTCCTCCGACCGCCGCGGTCCGGCATTTCGCCGAGCGGGCACCCGACCGGTTGATCGTCGTAGGCGACCGAAAGACGCCGGCGGAATGGACGCTTCCTCATGCTGAATACTTGGCTCCCGAGGGGCAGATCGCGGACGGCGGGGCACTCGCGCGAACGCTGCCTTGGAATCACTATTCGCGGAAAATGCTTGGTTATTTGCGCGCGGTTCAGCGCGGAGCAGCAGTCATCTTCGACACCGACGACGACAATCTTCCGAAACCGGGTTGGGAAATTCCCACGTTCGACGGCACGTTCGAAACGACCGCCAACGATCTTGGATTCTTGAATGTTTATCGTTCGTTCAGCGATGCGCACATCTGGCCGCGCGGGTTTCCGTTGCCTTCGATTCTGGATCCGAGAACCAAACTCGCCGCGGAAAATACTCTGACGACAGCCGCAAGGGTCGGCGTCTGGCAGATGCTCGTGGATGGGGAACCGGACGTCGACGCGATCTATCGGCTGGTCGACAACCGAAAGCATTTCTTCCAGGACCGCGCGCCGCTCGTGCTGGGAAACGGAACGATCTGTCCGTTCAACTCGCAGGCCACGGCGTTCACCAAAGCCCTTTTTCCTCTGCTCTACCTACCGGCCAGCGCGACGTTTCGCTTCACGGACATTCTGCGCGGCTTGGTGGCCCAACCGATCATGTGGGCGGCGGGATACTCACTCGGATTCACCAAGGCGATGGTGATGCAGGACCGCAATCCGCACGATTTCCTAAAAGATTTCGAATCGGAGTGGGCGTGCTATCTTCAAGCCGAGCAGGTCCCGGGCATCGTGTCGTCGGTCGTCCGCGCGAATGCATCCGTCGCGGACAACTTGAGGAACGCCTATGCCGCTTTGCATCGCGCAGGCATTGTCAGTCCGGACGAGCCAAAGATCCTTGATGCGTGGCTTGAGGATCTCGCAAGCGTTGCCTGAGTCATCGCGAAGGCAGGAGAGCGGCGAGTTGCGCGAATTCATTACTCGAATGCCACCACGAGATGGCATCGCATCGATCATCCAGCCGGGCAAGTTGGCATGGACAGGTTCGATGGGCAGACGATAGTTCGCCGGATCGGCCTCGATGAAAATCACCTTGCTGCATCCCTCTCGAAATCGCGCGTCCACTGCGGACGTGACGATCGCTGAGTGGCTGGGAAAACGCAGCGGCCGTCACCCGATCGAGTATATCCTCAGCATCGATGACAGCGACAAACAGATCGTCGAGTATCGCCGGCTCGCCGAGCGGCATGGCGCTCAACTGATCATCCGCCCCAACCGCAACTCGGTGAGCGCTTGTAATCAGGCGGCGCGCGTGGCGACGGGCGATCTGCTGATCATGGTTTCGGACGACTTCGGTTGCCCGGAGGGTTGGGACGATGCGCTCGTCAGTGCGATGGGTGACCGGCGCGACGTCGCCATCTTTGTCGACGACGGCATCGGAGCAAAGACCATGACGCTGCCGATTATTGACCGCGCATTTTACGAACGTCTCGGCTACGTGCTGTTTCCGGGCTACAGACATATGTTCTGCGACAATGAACTAGAGGAGGTCGCTCGCCGTCTTGGAAAATTAATCGAGGCCACGCAGCTGAAGTTTCCGCACCGGCACTATATCGTTGGCGCCGCTCCCTACGATGAGATGTATCGAATGGCCGAGAGTGTTTGGGGATCCGATGCGCACGTTTACCGCAAACGACAGGTGTGCGATTTCGGTCTCCGGCCGCAAACGTTCCGGGATAGCGCGAAATGCGCCTGGCTGGATCTCCACTACATTTTTATTCATCGGCCACCGGCAATCGCCCAAGGGGTGGCGCGGCGCTTGCGGACGAAATTTCAGTTCCTGAACTCGATTCGAGCCCGGTGGCCCGAGTTGGTTCGAAAGTGGAAGGAGACTCTCCCGGATCTACGCCGATTCTTCAGGCGACGCCGCTTCGGCCAAAACAATCGCACGCCAGAGAACAAGTCACTCGCACACATTCGAACACTCGCAGGCCGCGATCCGCGAAGTGCGAGACTCGCCGTGGTGGTTCCATTTCGAGAGTCCCACCACGCGACCACGTTGAGCCAAGGAGCCGGGCGTGCGCAGCAGTTGACCCAATTTATCGATCACATGGCGACGTTTCTCGGCGACATCGATTATCACATCTTCGTCATCGAACAGAGCCAGGACGACCTGCCCTTCAACAAGGGCTACCTGATGAACGTCGGCTTCAACCTCGCCGCGGGTGACTTCGATTACTTCGCGTTTCACGACGTTGACCAACTTCCGACCAATCCGCGCAATTCATACGCCTACCCAAATTCACCGCGGCACCTCTGCGTGGTGACCGATGGCCACAAGCAATACCGCACGACGGTCGGTGGCGTGCTGCTGATCAACAACGACGACTTCGTTGCGTGCAATGGATGGAGCAACCATTATCTGGGCTGGGGCCAGGAAGACGACGACATGGCTGCCCGCCTGCGCAACTCGGTGGGTTTCTCGCGCCCGGCGGAGGAAGTCGGCACCTACAAATCCATGCGGCATCCGCGGGTGCCGGGTCTCGATGCCACCTACCAGTTTCAGAGGAACCGATCTTATCTTCTGCAATGCGCGCACGCCGTAAATTCCGAGGATGGATTTCGCGATGCGACGTTTGCCATCGAATCGCGAACGGCGCTGTCATCCAAGTGCACGCGATGCGTTGTTTCCATCGCCGGCCCCAGCCGCCGTTTTGGTTTTCATAGCTACGTCAACACCGGCACGACACAGCGCGACGGCACGCTCTTCGAGCACGGGGCGGTGCGATCGCAAATCGTTTCCCTCCGCGACTGTGTCATCGACCGGACGCACGTGAAGATTCGAGTCGGCGGCGAGGAAATGCCGCTGCAACCGATTCCCGAAGAGCAGGAGTTCGCCGTTTTCGAGCCGGGCGCACTGCTGCAGCGAGACCCCGGCGCGCTCGATCCGCTGCGCCTCGGCGGATACCAGCGGAAATTCCTATCAAGCGCGGCTCCGATGCAGAGCGTCCGTCCCGACGGCGAGGAATCCCGGACGACCTTCGTCGTCGAGCGGCGGGAATACGTGAACCTCTATCACACGCTCATCGAGCTCTTCAACGCCTACGTCGCGATCCAGTTGCTCGCGGGATCCCAGCCGTTCGACATTCTCCTGCTCGACGGACATTGCCGGGGATCGCTTGACCCACTTTGGGCGGAGATCCTCAAACCGAGGCAAGTCCACCGGCTGCACGACTACTCCGGCGACACCATCGGGTTCAAGCATCTGGTCCTGGTTCCCGGGGGATACGACAGTCCCTTGTTTGACACCGGCAAGATCGAGCCTTCGCGATTCCGTGATTTTCTCTCGGATTTTTCCGAAACAGTCTTGGCCGCTTACCCGGTTGCTGATCGTCCGACTTGGGACCGCGTGCTGACGTTCATCGATCGCCGCGACTACAAGCCGCACCCCCGAAGCGACGGCGTCGTCTGCCGCAAAGTGGACGATCTCGATTTCACCGTCGACCTGCTCACGCGAGTCTATCCGCAGCATCGGGTTCAGATCCGCGCGTTTGAAGACATGCCTTTCGCTGAACAACTCCGAGTCGTGCGCGAATCCGACGTCCTCTGCGGCGTGCATGGCGCAGCACTCGTGCATGTCCTTTTCATGCGCAAGGAATCCGAGCTCGTAGAATTCTCTCCGCGGGAGTTTCGTCGCAATGACATCTTCGAAAATCTAGCCCGGCTGAAGGCCATTCGTTACTCGAGATACCAAGCTCGGACCCAACGCGTGCTGCCTCAGGGCAAGCTTGTCGTGAAAGTCACCAACCAGCGTGCGTAGGCGAGGTGCTGCGGCGGAAACCTGTGGAGATGTTCAGGACTCTGAGCGAATCGGTCCGTCGAAAAACGTCCCTGCGCGTTTTTCACCCCAAGAACCGCCGAAACCTCACTGATAGTTCTCGCCTCACAATGGCGATAAGCCAACTTGTGCGCCTGCTCACTAGAGCCGACCAACTGACTCAGATGAATCTCAACGCCCAGTTGCGTGCTCACTGCCGCCGCACCCATTTCTTTCCTCTTAATTTGTCGACGAGTGGAGTGGAACCGTTGCGCTCGATGCATCCATCCGAATCGACCCCGGCCTCCGGTCCGAATTTTTTCCCGCGTCGCTCGAACGCCGGCATCTGCCGGTTGACGGCCCGAGTGCCATTGTTCGCCGTGCTGATGACGCTGATAGGTTTGTTCGGTCAATCACGGGCTGTTGCGTTCACACTAACCTACGATGCGAATGCCAGTGGCGCCATCGGCACTGCCCCTGTTGACAGCACGAACTACAGCAGCGGGGCCACTGTTACTCTCGCGAATAGCAGCTCCCTGACCTATTTTGGCTTCATGTTCTTGGGTTGGAATACCGCTGCGGATGGCTCGGGCACGCTGTATGCAGAGGGCGGCTCGTTCTCCATGCCACCTTTTGACACCACGCTCTATGCTAAATGGCAACTCGTGGGAGGTGGCGGAGGAGGCGGCGGTGCAGGGCCGATGCTCACTGCCGGCGGCACCAATCCCACCTATACGACCGGCGGCACTCCGGTGGTCATTGATAGCGGCCTCATGGTCGTCGATTCCACCAGTTCGACGATCGCTAGCGGCTCGGTCTCGATTAGTAATCCGGGCACTTTTTTTGCTGGCGACCAACTCAACTTTACGAACCAAAACGGAATCTCCGGTTCCTACGACTCCGCAACTGGCATCCTGACGCTCACGGGCACCACGCTACTCGCGAACTATCAGTCCGCCCTGCAGTCAGTCACATTCAGTTCGTTGGCCGGCGACCCGACCAACAGCGGCGCAAATACGAGCCGCACCATCGGCTTCGCCGTCAACGATGGCACCTCCATTTCCATCCCTGTCACCGACACCGTTACGGTCAGCGCCGCCGCCGCGCCCGCGATCACCAGCGCGACCTACGACGCGAGCACGGGGGCGCTGGTGGTCACCGGCACTAATTTCACCGCTACGGCCGGCACCGCGAACGATATCGTCGCCAACAAATTCACGTTCACCGGCGAGGGCGGGGCGACCTACACCCTCACCAACACCGTCAATGTCGAGATCACTTCCACCAGCGCGTTTACGCTGACGTTGAGCGCGACGGACTTGGCGGCGGTTAACCAGATCCTCAACAAAAATGGCCCCGCCTCGACTGGCGCCACCACCTACAACCTCGCCGCCGCGGCCGGTTTCGATGCCGCCTCGGCCAGCACGGCCGATCTCACCGGCAACGGGGTTACCGTCAGCAACGTCGCCGTTCCCGCGATCACGAGCGCCACCTACAATGCGAGCACCGGTGCGCTCCTCGTCACCGGCACTGGCTTCCTGAAACTCGCCGGCGCGACGAACGACATTGATGTCTCGAAGCTCTCCCTCGTCGGCGAGGGCGCTGTGAACTACCCGCTGACCACCACGAGCGTCGAAATCACGAGCGGCACATTGTTCTCCGTCACGCTCAGTGCGACCGACAAGACCGCCGTGAACCTCATGTTCAATAAGAACGGCACGTCCTCCACGAGCGGCACCACCTACAACCTCGCTGCGGCTGAAGACTGGGCGGCCGGCGCCGCTGCTGCCGTCGTGGTGGCGGATCTCACCGGCAACGGCGTCACGGTCAGCAACGTCGCGGTGCCCACGATCACCAGCGCGACCTACGATGCCTCCACCGGTGTGCTCGCTGTCACCGGCACCGGCTTCCTCAAGCTCAGCGGCGCAACCAATGACATCGATGTCTCGAAGCTTACGGTCACCGGTGATTCTTCGGCCTACCAGCTGACCACCGCCAACGTCGAGATTACGAACGGCACATCGTTTTCGGTGACGCTCAGTAGCCCGGACCGAACGGCGCTCGCGTCGCGCCTCAATAAAAATGGCGCCTCCTCGATCGGCTCCGTCACCTACAACCTCGCCGCCGCCGAAGATTGGGCCGCCGGTGCGGATGCCGCCGTTGTCGTCGCCGATCTTACCGGCAACACCATCACCGTCAGCGGCGTCGCCGCGCCGCCGACGCCCACAATTACGAGCATCAGCCCGACGAGCGGCCCGGCGAACACCCAGACGACGATCACGCTCACCGGCACGAATTTTGGCACGAGCACGGCCAACCTCACCACCGCGACCTACGGCCCTGCCGGCAGTTCGACGGGGCGCACCACGGCACAAGTGTATCTCAGCG
>JBBRLB010000169.1:0-10465 GCA_038231575.1 Opitutales bacterium | reverse complement strand
TCGACTGAGCCGCATCGAGATATTTTTCGAGGAGCAGCGGCGAAATCGTCAGCACATCGCCGATGTTGTCGAAGCCCTGGCCAGTGTCGTCGGCGGGAAATTCTTTTTGGGTCGGGTAGTCGACGCCCAGCAGGTCGCGGACGGTGTTGCGATATTCAACGCGATTGAGCCGGCGCACCGTGACACGGCCCGGGTCGGGCTTCGCCGGGTCGAGACCGAAGCCGTCGCGCTTGATCCAGGCCATGAGTTTCTCGGCGTCAGCATCGGGCAACGGATCGCCGTCGGGGGGCGGCATGATGTGGGTGCGGACGTTTTTCAACGCGCGCTGCCACAGTTCATGGTCGTGGAGCGCGGCCGGAGTATCGAAGGCGTCGAGGGTGACGCCGCCTTTGTGGGAACCGTCGCCGTGGCACTCATAGCAGAACTTCTCGAGCACGGGCTGGATCTCGCGGCGGAACGTGACCAGTGCCGGATCAGCCGCAGCGGCCGCGGCGAAGGCTGCCGTCGGCACGAGAAGGCCGATCGCCGCGCCGGCCAGCGAACGGAGATGATCGGTGAAAATCGACATCGGTTTAAGAATAGGAATGGCTGAGCAGTGGTGCAAGCGATGCGCAACCCCGAGGGTGGCGTAGCGGCGAAAACCAGGGCGCGGGGAGACTAAGAATAGGCTGAAAGTTAGCATGTCCGCCGAGTCGCGTAAATGCCCATCCCCCGCCAATGCATATCTATTTCGGCGCTTCCCGGTAGCGCGAGGGCGGTGCCCCCAAATAGCGGCGAAACACGCGGGAGAAATGATATTGGTTTTGGAAGCCCAACCGGTGGCTGATCTCCTTGATGGGAATATCCGATTGGCGCAGGGCGCGCGCGGCGTAATCCATCTTGTAGTGGAGGAACGCGCGCGCCGGGGGCCGGCCGGCGACTTCCCGGCACCTTTTCGTGAGTGTGCGCACACTGATGCCCAGTTGGGCCGCAATCGCCGCGGCGGAAAGGTTTTCGCCACGGTGCTGCTCGAACAACCGCCGCAGCCGTTCGCCAAAGGCCTGCGCGGCCGACCGCTGGAGAAAAATGGGCGAGAGAATATCCGACGGCAGCGAGCGCACGAGCAACCAGAACAACTGCAGCAACAGGGCGTTTTCGACGTGGGCGACGAAATGATCGTCATGGGCCGATTCGGCCTGCATGCGCTCAAGGAGCGGCCAGATGGCTTGGTTGGGTCCGCGGATCACCTGCTGTTCCGGCGCCACGCCGGGCATGAACAAGATATCCTCGGCCGCCGCGATTTCGCCGCCGGCAAAATCGAAGTTGACCGCGAGATAACGCAGGCGCGAGGCGAAGATGTCCTCGTGCCAGTCGCCCCGTTTCACGATGAGGAGGTCGCGCGGCTTCAGCTCCAGGGCGGTGCCGTTGAGGATACAGCGGTAACGCCCGCGCTGCGCGAGAATCACCTGATAATTCTGGTGCTGATGCTTCGGGTAGATCTGGGCTTCCTTGGCGACAACAAGGTTGAAGGAGCCGAGCACGGGCCGCACAAAGTCGAGGCCCTTTTGGCCGGAGCGGCGATAGAAATAGTGCGGGATGGGATGGGTCGGCATAGGGGGCGCAAGGGTCGTCGCCAAAAGGTAACTTCAGTAGGGTGCACACGCTTGGCAACGATGTGCACCGGAGGCAACCGTGCAGACTTACTTGGCCGCGGGTTGATAGCGCATGTAGGCCAACCGCAGACTGTCGGGTGACCAGGAGGGCACGTTGATCGTGCCCTGGCCGCCGAAGAGTTTCACGAGCACGCGGGGCTCGGCCGCCCCGGCAAGGGGGAGCAGCCGGAGCGCCACTTCTTTATCAGCGGGGTGGCCTTTCACTTCGGGGGCGTAGCTGAGGTAGGCGAGCCAGCGGCCGTTGGGCGAGGGGTGGGCGAACCAGTTGTTGAAATTGTCGTTCGTGACCTGCTCGGGCGCGGTGCCGTCGGGCTTCATCCGCCAAATTTGCATGAGGCCGGTGCGGTCGGAGTTGAAATAAATCCACTGGCCGTCAGGGGAAAACTCGGGCCCATCGTCGAGTCCATCGGCGGTGGCGGCGGTCGTGAGCCGCCTTTCCTCGCCGCCAGCGGCGGGAATCGAGAAGATACCGAAGCGGTCGTCGCGCTTGGCGCAGTAGACGAGCGTGAGGCCGTCCGGCGACCAGCCGTGCCAGTAAGAGGGCGCGAGCGGGGTGATTTCGCGCGGTGTGCCGCCGGCGATCGGGAGAACGTAAATGCGGGAGCCGCCGGGTTTCGTGCCGTCGCTAATGACGAGCTGGGTGCCGTCCGGCGAGAGGCCGTGATCATTATTACAATAAACTGCGAAGCGGGTATCGATGCGCACGGGCTCGGCCGGGCCGGTGAGTGGCAGGCGAAAGATGAGACCGTCACCATTGAAGAAGAGGGCTGCGCCATCATTGGACCAATTCGGGGCCTCAATAAGCTCGTTGGTTTGATAGACGATGCGGCGATCTCCAGTGGAAATCGCAATCGTTTCGAGTGTGCTGCGCACGGTGGTGACAGGTTTGGAAGCGAGTTTGAAGTCAGCGTTGGTCAATGGACCGACACAGGATTCTTCAAAAACGGTAGACGCGCGGAACGGCAGCAACGGTGCGAACACTCCTGATCTCTTTGGAAAAAACGGGAGAAAAAAGGGAGGCCGAGGCGAACATGGACGCGGGACACGAAACGCGGGGCTGCCCGCTTAAATGTTTACTGTCGTCGAGAACGTAATTCTCTGCGGATCGAGCTGCGAAAAATTGGTGTGGACCTGCATCCGGGGATTACCTCCTAGAGCGTTCCCCGTGGAGTTGTTGTTCAGCGCGCCGGCGCTGATGGCGCCAGCCATCGAGCTCAAATCGCGCGCCCCCTGCGCCCAGCCACTTTTCCCTACGGCAGCGCCGCCCGCCGCGCTGCCGCCAGCGCTTTCGCCTCCGTCAGCTCGCTCGCGGACATCCGCGCCTTTAATTTGGCCACGAGCGCCGGCTGGTTGGCGCGCACGAATGCCAGCGAGGCTTCGTCATCCGCCGCCCGGCTGGCCGCGATCGCGAGCGCAGCCAGCGCCAGCGCATTGTGGCGCGGCGTCAACCGGTCCTCGGCGGCGAGACGGCCCAGCGTGTGCAGCGACGCAAAGTGCCCGAGTTCCGCGGCGCGACGATACCACTCGCACGCGTTCGCGATATCCGGCGCGACGCCGATGCCGTGTTCGTAGCAGACCGCGACGTTGTGCATCCCTTTCACTTCGCCGCGCTCAGCGAGATCGGAGAAGAGCGCGAAGACTCGTTCCGGCTGCACCGGCACCGCGAGTCCCCGTGAAATCATATCGGCGAGGCGGAAGCCGGCCTCGAGATTGCCCAGCCGGTATTGCCGCTCGTATTCCGCGTAGGCCACCCCGTGATTGCCCGCTCGAAGCGCAGCGTCGGCGGGGCCCAGGTCGAATTGGGCGATGTTGCCCTTTTCGTCGATGAACATCGCCGGCTGGTCGTCGCCCGCAAATTCTTTGATCCAGTAGCGGCCCGTGCGGCCAAGCGTGGCGAGATCGGTGAACGTGAAGCGGTAGCGGCGCATGCGAATCACGGTGGGCGGACGGTCCGTAAACGGATCGCGCTCGAACAGCGCCAGCACCTTCGGATTTAGTGCCAGCAGGTGCGCCGCCGTGGGCGTGACGATGGATTGCCGAGGTCGCAGGCTCGCGAGGTGGAGCGTCGTATCGAAGCGCGGAAAATATGGGGCGGTGAATTCCGGCCGGCGTTCCGCCATCTGCGGCAGATGGCGGAACGGGTAGGTTCGCCACGTGAGACCGCCGTCGTTCGAGCCCTCCAGATCGATTTGGAAATGGGCCTGCGCAAAGTGCGCGTAGAGTTGATAGCCGTTGGCACTGCGAAACTCCTTGAAGAGGCGGACCGGAGCAGGCGGGTCTTCGAACGGCCCGCCGCACGCATCGGCAAAATAGTATAAGGTGAGCGCGAAATGCAGCCCGAGGGCCGCGCGTAGGCCGTGCAGGTGCCACGGCGAAATCCCACCCGACGCGCAAGGCGCCGCGCGCGCGGCAAAAATATCACGCAGTGTCGCCCAACGCAGCTGACGCGCAGCCGAGGCGAGCATCTGGTCGTCGAGCAGCAGAACGCCCAAGGCGAACGCGGCGGTGTTGAGCCAGCCGAAATTTGTGGTGAGCTGAATCCCTGCCTGCAGCGTTGTCCAAAGGCCAAATGCCAGCCACCGCCCCCGCCGTCCGCCGAACAGGGCCAGCAGCGGAGCGAGCAGCTCCGCCGCAAAGGTGAACCCGATTTCGAAAACATGATACGCATGCGGCATTTGATGCACCCAGTAGCCGGCCACGGTAGGCGAGGGGCTCGTCTCATACATCACGTCCATGGCGGTGAGGTTGCGCCACTGGGGAGCGTCCGAGAAAACTTTCACGAGGCCCGAGAGCAACATTACGCGCAGCAGCAGCCAACGCATCATGAAGACCGCAATAGGCCGCGGTGGATGCGCCGCGCCGAGGCCAGGCCGGATGCCGGGCGGGGCAAACGGGATCGAAAGCAACGAGGCCTCCAGCAGCAGCGCGTCGAGCTGGGCGGGGGAGAATTCGGCCCACGTCGTGACGAACGAAAGAAAGCACGCCCAACACACGAACAGGGTCAGCCGCGGCCAGAGATTGCCGACGAGTGCCACCGCCGACGCGAGCCCGAGCCACGCGACTGCCGCGATCGCCCCGGCGCCGGCATCGAGCCAGAAAAGGCTGGGTGCGTTGATGAACCCACTGAAAAGACCGGGGACCACGCTCCGCAGGTGCTTGAGATACAGTGCGGCCGGCGAGATTCCGTTCGGGCCCGCCAGCGCCTGCCCCTCCACGATGATGCCGAGGAAGGCGAACCCGAACACCAGTCCCACCCCTCGCAACACGAGCCAACGTGGCCAGAGCAGACTCGCATCGCCGGCTCCGCCGGAAAATTCCTTCGTGTTGCGCCAGAGCCACGTCAGCCACGAGTGGGATGCTGCCCCCCCGAACGCACCTTCCGTCCGTTTTGTCTCGCTGGCAAAATCCGCCGCTCCGACCGGCCGGTGCTTTGAATCGGGTGCGCTTTCCTTCGGCGGAGTGGAGTGGGCGGAGGCGAGCGGACGGCGTTTCTTGGACACGGAGTCAAGGGTTAGGGCAGTCAATCCACAAATGGAAATTTACCCGCGTTGTCGAGTGCCGGGAGCGAGCTTTGCGGCAGTGATTGGCCGAGGTCCGGCCTCGCCGCCCTCGCGGCTTGCAAACAAAAAGAGCCCGGCGCAGGGCGCCGGGCTCTCGGGAGTGACACGCGCTCGTGCGCGGGATTAGAAGCTTACCGTGGTCGTGAAGGTGAACTTCCGCGGCTCATATTGGGCGAAAGTGCTCAACACCTGCATGCGGGGATTCGAACCCGCAACGGTGAGGGCATTGCCATCGCTCTGGTTCGTGAGCTGACCGGCGTTGATTACGCTATAGGCACTGCCGGCGCGGTCTGTCCCACCCCACTGCGGGTCGTCGTTGTTCAGGAGGTTCGTGATGTTGAGTTGGAAGCGGGCGTTATACTTTCCGAAACGCCGGGTATAGTTGGCTCCCACATTATTCGACACTGTAGCCGGCACATAGAGGTAGTCGTAGGCCGCCGCCGCAGTCTGGGCAACGGTGGGGGCGGTCGTCTGGAACTTAAGCCGCGGATCGCGGCTGCCGACCTTGGCACTGCCGCGCCAAGAGAGCCCGCCGCTTAATCCAAGGCCCTTTAGTGTGCCTTCCCGGAAGCGATAGCTGGTCGCGAGTGTGCCGCGCTGCAGGGGACCGTTGCCGATCGTGCCGGAAGTCAGGCCATTCAAACCGTTGTCAATGTTCTGAAGCGCAGTGACGATCGCCGACTGGCTCAGAATGACCCGGTTAGTGCCGGGGACGGTGGCGCCGTCGGCGAGCCTTGCGCCCGCGTCGAATTCCGCCCGGTGCTCAGCGAGGTAGCGGCGAAGGTAGGGGCGTTCGTTGACGGTTTGCACCCTCGGACGCGCATAATTTGCTGTCAGGGTCCAACTGTTCGTCGGGTTGGCAGTGATTGCCACTTCGGTGCCCGTGAGATCCCGGTCCGAGGTGTCGCGGTAGCTATTGGAGCCGAAATCATAGGTATTGGAACCGGAGAGATAACCAAGGTTTCTGTAGATATTTTGGATATCTGCAGTATTCGGCATGCCGATTAGGTTGCCGACATTCTGGGTAAAATACCGGCGGAATTCGAAGTAAACTTTGCCGCCCGGAACTGAATACCGCAGGGCGTAGTCGGTGGTCTGGGAGAAGGGCGCACTAGGACGTTCGCCGGTGTAGAACGGGCCGCCGCTCGGGGGCACGGTGTTGTTCTCGGTGTGACTAAACGCGAGTTTGATGGGGCTGAGCCAACGCTGCGCGAGGCTGCCCTCGCGCGCCCACTTCGCCGGAAACGGGGTAACGACGCTGCCATAGCTAAAACTGTCCAGCGTTACGCTGAACGGCACCGAGTAGCCGATTTGCGCCAGGCCGGTCGCAGGGTTCACCGCGCCGATATACCGCTTATAAGCGTTCAGGGGATCGTTGGTGTTACCGGCAATGGTGAGGCCGTTCATGTCCGAATTTTGGACTTTATCCCGCCGAAAATTGCCGCTGATCACCAAGCGATCCTCAAGGAATGAAGTCGTGGAGTAGATTGCTCCGTTCCTTCCGCCTCTCTTGCTTAAAGCAAAGAATCCCGTGCCATCGGTATTAGCCCAAGTGGTTCCGGGGATCAATGCGTTCAAGGCTGCCTGCTGGATGAGCGGCTGAAGGCGGGGTTGCGGATCGCCGTAGTAGGTGCGGAGGGTGAGGGAATTCACGCCGTTGAGTGGATTGAGCTGCGCGGGGTTGTTGTTGCGGCGCCACGTGCGGGCCCACGCCTCATACTCACCGGTCTTGTAGGTGTAGATGGCCGTGAAACTCTGCTTGAGATCGAACCAGCGCGGGACGGCGAAGCGGTAGTTCACCTGGGCAAGATAGTCGTCGTTTCCGTTCTGCTGATACTGGCTCCCGCCTGCACCCCAGTCGCTGTAGGCTCGGAGGTAGTTGGGATTGGTCGCGCCCGTGGGCAGAAGGCGGTTGACGTCGATGCGGTAGTCGCTCGGCTGCGAGAAGTCACCCCAGTAGGTGACCGGGTCGATATCGCTGCTCTGCCAGCCGATAAGAGCCGTCAGATCAGAAGAAAACCTATGCTCGATCGATACGCTCCGGGTATTGTTGTCGCGATCGGCGAAGTTATCCACCGGCCCAAGCCAGAAGGTCTTGCCGAAACCTTTCAGCATGTTGGCGCCGCCAAACCACTGCTGGGGCACGTTGGGGTTCCCGTGCCACGGAATCTGATAGTTGATGCCGGTGGTCTGATACTGATTGCCGACATAGTTGAACACGCTTTTTGTCCCAAAATTATAGGTGAGGCGATCGTTGGTCGCGCTGATCTGGCTCAGGCCCGTGCCTGGCTGGCCTGCGGGCGTCGTCGGCAGCAGGGTGTTGTTCGAGTTCACCGTGGTGCGGTCCCAGAAGGACTGCTGGTCGCCGTAAGTGGTCCGATACTGAGTATTCCACTCGCTGCTTCTCTCGAATTGGACAGACACGATCGTCCGGTCGGTCAGCTTGTATTCCGCTCTAAGGGTAGTGGCGGTCTGTTTCTTCGAGGTGCCCTTCTGAATGCTTTTCGTGTCTTGGTAGAGCACATTCCCGCGGAACGCCAAACGATTCAAGCCATAGTTGAAATCGAGCGTCTCGCGATGCCCCCCGAAGTTATCACCGCGCGTGCTCACGGTCGTGGCGACGTTGTCGAACCGTGCCCGCTTGCTTGAGCTGCCGGCGATGCCGCCCGCACCGCCGATACCGGCCATCCCGGAGTTGGGACCGCTCACGACTTCAAAGCGTTCTGAGTTGTAGCTATCGGGCACAAAGTATTGGGGGAAACCGTCCCGGATCGGATAATTGCCGCTGCCGCCGGCGCCACGGACGTTGAACTCGAAGCGGCTGCCGCCGAAAGGAGCATCGTTACCCTCGGGGACTTCGACGTTCATGGTCCACTTCGCGGCGTCGGCGAAATCGGTGATCGCGAAATCATCCATGAATTCCTTCGTCATGACCTGGATGGAACTCGGATTGAGGTCCAACGGAGTATTGATCCGGCCGCCGGAAAGCGTGTTGCCGGCCGCGTAGCCGCGGTCTTTTTCCGAGCTCACCTGGAAGGGCGTGAGGAGGATGGCACCGGTTTTTTCTTCCGCCGCGAGCGCCGCCAACTCATCAGCGTCCAAGACGCCGTTTTTATTGGCATCGTATTTGGCGACCTGGGCGGCGGTGGGCACCATCTTCGAGGTCGCCTGAGCGGGCTGCGCTTGCGCACAGAGCGAGATGGCGCCGACGGCGCCAACGAGAGCGATCCAACGGCAATGCGCCGGGGATATTACGCGGGTGGAGGTCATAGTTTTGGTTCAATGTCGACTCAAGGGATGCACCGACGGTTCAAGACGCGTCGACAAATGCCCATTGGGTCTCTTGGGTTGGGGGGGTGGGGTAGCGCGAACGACTCGATCGCGCATTGCTGCGCGCCCTAACTCGTCCGGTGAGCGAACAACACCACCAATCTCAAATCGTGCGAACTACAACTCTACGTTTGCTGTAACGTGCCGATACGTGCGTTGTGGGCCGATTTAAGAGGAGAAACGAGGCCGGCGCAGAAAAGGTGTTCCTCTCGTTCTCATCTCACAGACAAAGGATCTCATTTTACGTGCCTCGCACCCGGCGAGCTGCGACCGTCTCTTTTTCGCGCCGGCAGCAAAAGCTGTTTTTACCCCTTCCGCGCTCATGTATCACTTTTCCCGGACGTCTGGGGCTTGGCACTTTCGCGACACAAAACAGAAAGCCTGGCTGCCTGCCGTGGTGCCCGGCTGTGTCCACTCGGACTTGCTTCGCAATCAGAAGATCGCTGATCCGTTTTGGGGCACGAATGAACGTGAACTGCAATGAATCGAGGAGCGCGACTGGGAATATCGCGCCGAATTTTCGGTCGACGCCCAAGTGCTCGAACAGGAAATGGTAGAACTTGTCGCCGACGGCTTGGACACGGTTGCGCGCGTTTCCCTCAACGGCGGCGAAGTGGCGCGCACGGAAAGCATGTTCCTCGGGCATCGCTGGTCGATCAAACCGCTGCTTCGATTGGGTGGCAACAAACTCACCATTCGGTTCGAGCGCGCGATGGGCTATATTCGTTCTCACCGCTTGTCGCACGTCCCGCGCGAAATCAATGACCCCGTTGGTCGTTGCACCGTGATTCGCAAGCAGCAATGTCAGTTCGGTTGGGATTGGGGTCCGCGCTTCGTGACGGCAGGAAGTTGGCGCGACTTGCGTCTCGAAGCATGGACGGGGAACCGCCTGGATTCGGTCCGCGTCACCCCAACTCATGCTCCCGACGGCAGCGTGACCCTTGCGTTCGTGCCGGAGTTGGTGCGCCCAGATTCCAGCGTTCGCCTTGTGGGTGCGATCTCGCTCGGCGGCCGACTCGTCGCGATTCCGGAACGCGCCATACCCGATCGGTTGTTGGAAGTTCACCGGCCCGAGTTCGCCGGGCGCGTTGACGAACCACGGCTTGCCGTAGTTATCCTGCGCGAGGCCCCATTGGCCGCCGTTCGGACCGGTCGGCTCCTTGATCACGCCCTTCGGCGTCCAGCGGATGCGCTCGGCATTGAAGGTGGTGTAGAGCCAGTTGTCCTGCGCCCAGATCAGACCCGAGGGTTGGTGCTCGAAATTGGCGGCGCGCCGCTCGAAGGCGTAGAAAAGTTTCTTGTCGTCGGCGACGCCGTCGTGATCGGTGTCGCGGTATGCGTAGACGTCGTCCGTGTCGGTCTCCTGAATCAGCACGCTGTCTTTCGGCGGCAGGATCATTCTTGGCAGAAGCAGGTTGTCGACGAACACCGAATGGCGGTCGAGATGTCCATCGCCTTTCGACGACCAGTGGAGCGAGACGCGACTCGTAGCCGCCTTTTCGTCCTTCGCATCGGCGTCCTGCATGTAAGTGCGCATCTCCGCGACATAGAGCCGGCCGTTGCCATCGAACACGCTCACGACCGGCTCGCGGATGTCCGGCTCGCTCAACACCAACTCGAGCCGGTAGCCAGGCGGAAGCTGCACGAGTTTGGCGCTCTCGTCAGGGGAGAGGTAAGGTGGGCTGGGAGGCTTGGGTGCCGCATCCGCCGGCGCGGGCGCGGGGGTCGCACTGGCGGGCTGGGCGTTCGCGCGATGAAACGTCGCGGCGAGCAGCAGCGTGATCGACGATCGACTGAGCCGCATCGAGATATTTTTCGAGGAGCAGCGGCGAAATCGTCAGCACATCGCCGATGTTGTCGAAGCCCTGGCCAGTGTCGTCGGCGGGAAATTCTTTTTGGGTCGGGTAGTCGACGCCCAGCAGG
>JBBRLB010000168.1:0-10545 GCA_038231575.1 Opitutales bacterium | reverse complement strand
TGTCGACGCCGCCGAGGGGATTTCGACGGGTATCAGCGCGTTCGATCGCACGCAGACGATTCGCGTGCTCGCCGATCCGGCGGCGCGCCCGGAGCAGCTGGTGCAGCCGGGTCACGTGTTTCCCTTACGGTCGCGGCCGGGCGGAGTGCTGGAGCGCGCGGGCCACACGGAAGCCGCCGTCGATCTCGCCACGCTGGCGGGCCTCGCGCCGACGGGCGTGCTGTGCGAGCTCGTCAACGACGACGGCACGGTGCAACGGCTCCCGCAGCTCGTGGAATTCAAAAATAAATTTAGCCTGCGCATGATCTCGATTGCGGCGCTCATCGAATATCGCGCCCAGCGCGAGCATCTCGTCGAGCGCGTGGTGGCGCAGCCGTTTCCCTCGGAGTTTGGCGAGTTCACGCTACACGTGTTTCGCAGCATGCTCGACGGCCGGCAGCATCTGGCGCTGACAATGGGCGTGCTTGGGCCCGCGCCCGTGCTCGTGCGCGTGCACAGCGAGAATCTGTTGAGCGATGTGTTTCGCGGGAAGGGCATGACGAGCGGGCACGCGTTGAACGCCTCGCTCGAAACGGTGGCACGCGCGGGCTGCGGGGTCGTGCTCTACATGGAGCCGTCGAACCCCGGCGAAGTGCTGCTGCGCCGGCTGGCCGCCAAACCGGGCGAAGCCCCGCCACCCATGAGCTTCCGCGACTACGGCATCGGGGCGCAAATCCTCGCGGCGCTCGGGTTGAAAAAAATCCGGCTGCTGTCGAACAGCGCGCGCAAGGTCGTCGGCCTCGACGGCTACGGCCTCGAGATCGTCGAGCAGGTGGCGATCTGACGGAGGCGCCGGGCGCCTTGACGCGCGGCGCCCGCGCCTTAATCGGAGCGGTTGTAAACCTTCGGCGATTTCAGGTTGCGGATTGGGGGCAGAAGGTTGTGCTCTGACCCTTCCATGAGTCTCGCCTCGCCTCAACTCGCCGCGTCCAACGGTGCCGCATTCAAGCTCGGCCTCGTTGCGTCGCGATTTAACGAGGAGCTGGTGGACGCCTTGCTCGCTCGCGCGCTGGCGACCCTGCGGGCGGCGGGGGTGAAGGAAAAGAATCTCACCGTCGTGCGCGTGCCCGGTTCGCACGAGGTGCCGTGGGCGGCCCAGCGCCTTGCCGCCTCGGGCGGCCGGGACTGCGTCGTCGCGCTGGGCGTCCTGATCGGCGGCGAGACCAATCATCACGAAATGGTCGGCCAGAGCGTGTCGCAGGCGTTGCAAGGCATCGCGGTCACGACGGGCGTGCCGGTGATCAACGGCGTGATCGTGACGGAAAACGTGGCGCAGGCCCGGGCGCGTTGCGCGGGCAAGATCAACCGGGGCGCGGAATTCGCGCGCGCGGCCCTGGCGATGGCGGCGCTGCAGCAGGAGCTTTCCCGATGAGCAAAGCCCAATTTGCGCAACGCCGCGACGGCCGCGTGGCCGCGATGCAATTCCTCTACGCGTGGAGCCTCAACCCGCCCGCGAACCTCGCGAACGATCTGGTGACGTTTTTTGAGAACTGCCCTGAGCCGCGCGAGCACTACGCCTTCGGCGAGGAATTGATCCACGGGGTGATTACCCACATCGCCGACCTCGACGCGCGCATCAAGGGGCTCGCGCAAAACTGGGAGTTCGAGCGCATCGCGAAGATCGACCTGGCGATTCTGCGGGTGGCGATGTTCGAGATGCTTTATCGGAAGGACATCCCGCCGGTCGTCTCGATCAACGAGGCGATCGATTTATCGAAGCAGTTTTCCAACTCGGATTCGAAGCGCTTCATCAACGGCATCCTCGATCGCCTGAAGGATCAGCTCGGCCGCGATGCGCGCAAGGCGGAGTGAGATATGTGGAACTCAGGAAAGCCGGAAAATGAGTGAACTCGGCCACAAGGAGCTAAGCAGCCGGGTGATTGAAGCGGCGATTGCAGTCCATATGGGTTTGGGGCCCGGATTCATCGAATCGGTTTATGAAAACGCGATGGGCGTGGAGCTGTCTTCAGCCGGCATCAGGTATGAACAGCAAAAAGTCATTCGGGTTAAGCATCGGGGTGTTGACGTCGGTGAGCATCGGCTCGACCTATTGGTCGAGGGCTGTCTACTCGTTGAACTTAAGGCCGTGAAGGACATCGAAGACATCTTCTTCGTCATCGGTCGCTCTCAAATGAAAGCTGCTGGAATTCGTGATGGCTTGATTCTTAATTTTGCCTCGATGCCGCTGACGATCAAACGGATTGGTCCGGGCCTGTCGGCTTCCTGATTTCCTGAGTTCCCTATTCGATGTTTGGTCTCTTCAAAAAATTCAAAGACGGGTTCTCCAAGACCGTCTCGGCGATTGCGGCGAAGACGCAGGGGCTGTTCGGGGGACGCAAAATCGACGCCTCGTCACTCGATGAACTCGAGGAGGCGCTGATCACGGCGGACTTCGGTGTCGAGACGACGCAGGAGATTCTCACCGAGATCAAGCTGGCGTATAAACAGGACGCGTCCTTGAAAGGTCAGCAGGCGGCGGCAATTGGCGCGGAGGTGCTCACGCGCGTGCTCGCGGGGAGCGAGGGTATTTTGGAAGGGAGGGGCGGACCGCTGGGCCGTCCGTCCGATCCCGGTCCGCCCGGCCTGCCGGGCAATCCCATCGTCATTGCGATGATCGGCGTGAATGGGTCGGGCAAGACCACGACCGCGGCGAAACTGGGGTGGCGGCTGAAGCAGGACGGCAAGTCCGTCACGCTGGCGGCGTGCGACACGTTTCGGGCGGCGGCGGTCGAGCAATTGAAAACGTGGGCCACGCGGCTCGAGCTCGAGATCATCGCGAGCCACACGGGCGCGGACTCGGCGGCGGTGGCGTTCGATGCGTGGCAGGCCGCGAAGGCGCGCGGACGCGATTACCTCATCGTCGACACGGCGGGCCGGCTGCACACGAAAGCAAACTTGATGGAGGAACTCGCGAAGATCCGTCGTGTGCTGCAGAAGCACGACCCGACCGCGCCGCAACACCGCTGGCTCGTGGTCGACGGCTCGCTCGGGAGCAACTCGATCGAGCAGGCGAAAGTGTTTCACCAGAGCTTCGGGCTCACGGGGCTCGTCGTGACCAAGCTCGACGGCACGAGCCGCGGCGGGGCGCTCGTGGGCATCTGGCGCCAACTGAAGATCCCGATTTATTTTCTCGGACTCGGCGAGCAGGCGGAAGACTTGCAGCCGTTCAGCGTTGAGAACTACGCCAAGGCAGTTTTTGGGATCGAAGGGTAGGGCGCGGAATCCCCCACGCGCCGCCATGCTCGGCGCAAGCGGCGAGGCGGCGGAGGAGGGGAAATCCGCGCTACCTTGCCGACAGCAGTTTGATCGGCCCGAACAGACCCGCGGGCACGGGCGCGATCAAGTTCATGTCCTGCGCTTGGAAGCGTTCGCCGTATTTGGCGGTGAGTGCTTTGTAGTCCGGCAGCGGCCGGCCGGCCATGTAGTTCACGGCGAGATTGGCGACTTCGATGTAGAGTTGGTTTTTTCCGGGGATGAGCCGGCCCGTGAGATCGATCGTGTAGGGCGGGTGCCAGAGCGAGCCGGCGCGGCGGCCGTTGATATAGACGACGGCGGCTTCGCGGACGGGACCGTCGAACAAGGCCTGAAACCGCTGCGCTCCGCGGCCGGTGACGGTGATGGGTTTGCCTTCGCCGAAATCCAGGACGACGCGGTGGGAGGTGCGGAGTTCGGGGGAGACGTCGAAGGTTTTCGTGTAGGTGGCGGTGCCGGAAAAATGTTTCGTCGCATCGCTGTCGGTCCAGGAGACGAGCTGCTCCATCGCGACCGGCTTCGGCATCTTCGCATACGTCACCTGCCAGCCCGTGCTCAGATCGAGCGCAGGCGCGAGCTTCGGCTCGGGCGTCGGCGCCAGTTGGCGCGACGTGAAGACGAGCACGCTGGAGCCGTAGGGCGCGAGGTCGAGCGCGACGGTCGTGCCACCGGCGGGGCGGGCCGTGACGGTGGCGGCGGTGACGCGGCCGCTCATCGGATCCCACCATTCGGGTGCGAGGCCGGTGACGCGGAATGTCGCCTGCGCGGTGCGCGGCGTGTTGGCGGTGTTGGCGACGAAGTAAATCTCCCCGCTGTCCGTGTGCCGGTGAATGAAACCGATCTCCGGTGAGGCGGGCGCGAGCGCAACGTCTGGTTGGGCGCGTGCGGTGATTTTTTCCGCGAGCTGAGCTTCGTTCTCGATGAAGAGGCCCGGCGCGTTGGGCGCGGTGAAAAGCCGCGCGGCGATCGCGGCGACTTCCTGCGAATCGGCCGCGGGCGTCTGATAGCCGGGCGCAAGCGCGGGCAGGCGGCGCGTGGCGACGACGAGTCCGCCGGCTTGGGCGAATTTTTCCAACGCGCGCATCGTCGTCAGCGGGATGCGCTCGACGCCAGCGAGGACGACGGTCTTGTAACGCAGATCGCCGAACGCAAGGGCGCCGCCGTCGACCTTGCCACGCAGCTCGAGCAGGCCGTCGTCAATGAAGTCGTAGTTGTAGCCCGCCTCGAGCAACAGGCGCGTGATGTCGCGGCCGAGCGTCTGCGCGACGGCCGTGTTCCAAGCGACGCGGCCGGGCGTGAAGCTGGCCCACGCGTCGCTGTTGGAAAGATAGAGCGCCACATCGTTCGCGGGCTGGCCCTGACGTAGCAGATGGCTGACGCGCTGGAGATAGACGGTGAGATCGGGCATGACGATCCACCAGGGATTTTTTTCGTTGAAGACGGCCGAGGCATAGAAACGCCAGCCGGGATATTCGACGCCCTCGGGGGTGTAGGGCCAGCCGTGCGCGATGAGCTGGTTAATGCCTTGGAGAAAATGGAGGTCGGCCTCGGCTTTGATGTCGAGCGGCGTGGCGCGGAAGACCGGCGAGTGCAGCCACGTCCACGTCTCGGACGAGGTGACGGGCCGGCCGAGCAGATGGCTCGCGGACGACGCGACGCGGGAGTCGCGGAAATTTTTCCACTGATACCCCTCGCCCTCGGGCAGATCGGCGTAGGCGTAGCTGAAGAGGGCGGAGGGCGGCGTGCCGTAGCCTTGGATGCGGAACAGCGTGTGATGGGCCTGCGACCATTTTTGCATCGGCGCGAGAAAACGGTCGTTGAACAACTCGGTGAGCGTGCGGGCCCAGTCATGGCGGAGGTCGAGCGTCTTGGCGCCGCCGTCGGTCGTCAGCGCCGGGAGCAATGGGCGCAGATCGTAGCCGCGGCGTTTTTGAAATTCGGCGAAGAAATTTGTCGTCCAATCCTCCCCCGCGACCTCGAGGCTGTCGCAGAAGACGGCGTAGGGCGGATTCGCGGCGACCGCCTTCAACTCGGGCTCCGCAATCTCTTTCAGGAACTTGTCGACGACGGCCGGATTGTAGCTGTCGATCACGAAGCCTTCCGCGCCGAACGACGGTCGCTTCACCAGCATACCGGTGTGGCCGGCCAGGAAGAACTGCACCTTGCCCGCCGCCGTGAGGCCGGCGGGGAGCTGCGCGGCGCGGTCGCGGATTTCGACTTCTTGAAAGGTGTTCGCCGCGGTCGCCACGTAAGCGGCGATGAGTTTGTCCCCGTCGCGCAACGCCGGGACCGGCACGCTTGTGGCGCCGACGGCGAAGTCGACCGACTGCGCGCGCAGCCGACCGGCGGCCTCATCGATCGAGAAACCCGGACCGCCGTAGGGCCAGCCGCTGCCGAGGGTGAGATCGAAACGGAGGCCGAGCTCCTTGGCCTTGGCGCCGGTGAACTTCAGCGCGTCGAGAAACTCGGGCGACATGAACTTCAGGTTTTTCAGGCCGGGCACCTCGCCATCGAGCGCGAGCGGATAAGTGGGCTGCACCTCGAAGCCGCCGATGCCGCCGGCCTTCATGAGTTTCATTTCGCGCTCGAGCTGCGGGGCGGTCACGGCCGGTCCGAACCACCACCAGCGCACCATCATCTTGGCGGTGTCGGGCGGTGCATTGAACGAGCGCTCGAGCGATTCAACGTCGGCGCGGGCGGAGGTGGCGACGATGAGCAGAAAAGTTAAAGCGAAGCGAAGGTGCATGGGGTAGGAGGAGGCGGGAAGATTGTTGAGTCTCCGCCCTTTTCGCCATCACAAGAGCGGCGACGGTGGCGGACAGTCCGCGCGAGGGTGGAGGGGAAGGCTCTTTGAGCTCACGGCGACACGTAACGCCCGTCGATGACTGGCGCCGAAAGGCCGGTCGGATGGCTCGAAGGCGCACAAGGACCGGCGCACCTTTCTTACGGTGCGGGTGTCGCAGTCACCCGCGCGAGCGCAGTGCGGATTTGCTCGCGGAGCGGGGCGTCGGCGGGCTGGTCGAGGCGGAGGAGGGTTTCCTCGAGGACGGGACGCGACGGTTTGCGCAGGCGGAAAAGCTTCGGGAGGTTTTCGGCGAGGGCGGCGCGGTTGCCAGATTCGGCGTCGAGGCGGATGAGCTCGGCGAGGGCCGCTTGGTTCAGCGGATCCGCGATTGTGGCGCGGGCGAGGACATCGCGGGCGGAGGTGGCGGCACCGAGGAGGCGGAGCTGCTTCGCGAGGAGGAGGGCATCAGCAGCGCGCAGTTTCGTCTGGTCGAGAAACGCAGTGAGCATGAGCGCGGCGCGCGACGTGTCCCTCAGGCCGAAGTGCGCCAGGGCGCGGAGGCCGTTGATGGTGGAGGTGAAATTGGCGTTGTCTTCGTTCTCCTCGTGGATCGCCGAGTCGGCGAGGGTCAGCGCGGTGCGGTAGTCCTGCGCGGCGATCGCGGTTTGCACGCGGGCGAGGTTGAAGGCGTTGAGTGGAAATTTTTGCGCGACGGCGAGCGCGTGGGCCTGCTTCGCGATCGCGGGCTGGACGGTGTCGACGGCGAACCACGCGAGCAGGACGAGCGCGGCAGCGTCGGTCTTGAACGCCGCGAGGTAGGCGGCGAGCTCGCGGGCCTCGGCCTCGCGGTCAGCGGCGGCGTGGAAGGTGTGAAGCAGATCGATGCGGGGGCCGGGACTCGCCGGATCGTTGAACTGGCGGAGGAGCGCGATGCGGCGCGCCTCGCCGGCGTGGCCGGCCTCGCGCTGGAAGCGGACGAGATGGAGGTAGAGTTCGTCGCGTTGCGGGAAACGCGCGAGCTCGCGCTCGAGGCGGACGATTGCGAATTCCGGATAGCCGCGTTCCCAGTCGCAGCGCGCGAGCAGAATCTCGCCCTCGAGCGAATCGGTCAGCCGCCACGTGATGAGGAGATGCTCCGCGACGTCGTAGCGGCCGCGCTCGAAATGCGCGGTGGCGGCCTGCAGCGCGACGAACTGGTGGGTGAGCACGGCATCGGGCTGGGGCGGCAGGAGCTGGCTCGCGAGCGCGATCACGCGTTCGTCGTCGTGCGTTTCAAGCAGGAGCGCGAAGAGGAGCTTGAGGTAGTCGAGGTCGGCGTTCGCCAGCAGCGTGCCCTCGGAGAGAGTCTTGAGCGCGAGATCGGCGCGGCCGAGCCGGACCTGCGTGTAAGCGACGAGCCGGCGGGCAGCGACATCGTCGGGCACGCGCGCAAGGCCGTTGACGAGGAGTTGGTAGCCGGTGAGGTAGTTTTTCTTTTCGAGCTCGATGCGACCGAGTGCGAGATAGTGCTGGCCGAGCCCGGCGCGGTAATGCGCGCGGCGGAGCGGATAAAACGCGAGATCGAGATAACGCGCGTCGGCGTAGCCGCGCTGAAACTTGACGAAGGCCCACACGGCGCCGGCGGTCCCGAACCAGCCGGCCACGGCGAGCAGGCCGAGCACGATCGCGATGCGACGCCAGAAAAAATGCCAGCGGGACGAATCGGGCATGACGACGCGGATCCAGAGCTTGCCGCGGTAAAGCGGGTCGGTGGGATCGAAGGCGAGCAGCTCGTCTTTGGAATGATCAATCACGAGTGGGGAAGGAGCAGAGCGCCAGCGACGGCGTGACGCAATCTCAGCGGTTGCCGGGGCGGGACTGGCGGCGGCGGAGGGCGACGAGCAACGCGGCGGCGCCGAGCAGCGCGGCGAGGCTTGCGGGTTCGGGAATCGCGGCGGGCGAGACGTAGCCGAGCGAATCGAGGACGGCGCCGCCGGCGTAGCCGCTGAACACGATCGAGGCGAGCTGGCCGGTGGTGAGCGTCGGGGCGATTTGCGAACTGACGGTGCCGAAACGCAGCGAGTCGCCATTCGCCACGCTATAGTTGATAATCGTGAGGGTGCCGGACCAGCTCAGACCGCTGCTGTCGCCGAACGCGAGCGCGTTGGTGAGACCGGCGCCGAAATCGATCGTGCTGCTGCTGCCGAGCGTGAGCGTGGTGGCGGAGCCATTGAAACCACCGAGGGCGAGCGTGCCGCCGTTGAGCGTGAGGGCGGAGCCCGCCGCGAGCGCGGAATTCGAGCCGAGGACGAGCGTGCCGCCATCGATTGTGGTGGGGCCGCTGTAGCTCGAGCTGCCGCTGAAGGTTGCGCTGCCGGAATTCGATTTCGTCAACCCGCCCGCGCCGCCGAGCGCGCCGGCATACGTGGCAGTGCCGATCTGATCGAGGGTGAGAATTTTGCCGGCGCCGAACGTGATGGTGCCACCGGAGCCGTTGAGCGAGCTGACGGTCGCGGAACTGTTGAGCGTGAGCGTGCCGCCGTTGACGACCAGCGGCGCGGAGGCAGCGGAGAGCGTGGCGCTGGAATTAACGGTGAGATTGCCGGCCGAAAGCGTGACGCCGCCGGTGTGCGTGTTGACGCCGTTGAACACGAGATCGCCGGCGCCGGCCTTTGTCAGGGTGTAGGCGTTGCCACCATCGCCGACGGCGCCGAGCGTGAGTGTGCCGGTGCCCGAGCCGTTGTTGGCGACGGACACGATCGCGTTGCCCGAGAGGGTGGTGACGCCGAAGGTCACGCCGAAGGAGGAATTTGCGGCGACGTTGGCGCCGGAGTTGACGGAGAGCGTGGCGGCGCTGAGAGCGAGCGAGCCGAGCGTGTGCGTGATGCCGGCGGAAGCGGCGGTGGCTTTGTCGGAAAGGATGGTCGAGCTGGCGGTGATGCTCGTGGGATACGCGCCGACGGTGGAATCGGTGGCGAGATCGAGCGTGCCGCCGTTGAGCGTGACAGTTTGCGAAATGGCGGAGAGGCCGGTGGTGCTGCCGAGCTTGACGGTGCCGGCGTCGATTTGCGTGCCGCCCGTGCGCGCGCTGGCCGCGTTGAGCGTGAGCGTATTCGCGGACGTTTTCGTGAGCAGGTTGTTGCCGGCGAGGCCGGCGGAGAATACGAGATTGCCGGTGCCGCCGATGCTCGCGCCGCCGACGCCGATCGTGACGGTGCCGAGGAACGTCGCGGTGGTGCCGCTGGAATTCGTGAGCGCGCCGGTGCTGCCGACGCCCGTGCCGATCAGCGAGAGTGGCTCCGCGGTGACGAGCGAGAAGCCGTTGAGATCGAGGGCGCCGCCGGTGGCGGTGACGGTCGTGCCGGTGCCGATGGTGCCGAGCGGGGAGTTGGCGCCGGAGCCGGCGCCGCCGAGCTTCACGACGCCCGCGTTGATCGTGGTGGCGCCGGTGAAGCTGCTGTTGCCGGAGAGGGTGAGCGTGCCAGCGCCAGACTTCGTGAGCGTGCCGGTCGTCGTGGTGACCGCGCCCGTAATCGCGGCGTCGCCCGCGCCGTTGACCGTGAACGAAAAGGTGTTGCCCGAGACGGACGCGAGGGTGAGGAGCGTGCCGGCGGCGGGCGCGAACGTCGCACCGGTCGCGGAGAGCGTGGTCGCGCCGAAGGTGAGGCCGGCGGTGCCGGTGCCGACGTTGGCGCCCTTGCCCAACGTCAGCGTGGTCGCGCCGATGGATAGGGTCCCGAGCGTATGCGTGACGCCGGCGTTGCTCGCCGTGGTGACGTCAGACGCGATCGTGGAGCTGGCGGAGAGCGTGGTGTTGCGGTTGAAGCCGGTGGCGGAGTCGTTGGCGAGCTGGAGCGTGCCGCCGCCGAGCGACAGCGTGGCGGCGCCGGTGCCGAGCGCGTTCGCGCTGGTCGCGCGCAACGTGCCCGCGGACAGCGTGGCGACGCCGGTGAACGTGTTCGCGCCGGTGAGAACGAGCAGTCCGGCGCCCGCTTTCGTGAGACCGGCGGTGTTGCTGAGGGTGCCGTTGAGCGTCGTCGTGCCAGTGTTCGAAACGGTGAGCGTGCGCGTGGTCGCGGTGAGATCGAGGTTGCCGCTGAATGTGAGATCGGAGGCGCCGGCGATGAAGGAGCTGGCGCCGAGGCTCAAAGCATTCGTGAGCGTGCGCGCGGTGCCGTCGCCCTGGAGCGTGCCGCCGTTGAACGTGAGTGTGCCGGTGCCGAGCGCGGCGGCGTCGCCGACCTGCACCGTGCCGGCGGTGAGCGTGACGCCGCCGGAAAACGTGTTCGCGGCGGAGAGGGTGAGCGTGCCGGCGCCGGCCTTCGTGAGCGCGCCCGTCGTCGTGGTGATCGCGCCGGGGATGGCGGTGTTGCCGGCGCCATTGACGGTAAACGAGAACGTGTTGCCGCCCACGGAGGCGAGCGTGAGGAGGGTGTTGGCGGCGGGGGTGAACGTCGCGCCGGTGGCGGAGAGCGTGGTCGCGCCAAACG
>JBBRLB010000167.1:0-10762 GCA_038231575.1 Opitutales bacterium | reverse complement strand
GATTCTTTTAGAATCTTTTTCAGACTCGGACCGGTGGGGAGCTTAGCTCCCCTACACCCCCTCAAAGACAACAAATAATCTATATGGCCCTTTCTATATCCCACCAGCAACCCCAACCCAATGTGTAACCCATCACCCTGGACTGTTTGTCACCCATCACCGGCTCGCACCAATCCACTGACAAGGTCGAGGGATCCGTAGTTTGGCACAATTGGACGAACCGCGAGATCTTGGCGTTGCTTGTCAAACGTCTAGACCATTACCGTGGTCTCCAGCGTGAAAACGGGGTGCTCGAAAACCTCAGTCAATCGCAATTGGCAGCCAGTTTGGACTTTGTGATGGAGCACACGTTTTACGGGAAAGGAAAGTGGTCTAATATTCCCGTGCACCAGATGCTGATGTCTCTAATTAGGCGTCGGCCTAGAGATCTAGTAAAGCTGTGCACGATGGCCGCAAAAGAAGCCTATAGGCACCGGGCATCACTTATACAGTCGAAACATTTCGATGCGGTATTTGATCAATACTCCCAAGAAAGACTTCAAGACACAGTAAACGAGTTCAAAAGCGAAATGCCTGAAATCGAGGCGCTATTGCTTAACATGAAACCGAGCAGACGAGAGCGAGATAAAGGAGCAATGTTCTTCTATACGCCCGAGGATTTGTTATCAAAAACTAAAGAAATCCTAGGCAGGAAACGTTTTACCCTCGCAAACAAGTCTGTTCCCGATGCGAAAGAATTAGCAATGTTCTTATATAAGATCAACTTTCTGACAGCTCGGAAAACTACGCCTGAAGGAAGAATTGATAGGAAATACTTTGAAGACAACCGATACATTGCAAACAAAGGAGTAGATTTTGGCTACTCTTGGGAAATACATCCTGCATATCGATGGGCGCTATTTCCGGAAAGTCTCCAGAAGGTTATCGATACATTAGATTAAATGTTCGCCCAGGGGACTGAGAGCATTTTGTGACTCTGCCAGACCGGACTTCTGAAAGAGCACAACGCGATTGGTATTCGTGCCTTTGGCGTTGTTATCCACGCCCTAGCAGTCAGTGGTTACTGCAGGCCTCTGCACCGAATCTTTTTGTCTGCTATTGGTGTTAATCGTAAGCGTCGCTCCGAGTGCCTTCTTGACTGGCTTGAGCGACGAGAGTTTCTGCGGTGGATTTCCCGTAAATACGGGAGCTACGATGCGGTCGTGGCCCGCGGGTTCCACTGCGAAGGCAAGAGCGGGCGTAGATCATCCGCCGTGGTCATGGTCGGCAAACGACCGAGCCACGTCGCGGAGGTAATCGTGGGGATTGTGACCGTGGCGCTGGCAGGAGACGACGAGCGAGTAGAGGACCGCGGCGCGATCCCCGGCGTCAGGATGCCCAACGAAGAGCCAGTTCTTGACGCCGAGTTTACTCGGCCGGATAGCGTTCTCGACGAAGTTGGCGTCGAGCCGGGTCTGGCTGTGAGACCGATGCGCGGTCAGCGGCGCCCAGTGGCCGAGCAGATAAGCGCAGGCCTGACCGAGACCTGACTTGGGCAACACCCGCGCGCGCAGCGCGGTGACGAGTCGGCGGAGCCGGGCCAGCGGCCGGGCAAAGTGCTCCTGCCGCAGCGCGGCGCGTTGCTCGCCGACCCTGGCTTCGTCCCATGCCTGTTCGAGCGCGTAGAGCCGGCCGATCAAGCGTAGCACGCGCTCGGTGGTCTTCCAATTCCACGGGGTCAGGCCGTTACATGTTAGGCTGCTCGCCAGTCCATTCAGTGCGACCGCTCAAACGAGGACGGCGATCTTGTTTGAAATGAAGAATACGTCGGATGGCAACGAGGCCGCGGGCTTCGTCCCAGATACAATTGATCGCGTAAGGAAGCTTTAAGCTTTCTGGTGCTCTGGCCGCCGCTGGCGACTTCGTTCACGGCGCCGCGCATTTCTTTTTTTCACGCCGACTGTCGCCTTCTCGATGGTCGAGGCACCGAGGCTGCGGTGGTAATACGTGGTCTTGAGGTCGAAGGGCTACGTCTGGCGATAAGCCTCAAGCTTAAGGCTCTCGGTCGTTAGATCGGCACAAGCTTGCGGACGGTCTTGGGGCGGCGAGCAGGCAGATAGGCAACCTTGCCATCTTTCCAGACGACCAGCGGGACATTGGTTTCGATCGCCCGCTTGCTGGCCTGCTTGGCGGCGCGGCGAGAACGAGCGATCATGCCCAACTTGGCGTCCACGCAGCGCAAGAAATCATGACCCAGACCACGGCTGCGGGCTTCATACCACGCAAAGGCCCCCGCGAGATCGGCCTCCGCCCGAATCGCGACGACGAGCGAGCAGGCCATGACTAGCCCGTGATGCGCCGCTTGACGTCGGTCCAAGGCGATCCCTCGGTGGGATTGGCGGCGTAGCGGACAGCATCTTCGGCCAAGACCTGCTCGTGCCAAGCCGGGATCGGGAGATGATCTTCGTTCTGGGCGATCACCTCCCACAGCTCTTCCACGAGGAGCATCTTTTCGGCGAGCGCAAGCCCCACCAGTTGGGGGATGTCGGCGATCTTCATACCGGGAGCGTAGGCAGAATACGTTTAATGGAAAGGCGGGAAATAAAACGCCCCGGCCTTGGCCGCCAGGGCGTTGAAAGGGAATGGCACGCCGACAAGCGGCGGCCCTACACTACTGACACGCCTCACACTCGCCGCCGTTGCGCATCGCTTCGATCGAGCACGCGTTTTTCTCGGCGGCGGTGAATTCCTTCTTCTTCGAAGGAAGACCCGGGTTTGAATCGCGCATCGCCATCGGCGGGACGGTGACGTCGGCGGCCGCGACGGTGAAGGGCGTGTTGGTGGCGAGGGCGGAGTGGCTGCCACCGGTGTCGCCGGAGTTCTGGCCGCCGCTGGCGCCTTCGTTCACCGCGCCGCGCATTTCCTTTTTCACGCCGACTGTCGCCTTCTCGATGTTCGAGGCACCGAGGCTGCGGAGGTAATAGGTCGTCTTGAGGCCGACGTGCCACGCCTGGCGATACATGTGGCTCAGCGTCTTCAGGTCGGGCGTCTTGATCCAGAGGTTCACGGACTGGCTCTGGTCGATCCACTTCTGGCGGCGGGCGGCGGCATCGATGATCCACTTGGCGTCGATGTCGAAGGCCGTCAGGTAACGGGCCTTCAGGTCGGCGGGGATGCGATCGATGTCCTTCAGCTCGCCGTCGAAATACTTGAGGTTGTCGATCATGTCCTGATCCCAGAGGCCGCGGGCCTTGAGGTCCTTCACGAGGAAGGGATTCAGGACGATGAACTCGCCGGAGAGATTCGATTTAACGAAGAGGTTTTTATACGTCGGCTCGATGCAGGGCGAGGTGGCCGTGATGTTCGAGATCGTGGCGGTGGGCGCGATGGCGAGGACGTTGCTGTTGCGCATGCCGTGCTGCGCGATCTTGGCGCGGACGGGCGTCCAGTCCATTTTGCCGCCACGCGGCACATCGACCGGGATGCCACGTTCTTTTTCGAGCAGGTCGATGGTGTCCTGCGGAAGGAGACCGCGATCCCACTTCGAGCCTTTGTAGCTCGAATAGGTGCCGCGCTCGGCGGCGAGATCGGAGGAGGCCTCGTAGGCGTAGAACGCGATCGCTTCCATCGCCTCGTCGTTGAACTCGACGGCGGGGTCGGACGCGAAGGGCACGCCCTTCAGGTAGAGCGCGTGCGCGAGGCCCATCACGCCGAGGCCGATGGGGCGGTGGCGGAGGTTGGAGAGCTTGGCGGAAGGCGTCGGGTAGAAGTTGATGTCGATCACGTTGTCGAGCGCGCGGACGGCCATGCGGATGGTCTCGCGGAGCTTCGGGTGATCGAGCGCGCCGTCGGGCGTGAGATGCGAATCGAGGATGACGGAGCCGAGATTGCAGACGGCGGTCTCGTCGTTCGAGGTGTTGAGCGTGATCTCGGTGCAGAGGTTCGACGAGTGGATGACGCCGACGTGGTCCTGCGGGGAGCGGATGTTGCACGCGTCCTTGAAGGTGATCCACGGGTGGCCGGTCTCGAAGATCATCGAGAGCATTTTCTTCCAGAGCTCGAGGGCCTCGACCTTCTGGCCGGAGATTTTGCCGGCTTCGGCCATCGCCTCGTATTCGACGTAACGCTTTTCGAAGGCGGCGCCGTAGAGGTCGTGAAGATCCTTGGCCTCGTTGGAGCGGAAGAGCGTCCACGTCTGGCGGGCCTCCATGCGCTTCATGAAGAGATCGGGAATCCAGTTCGCCGTGTTCATGTCGTGCGTGCGGCGGCGGTCGTCGCCGGTGTTTTTGCGCAGCTCGAGGAATTCGAACATGTCGTTGTGCCACGTCTCGAGGTAGGCGCAGCCGGAACCCTTGCGCTTGCCGCCCTGGTTGACGGCGACGAGTTGGTCGTTGTGCAACTTGAGGAACGGGATGACGCCCTGCGACTCGCCGTTGGTGCCGGCGATGTGCGCGCCGGTGCCGCGGACGGCGGTCCAGGAGCCGCCGAGGCCGCCGGCCCACTTGGCGAGGAACGCGTTGTCGGCGATGCCGCGGAGCATGATGCTCTCGATGGTGTCGTCGACGTAGTAGAGGTAGCAGGAGGAGAGTTGCGAGTGAAGCGTGCCGGAGTTGAAGAGCGTCGGCGTGCTGCTGCAGAAGCGGCGGGACTTGTAGAGTTCGTAGAGGCCGGTGACGCGGCTCTCGCGGTCGCCCTTTTCGTCGAGCATCAGGCCCATCGACACGCGCAGCCAGAAGAACTGCGGGGTCTCGATCCGGCGCGAAGGCTTGGTGGTCTTGTCGATGATCAGGTAGCGATCATACATCGTCTGGATGCCGAGGAAGTCGAACTCGAGGTCGGACGACGGATCGAGGGCGGCGGAAAGCTTGGCGAGGTCGAACTCGAGAAGGCGGGCGTTGAGGCGCTTGATGGCGATGCCGTGCTCGAGGTATTTCTTGAAGGCGCGCTGGTGGGCGGCCTTGAGCGAGCCGATGCCGTCGCGGGCGATATCCCAGCCGAGCACCTCTTCATAGATGTAGGTGAGCTGGATGCGGCCGGCGAATTTCGCGAAATCGGCGTCGCGCTCGATCAGGGTTTTCGAGTTGAGGATGATCGTGGCGTCGAGGTCCTTTTGGGAAATCTGATCGTAGACGGAGCGGCGGAGTTCGGCCTCGATTTCGTCGTTGGTGAGGCAGAGGTCGAGGCCGATGCGGGCAAACTCGATGCGCTTGCGGAGGTCGGCGCCGTCCCAGAAGACGTTTTCGCCGTTGGCGCGCTTCACGAGGATCATCGTGGCCTGGCCGGGGGCGTGCGTCGCGGCCGTGGCGGCGGAGGCGACGGCGGTCTCAGGCTCTTCGTCGCGGGTGACGGCACGCTGGGCGCGAAACAGGATGTAGGCCTCGGCCACCTTGTAGTGGCCGGTCTTCATGAGTTCTTCCTGCACCATGTCCTGAATCTCCTCGATGTGGACGAAGGATTGTTTCGAGGAATGGACGCGAACGGAGACGGCGCGGGTGATCCCGATGGCCGGGGCGGAGTCGCGCTGGAGGGAGAGGAAGGTTTTGCGGACGGCGATCTCGACCTTCTGCTCGCTCCACGGGACGACCTGGTTGTTGCGGCGGATGACGCGGAGGGTGGATTGGACGGCGGAGTCGCGATCGATGGAGATTTTGCGGGCGCGGTTGAGGAGGAGGCTCTTGGCGACGAAGTAGGCGTTGTTGTCGACGAGGGTCTTCTCGATGAGCTCGTAGAGATCGTTGAGCGAAATGCGGAGGGGCACGGCCGACTGCGTGCGGGAGAGCGCGGTGAGATTGGCGGCAACCTCGCGGCAGATACGGGCGACCCACGCGCGGTTGGCGTCGGTGAAGATGTCCTTCTCCCCGCGCGCGAGGCAGACGTTGGTCAGGGCCTTGCCGAGCGTGTCGGCGACTTCGGTGAGCACGAAGCGCTCCTCGCCATGCGGGCAGAGGAGGATGATCGCGGGCAACTCGAGCGACTCGGCAGCGAGGACATCACGCCAGGCGAAGTGGGGTTTCTGTTCAACGGGCGTGTGGACGGTGCGCTTCAGCGCGAGATCGTGGGCAAGGTTGCTCATGGCAGATGATGAATGATGACAGAATTAACGAAAACGGAACAAAAGTGGTGGCAGTGGGACGCGGAAAACGAAAACGCCGACGCGCAGCCATAACGGCATCGCAACGGAGGAAGACGGGGGGGGAGAAGCGGACGGACCAGGGCGAAGCGAAGGCGAACGAGCGGGGGTTAGAGCTCGTCGTCGTGAGCGACGTTGAGGGAGGAAGCCTTTTGATATTCGGTGACGCGACCCTCGAAGAAGTTTTGCTCCTTCTTAATGTCCATCATCTCGGCGAGCCACGGCAGCGGGTTTTTCGCACCGGGCGACAAGGGGGCGAGACCGCAGCCCTCGAGGCGACGGTCCGCGATGAAATCGATGTAGGTCAGGAATTCGTCGATCGCGAGGCCCACGGCGTTCACGGGCAGGCAGTCGCGGATGAATTCCTTCTCGAGCATGATCGCCTCGGCCATGAGGGCGCGCAGCTCCTCCTTGAACTCGGCGGTCCAGATCTCGCGGTTCTCCTCGACAAGATCCATGAACAGGTTGCGGAACACCTCGATGTGGTTCGACTCGTCGCGGAGCGTGTAGCGGAACATCTGGCCGATGCCGGGAAACTTGTTCTGGCGGTAAAGCGACAGCACCATGCCGAAGAGGCCGTAGAACTGGGTGCCTTCCATGCACTGGCCGAAGACGAAGATGTTTTTCGCGAGCAGCTGCTTGTTCTCGGGCTGCGTGAGATCGATCTCGCGGCGAAGGGACTTCGAGACGCGGGTGACGAACTCGTTCTTCCGGACGATCGTGGGGATGTCCTCGAACATCGCCTCGCACTCGTGGGGATTGATGCCCAGCGACGCGATCATGTAGAGCAGCGAGTCGGCATGAATGTTTTCCTCGTGCGCGTGGCGGCCGAGGACGAGCTTGAGTTCGGGGGCCGTGACAAGTTCGCGGACCACGTGCTGGATATTGTCGCCGACGATGCCTTCGGCGGCCGAAAAGTAACCGATGCCCATCCGGATGATCCAGCGCTCGACGTCGGACACGGCCTTCTCATCGCGCCACTGCTCGATGTCCTTGCCCATCGGGATGTCCTCGGGCTCCCAATGATTGGCCTTCATCGTCCGATAAAGATCGTAGGCCCACTGGTATTTGAGCGGGAGCAGATTGAAGCACATGGTCTCGCGACCATTGATGACCTTCTTGGCCGCAAACGCGGCCTCCGCCTTGTCCTGATCGAGGACGAAGGTTTTGGCGCCAACTTGGAAGGTCTTTTGCATGGGCCGCGGAGATTTTAAAGGGTGGAAAAAGGACTGGAAACCGGGTGTTTTTGACGCGCCAAGGGCCTAAGCGAACAAAAGTTGTTGGAACTTGTTGACGCGTTGTTGACCACAACAGGATGTGGTCCCTCACCGCAGCGACCACAACCCATGGGACTCGGTGTTTCTGCCGTCAATTAGTTTGTGGCCAGATTTGTGTTAATTTTTTTGCGCGTTTTTTCTTGCCCGCCTCCGCGAAAGTTTGCCCCGAGGGAGAATTTTGTCGCGCCCTCTGCCAGAAGGAAAATTTACCTCTGAAAACCGGATTTCCCGCAAATTCAAGCGGGGGAATTTCCGCTTTTCCGCCGGGAAATTTTCCCGTATCAGACGCAGATTGACGTGCCATTTTTCTCCTCGGAAACCGCGCATCGACTCCGCAAGCACGCCCCCATCGGATGCTCGGAAGCAGCCAAAATCCATGATTGGAATTGAGCGCCCGCTGCACTTGTTAGGCGGCGACTCCGCGTGAAAACCAAGCCCGTATCGTCCCCTCGCCCGTCTGCCCCGGCCGATGCGCGCGGCCGAATCTCGCTCGCCGGGGTGGCGCTCGGGGTCATCGCCCTCGCCGTCTATGCCAACAGCCTTTCCGGACCCTTCGTCTTCGACGACATTCCGGCGATTCGCGACAACCCGACGATTCGGGAGCTCGCAAGCGGACTGTTTCCGCCGGGGGCGAGCGGGCTGCCCGTGAGCGGCCGGCCGTTGCCGAATTTTTCCTTCGCGCTGAATTTCGCGATGAGCGGGACGGAAGTCGGGAGTTATCACGCGACCAATCTCGCCATTCACCTGCTCGCGGCCCTCACCCTGTTCGGTCTCGTGCGTCGCACCCTGCTCCAAAGTGGCTGCGGCTTCCAGCCGCAGAATCCCCGGCGGGAAACCGACGCGACATGGCTCGCTTTTTTTTCGGCGCTGCTGTGGCTGGTGCATCCTCTCGCGACGGAAGCCGTCACCTACACCGTCGAACGCACCGAATCTCTGATGGCGTTGTTCTTTTTGCTCACGCTCTACGCGTTCGCGCGGAGCACGGCGCCGGGCGCGTCGCCAAAGTGGTCGGTGCTCGCCGTTGGCGCGTGCGCCCTCGGCATGGCGTGCAAGGAGGTCATGGTCTCGGCTCCCCTGCTCGTTCTCCTCTACGACCGGACATTTGTCAGCGGGAGGTTTCGCGAGGCGTGGCGGCGGCGCGCGGTGTTTTACTCTGCCCTCGCAGCAACGTGGCTGCTGCTCGGCTATCTCGTGCGATCGACGGCGGGCCGCGGCGGCACGGCCGGATTCGCGACCGAGATTTCCGTGACCGCCTATGCGCTCACGCAGTTCGTCGCGGTCGTGCGCTATCTGGCGCTCTCGTTCTGGCCGCACCCCCTCATTCTCGATTACGGCACGGGCGTCGTGAGCGACTTCGCCGTGATCGTGCCCTCCGCGCTGGTCGTGCTGGCGCTCGCCGCGGCGACCATCGTTATGTTGCGCCGCGCGCCAGCGCTGGGATTTTTAGGCACGTTTTTTTTCGCCGTGCTGGCGCCAAGCTCGAGCCTTGTGCCGATTGCGACGCAGACGATGGCGGAGCACCGAATGTATCTGCCGCTCGCGGCCATCGTGGTCCTCGTCGTAATCGGCGGCTATCGCGGGCTGGCGGCGCGGAGTTATTTCGCGTTCGTCATCGTAGCGGCGATCCTCGCGCTGCTGACTGTGCGGCGAAATTCCGACTACCACAGCAATGAGGCGATCTGGCGCGACACGGTGGCGAAGCGTCCGCAAAACGCCCGGGCCCAGTGCAGTCTGGCCGACGCGCTCTTCACCGCCGATCGCGTGGACGAGGCGTTTCCCCTCTACGCCGAGGCGATTCGGCTCAAGCCCGACTATGCCGAGGCGCATCTTAATTTCGGCAGTGCCCTCCTCGCGCGGGAACGCGCGGCCGAGGCGCTGCCCGAACTCGCAGCGGCATTGCGGCTCCAGCCGACGTCAGCGAAAACGCAGCACAATCTCGGCAACGCGTTTCTCCGGCTCGGCCGGCCACTCGAGGCCCTGGCGCATTACGCGGCGGCCGCGCACCTCCGTCCCGACGATGTCACGACCCAAACCGACTGGGGCAACGCCCTGATGCGGACCGGCGACACCGCCGGTGCGATCGCGCACTACGAGGAGGCGATCCGGCGCGAACCGAACTTCGCGATGGCGCACAACAATCTCGCAAACGTCCTCGCGCAAAGCGGCCGCCTTCCCGAGGCGATCGTGCACTACGAAACTGCGCTGCGGCTCGCGCCCGACTACGCGGAGGGGCACAACAATCTCGCGGGCGCCCTCGCCCAGTCCGAACGCTACCCCGAGGCGATCCGCGAATTCGAAGCCGCGTTGCGCCTGCGGCCCAACTATCCCAGCGCGCACGAGAATCTCGGCAAAGTTTATCTCGCGCTCGGCGATGACGCCGCCGCGCAACGGGAATTCGAGCTGGCGCGTCGCGTCGCGCCCATCCGCTAAAACTCCTTCGCGGGGAAGGCGATCACCGTTCCGTCGTAGCCGGCGCCGATTATTTTTCCGTCGGCGATCACGAGCGAGCCCAAATAGCCCGCGCGATCCGCGTCGGCGGCGAGCGGCGTGACGTGACGCCACTTCACCGCGCCCGTCGCCCGATCGAGTGCGGTAATGCCACCTTCGTGTTTGATCGCCGCGGGATTTTGCGCGGACGTGCCGGCAAAAATCGTCTCCGCCCTCACAACCGGTGAACCCCACGTAAGCCCGCGCACATCTGTCGCCCAGCGTGTCGCGCCCGTCGCTGGATCAATCAGACTGATCCGGCGAAAATCCGAACCGCCGACGTAGATCATACCCTCCACGACGCGGGGGACCGACTCGACCCAGGAAAACCAAAACGAGTCGCACCATGCGACTGAGAGATCGACCCGCTTCAGACCGTAGAGCAGATAGTCGCGGCCACCGACGATGATCATGCTGCCCACCACGACGGGCGCTGAGGCGATCGGGCCGCCGATTTTGGTGCGAGCGACCTCGGCGCCGGTCTGGCGGTTCAACACCAGCACGGTGCCGTCGAAGCAGCCGGCGATCAATTCGTCGCCGTCGAGCGCGACCGCAGCGTGGATCGGCGCTCCGACATCATGGCACCAGCGCGGCTTTCCCGTCGCGAGGTCGAGCGCGTAGACGCTATGATCCGTTGATCCTACGTAGAGCGTGTCGCCGAACGCAACGGGCGTGGCGGTGCGATGGTTGAAGGTGGAGTTTTTCGACTCCGGCGCGGCGGCGAATTTTTCGTCGTGTAATTTCACCCGCCAGCACGGCGCGCCGTCCGCTCGAGCGAGACACACGAGATCGCATGCCTCGTCGACGAAGCACACCCGATCTCCAGCCACGAGCGCCTCACCAAAAAGCGGATTGGGACCGGTCCACGTCCACCTGTCGTCACCGTCCG
>JBBRLB010000166.1:0-10965 GCA_038231575.1 Opitutales bacterium | reverse complement strand
CCGCCGGCAGCGCACACTAAAAATAAAAGCGGCGCGGATTGCTCCGCGCCGAAAGTTTTATAGCGACTGCGAGGTCAGGTCAGTTCCAGTGACCCTCGTAGAAACGATACGCACCGCGTTCCGTTTCCCAGCGGGGTGACGTCCAGGTTGCGCCATTGTAAGGCGGGACTTCCCAATGGCCGGCCATCCACTCGTAGCGGTTGTTGCGCCACGTCCAGTAGCCCGCGATCCACACGTGCGAGGACGAAGGTTGCGCGAGGACCAATTCCTGTTGCATCGCCGGCGGAGCTTGCGTCACCACGATCGTGCTGACGGGTCGCGTCTGGGTGGTGACGACGGTGCCGTTGGGCGTAGTCTGGGTGGTTTGGGTGGTCTGCGTCGTCGTGGTGACGGGCGCGGCGACCATGACCGTGCCGGCGGCGACCACGGGAGGGGGCGGCGGCGGGGCGGAGACGACATGGGACTCGGGTTCGGAAGCGCAACCGGCCAGAAGGCCGATCGCACCGCACAGGGCGAGGAGAGACGCGGACGTGGCACGCGCCATCCGCTGCGGGGCTGGAGATGATGTTTTCATACGGAGGAACAGACTCACGATCCGCGCCCCAGTTCGGCGCGAAACGCCGTCGCTCCATGGGGCATTTACCTCCCGGCTCAGCCGCGCGCGGGCTCCGTCCAAGTCCGTGGCGCGCCCGCCGACAGGCCGAGCATCTCCCTCTCCTTCACCACCGCGATCAGTTGTTCGGAGAGGAAGGCCTTGGGCTGCCGATCCGCGAGGTCCTTGCTCTTAAAATTCTCATCGGTCCGCTTGAGGACCTCGACCGCGTGACGGCGCGGCGGCGAAGCAAATACTTCCGCGGCGTTTCCGGGTTTGCGTCGCGCGGGCGCCACCGCTTCGTTGCGCGCCAACAAAACCGCCATGTCACGCACCCTCATCAAAGACGCGCTCAACGCCACCGCGCCCAACGACGCCCTCCTCCTCCAAGGCTGGGTCCGCACGCGCCGCGACGCCAAGAACTTCTCGTTTCTCGAACTCAACGACGGCTCCTGCCTCAAGGGCATCCAAGTCATCGCCGACTCCTCGCTGCCGAACTACGCGACCGAAATTGCCAAGGCCCACACCGGCGCCTCCGTCGAGGTCCACGGCAAACTCGTCCCCTCGCAAGGCCAGGGCCAGAAATGGGAGGTCGTCGCGGCCGAATTCAAGATTCTCGGCGAGGCCGACGCCACCTACCCGCTGCAGAAAAAAGGCCACACGCTGGAATTCCTCCGTGAGATCGCGCACCTCCGGCCGCGCTCGAATTTGTTCGGCGCCGTCTTCCGGGTGCGCTCGCGGCTCGCGTTCGCAGTGCACCAGTTTTTCCAAAACAAAAGCTTCGTCTACGTCCACACCCCCATCGTCACCGCGAGCGACGCCGAGGGCGCGGGCGATATGTTTCGCGTGACGACACTCGATCTCGCGCACCCGCCAATGACGCAAGAAGGTGAAGTGGACAGCGCGAAGGATTTCTTCGGCAAGAAAACCTTCCTCACCGTGAGCGGGCAGCTTGAGGCCGAGATTTTCGCGACCGCGTTGAGCAACGTCTATACCTTCGGCCCCACCTTCCGCGCCGAGAACTCCAACACCTCCCGCCACGCCGCGGAGTTTTGGATGATTGAGCCCGAAATGGCGTTCTGCGATATTCATGGCAACATGGACCTCGCTGAGGAGTTCGTAAAGTATCTCATCCGCGACGCGAAGGAGCACTGCGCCGCCGACCTCGAGTTCTTCAGCAAGTTTGTCGACAAGGAACTCGTCACCCGCCTCGACTTCGTTTTGGAAAAGCCGTTCGTGCGTTGCAGCTATACCGACGCCGTGGAGATTCTCGTGAAGTCGGGCAAGACGTGGGAGCATCCCGTCTCGTGGGGCTCGAACCTGCAGGCCGAGCACGAACGCTTTCTCACGGAGGAGCACTTCAAGTGTCCCGTCACCGTGTATAACTATCCGCGCGCGATTAAGGCGTTCTACATGCGGAAGACCGACGGCTGCGCGCCTGACTGCCAGACCGTCGCCGCGATGGATCTGCTCGTGCCCGGGATCGGCGAAATCATCGGCGGCAGCCAGCGCGAGGAGCGGCTCACGGAGCTGCGCGAAGGCATGGCGCTGCATCACCTCGACGAAAAAGCCTACTGGTGGTATCTCGATCTCCGGCGCTACGGCACGGTGCCGCACGCCGGCTTCGGCCTCGGCTTCGAGCGCCTGCTCATGTTCGTGACGGGCGTCGGCAACATCCGCGACGTGATCCCCTTCGCCCGCACCCCGGGCACGGCGGATTTCTGATCGATGCACGAAGCGGCGAAAAAACTGATCGACCGCTTCAAGATGGAGCGTCTCCCGCAGGAGGGCGCGTGGTTCGCGCCGACTTATCGTAGCGCGGAGACCGTCGCGCTCGCTGGCGCGCGTGCATCGCGCTACGGCGGCCCGCGCGCCGCCTACTCCGCGATTTATTGTCTGATCACGCACGAAGATTTTTCCGGACTGCACCGGCTTGCGACCGACGAACTCTGGCACATCTACGACGGGGCGGCGCTCGAACTGCTGCTCCTTCCTTCCGAGGGCCGCGGCGAACTCGTCACGCTCGGGCGCAACGTCGCCGTCGGCGAGCGCCCGCAATTTCTCGTGCCGCGCGGCGCGTGGCAGGCCGCCCGCCCGATCGGGGGCGACGACGCGTGGACTTTCCTCGGCAACACCCTCGCGCCCGGCTTCGAATACGCCGATTTCGAAATCGGCTATCGCGACGAATTGACGGCGCGCTATCCCGCCTTCGGCGAAAAGATCGCTGAGCTCACCCGCCCCGAGCACGCCCGGAGGCCCGCGTGAGCCACGGGCTCCGGCTCACCCTCGCCGCCGCGCTGCTCGCGCTCACCGCCAATTGCGCCCGTCGCGAGACGCTCGTCGCGCAAGGCAACCGCGATGGCATTCTCCACCTCGGCAACGGCGCCGAGGTGCAATCGCTCGACCCGCACATCGCCGGCGGCGCGATCGATCAAAACGTCCTCTCCGCACTCTTTGAGGGACTCGTCACGCTCGACGAGGAAACCTTCGCGCCCAGGCCCGGCGTTGCCGAGCACTGGGAGGTTTCACCGGACGGACTCGTTTACACGTTTCATCTCCGCCGCGACGCCCGCTGGTCCAACGGCGACCCGCTCACCGCCCGCGATTTTCTGTTCTCGTTTCGCCGCGTGCTCTCGCCCGCACTCGCGTCCGAATACAAAGACATCCTCTTCCCGATCAAGAACGCCGAGGCCTTCGCGCGCGGTCAGCTCACGGACTTCGCATCGGTTGGCTGCCGCTCGCCGGACGACTTCACCTTCGAGATCACGCTCACGCATCCCACCGCGTATTTTCTCACCGTGCTGCGCACGGCCGTCGCGTGCCCGGTGCACGAGGCCTCGGTCACGCGCAACGGCACCCGCTTCGACGACCGACTCGCGAAATGGACGCGCACCACTCCGTTCGTCAGCAACGGGCCCTTTCGCCTCCGCGAGTGGAAGGATCACCAGCACATCGCACTCGAAAAGAATCCGCATTACTGGGCCCCAGCGATGATGCGCCTGAACGGTCTCGTGTTTTACCCGAGCGAGTCGACGCAGAGCCAGGAACTCGCCTTCCGGGCCGGCCAGCTCCACACGACGTGGGACGTGCCGCTCAGCAAAATCGACGCCTACAAAATCGCCTCGCCCGCTGTGCTCCGCATTGAACCCTACGTCGAAAGCTATTTTCTCCGCTTCAACGTCACTCGCGCACCCTTCACCGACGCCCGCGTGCGTCGAGCCCTCGCCCTCGCGATCGATCGCGACGCGATCGTGAAAAACGTCCTCCGCGGCGGCCAACTGCCCGCGACCGCGCTTACGCCACCCGGCTTCGGCGGCTACGCTCCGCTCGCTCTCATTAACCACGATGTCGCCACCGCGAAAAAACTCCTCGCCGAGGCCGGCTTCCCCGATGGCCGCGGGTTCCCTGCGTTCGAACTGCTCACGCTTTCCTCCGAAATCAACCAGCGCATCGCCGAAGCCGTGCAACAGATGTGGCGCCGCGATCTCGGGCTCGACGTCGCGATCGGCCAAAAGGAATTCAAGGTGCTCATCCAGGCGATCGACAACGCCGTGCTCGACTACGCCGTCGCCCGCGGCCGCTGGATCGCCGAGTATCCCGACCCGCTCACCTATCTCGGCATTTTCACGTCACGCAGCGGCATCAACTGCACCGGCTACGCCGATTCGGCCTACGACGCGCTGCTCGACGAAGCCGCCCGCGCGCCCACGCCCGCCGCGCGCCTCGCCACGCTCGGCCGCGCCGAGTCCCACCTCCTCGAACAAATGCCCTTCGCCCCGATCTACTGGGGCACCCGCACCACCCTCGTCGCACCGACGGTCCGCGGCTGGAAAAATTCAGCACTGGGTTTCCACAACTATCAGGACGTGTGGTTGGAACGGTGACGTCACACCTGCTCCGGCCACACCGAGTGGCAGCGATACTTCGCCCACAGCGGCGCGGTCTTTTCGTTTTTTCGCAACGCGATCGCGGCGATGCCGACGACCACGCCACCCGCGCGCTCGATCAACTCCACTGCGGCAGTCGCAGTCGCGCCCGTCTCGATCCAGTCATCGACCAGCAGCACGCGCGTGCCGCGGGGCCAGGGCTCGGCGCGCAGCTCGAACGTTTTCTCTGTGCCCGAGTAGTCGCGATAGGTCGCGCGTTCGTGGCGCACCGGCAGCTTGCCGCCCTTGCGCACCGGCACGAAGCCCACGCCGAGTTTGAGCGCGATCGCGGTGCCGATGATAAAGCCCAGTGCATCGGTGCCCACGACGCGCTCGACACGCGCCTCAGGGCCGGACCACGGCTTCACCAAGTCGTCGACGAGCGCCCCAAACGCCGTCGGCTCCGCGAAAATCGGCGTCACGTCGCTGCGCTTGTAGTGCAGCTTGCTACGGTCGATGAGGCACAAGTAGTCCACGCGCCACGTTGAGCCAGCCAGATGGCCGCGCGCAATCCTTGTCGTGGCCGTGGCGCGGAATGACGCCACGAGCGTGAGCGAGTGGTTCGTGCGATCCACTCGCTCACGCTCGTGGCTACACTGCCACCGCAAACCAGACTGGCCAACCACCGTCCCCCGCGCCTTTCTTCCGCCATGCGCCGTTTCTCTGCCCTTGCTCTCTTGCTGCTCGCTTCGATTCCGCTGCTTCGCGCCCAGCAACCCGCCGATCTCGTCATCACGCACGGCACCGTCGTCACGATGAACGACAAGAAAGACGTCATTGAAAACGGCGTGGTCGTCATCCGCGACGCGAAGCTCGTCGCCATCGGCTCCGCGTCGCTCGCGGCGCAATTCACTGCGAAAAAGACGATCGATGCGCGCGGCGGGATCGTGATGCCGGGGTTCATCAACACGCACACGCACGCGGCGATGACGATTTTCCGCAGCCTCGGCGACGATGTCGCGGATCGGTTGAAGCGGTTCATGTTTCCGCTCGAGGCGAAGTTCGTCGATCGCGAGGTCGTCTATTGGGGCACACTCCACGGCGCGCTCGAGATGGTCGAGGGCGGGGTCACGACGTTCGTCGACATGTATTACTTCGAGGACGAGGTCGCACGCGCCGCGAAAAAAATCGGGATGCGGGGCGTGCTGGGCGAAACGATTCTCAATTTTCCCGCGCCCGACACGAAGGAGCCTTACGGCGGTTTCGAGTTGGCGAAAAAATTCGTCGCCGATTTCCGCGGCGATCCACTCATCACGCCGGCGTTCGCACCGCATGCGCCCTACACCCTCGACGCCGAACACCTGAAGTTAATCGCGACCGAGACCGCGAAGCTCGACGTGCCCGTGCTGATGCACGTCGCGGAAATGACCGACGAGGTCGAAACCCTGCGCAAGGAGCGCAACCAGACGCCGATCGAGTTTCTCGACTCCGTCGGGCTGCTCAACCGCCGGCTCGTGGCGGCGCACTGCATTTTCGTGAACGACGCCGACATCGCGCTCCTCAAGGCCCGCGACGTCGGCGTGGCACACAACATGGTTGCGAACATCAAATCCGCGAAGGGCGTCTCGCCGGCGCTGAAGATGTTCGAGCAAGGCGTGCGCGTCGGCCTCGGCACGGACGGCCCGATGAGCGGCAACACCCTCGATGTCATCGGCCAACTCGGCTATGTCGCCAAGTTGCACAAGCTCGTGAATCACGACCGCACGCTCGCGCCGTCGGTCATGGTCGTGGAGATGGCGACACGCGGCGGCGCGCGTGCCCTGCACCTGGAGGACAAACTCGGCTCGCTCGAAGCCGGCAAACTCGCCGATGTGATCATCATCGATGCGGACGCGACCAATCTGATTCCGAATTACGATGTCTATGCGACGCTGGTCTACGGCGCGTCGGCGAAGGACGTGCGCACGACGATTATCCACGGCCGGGTCGTGATGGAAGACCGCAAGGTGCTCACTGTCGACGCAGCCGAGATAAAAACACACATGCGCGCAATGGCGGCGAAGATTTCCGCGCAGGTCGGACCGATGCCGAAGTAGCGACCGTTTTGACCGGAAAAGTGGCTCCGGCTTCCGGCGGCAGAATTATCGGGGGGAAGTCGAGGCGCCTCCGGTGGCGCCGAAGGCGACCAAGGCCGATACCACTGAGACGCCGGTCAAAGCGAAGGCCAGCGCACCTTCAACCCCGGTGGGAGTCCGCATCACTTTTTACCGCGCCTCCGACTTCACCTGCTCCGATCGCGCAATCAAGACGGCGCGGAAAATTCCGCGCCGTTTTTATTTTTCAGCTTTGCGCCGAACAGAAAATCTTCAGTGCCAGCGGCCCTCGACGAAGATGTAAGTGCCATCGCGGCGTTCCCAGCGCGGCTCGCTCCACTCCCGGTAACCGCGCGGGGGCAAATCCCAACGGCCGGGAATCCACACGAAGGCGCGGCCGTCATGCCGCCAGTAGCCTGTCACCCACACATGGCGCAGGGACGGGCGGTAACGTTCGTCGATATATTCGCGGCGCGGCGGCGGCGGAGTGTCGCGGATCACCACGACGCCCCGATCGCGATCCGGGCCGTGCGATGGGCCGCCGAGGCTGACGCCGACCGAAATTCCAGCATCGCGCCAAAACCCATCGACAAAAACGTAGCCGTTGGAGCGATGCTCCCAATGCGACTGAACCCACTCCACCCGCTCGCGCGGCGGAAGATCCCAGTGGCCGGCAATCCAGACGTGCCGCCCGCCGCGCCACGCCCAATAGCCCTCGATCCACACGTGGCGCTGCGACGGACGCTCGATGATGTATTCTCGCACCGGGGGCGGCGGCGCCTGTTCGACCACAATCGTGGTGGGTGGCGGCGAGGAAGGTGCATAGATGGGCGTGGGCGGCGGCGCCGAATGATAGACGGGCGCCGGAGTCGAAGGCGCGGCCACCACCACCGCCGTCGCGGCCGGCGCGGTCTCCTGCCAGTAACCGCCCGCGAGCACATAACCGTTGGCGCGCCGATCCCAGCGCGGCTCCACCCACCCGACGTTTGCGCGCGGCGGCAATTCCCACCGGCCCGCGATCCAAGCGTAACGGCCGTCCTGCCAGCGCCAGTGGCCGGCCAGCCAGATGTGCTGCGCCGAGGGGCGTTCCTCGATCATCTCCTGGCTGGCGGCGGGCATCAGCGGCTCGCGCACGACGGCGGCGTCCGGGAGCGTGGGCGCAAGCGGCACGGTGGGCGCATCGGGAATGGCCGGCGGTTGCGCGAGACCGGCGAGCGCCATAAGCGCAAAACCAAGCGCGGCAAGTCGCGACCCAGCGCGAAAAGGAAAGGGGTGGATTTGCATGGCGTTGCCTTAGACGCCGAATGTCCCCCGATGTTTCCTCGCGGTTTCCGGACGGCGCAGCAGCACGCAAAACCGCCCTTAGTCAAAAAATAATCGCGGCCCGCCCTAAGCCTTCACCAGCGTGCGCTTCCCGGTTTTCGCCGCCTCGTAGATCGCCGCGATGATCTTCATGTCCCGCAACCCCATCTCGCCCGGCACGCGCGACTCGCGGCCTTCGCGGACGCAGAGCGCGAAGTCGTCCATCTGCCGCGCTTGCTGATTCACCGGCGGGCCAAAGCTCAGCGGTCCCGTGCTCGAATCCACCTTCAGGCCGCCATACATAAACGCCGTCGTGAAATCGATCCAGCCCTTGTCCCCTTCCGCGCGGAAACGCCCGACGTTTTTCCCGTAGGTCGTCATGAGCTCCGCCTTGGCGCCGTTCGCAAATTCCATCGTCCAGTCGAGCCCTTCCTCCACGTCCGCGAATATTTCCGGCCGGGTCTTCGGATGTTCCTGCGCCGTGACGGCGATCGGCGTCGCCCCGTTGGCCGCCATGCACGCGGCCTGAATGCAATAAACCCCCATGTCCATCAGCGGCCCGCCGCCGGCGAGCGCCCGCTCCGCACGCCAAATCTTCCGGCCCATCAGGAAACCATTCGCCCCGTTCATCCGGAGGAACGGCCCGAATTCCTGAGTCCGCGCCAGCCGCATCATTTCCTGATGATACGGATCGAAATGCAGCCGGTAGCCGATCGAGAGCTTCACCTTCGCCGCCTTGCACGCCGCGAATGCGCGCTCGGCGTCGGCGACATTCGTCGCAAACGGTTTTTCGCTGATCACGTGTTTGCCGGCTTGCGCCGCGGTGATCACTTCCTCGGCGTGCAGCGAGTTCGGCGTGACGACGTAGACGATGTCGACCTCCGGCAGGTCGGCGAGGCGCGCCATCGTGGCGTAGGAAAAAATATTCTTCTCAGGGAAGCCAAACACCTGCGCCCACTTCTTGCCCTTGTCCGGCGAACCCGTGACGACCGCGCGAAGTTCCAGATGCTCCGTCAGCTTCAACGCCGGCGCGAGCAGGCCAGTCGCGTAGCCGCCGAGCCCGACGATCGCCAGGCCGAGTTTTTTCGGCGCGACGGGCTGGGCGAATGATTTCGAACCGAGGGCAAGGGCGGTGGCACCCACCGCCACCCGGCCGACGAACTGACGCCGGTTGAGCGGCGTCGCATCAGGTTTGAGGTTCATGGGTTGCGGCCAGCCTCGCACGCCCGCCCCCGACGCGCAAGCCGCCGATTGCCCCGGAGACGTCGAAAGAATCCCAGATTCTGTCCTTCCGAGCACAGCGAAGAATCCACCGGGATCCTCGCTCAGCCGACCGCGGGCAAACTATCCTGCGGGACGCCCAAGCCGGTCGCTTCGCCCGGCAACTTCGCCGCGCTCAGAATAACAAACCTCTTCGCCGCTCACCCCATTCGCTTCACTCACCTCTTCACCAACGTGCGCTGGCCGGTTTTCGCCGATTCGTAAATCGCCGCGATGATCTTCATGTCGCGCAGGCCCATCTCGCCGGACACGCGCGATTCGCGGCCTTCGCGAATGCAGGTCACGAAATCGTCCATCTGTTTCGCCTGCTGGTTAACGCGCGGGAAAGTCAGCGGCCCGCGGTTCGACTCCGCCCCGACGCCGGTATACATGAACGCGTTGGTCTTGAACTCGACCCAGTTGCCACTCGCGCTCTCGGCCCGAAACCGGTTCGCGCCTTGCGAGTAACTCGCCACCGCCTCGCACACGGCGCCCCCCGGAAATTCCATGGTCCAGCGCATCGTCTGCTCCACGTCCGCAAAAATCTCCGGCTTCGTCGTGGGATCGGCCTTGGCCGTCACCGCGATTGGCGGCACGCCGCCGGCGGCCATGCAGGCCTCCTGAAAGACGTAGACGCCGAGGTCCATCACCGGGCCGCCGCCCGCCCATTTCTTTTCCGCGCGCCAGACTTTGCGACCCATCACGAAACTGAACTCGCCGTTCATCTTCGTGAACGGCCCGAACGCCGGATCTTTCGCCAGCCGCATGAACTCCTGGTGGATCGGATCGAAATGCAGCCGGTAGCCGACCGACAGTTTCACCTTGGCCGCTTTGCACGCTGCGATCGCGCGCTCGGCATCGGCCACGCTCGTGGTGAACGGCTTTTCGCTAATGACGTGCTTGCCGGCCTTCGCCGCCAGAATCACTTCCTCCGCGTGCAGCGAGTTCGGCGTGACGACATAGACGATATCGATGTCCTTCGCATCCGCGAGCTGCGCCATCGTGGCGTAGGAAAAAATATTCTTCTCGGGAAACCCATACTGCTGCGCCCATTTCTGGCCCTTCTCAGGCGAGCCGGTGACGACGCCGCGGAGCTCGCAGTTTTCAGTAAGCTTCAGCGCCGGTCCGAGCTGACCGGTCGCGTAGCTGCCGAGGCCCACGAGCGCGACCCCGAGTTTTTTCGGCGGGGTCGGTTGCGCACGGGTGCGCGTGGCGAGAGTCAGGGTGGCGGCGCCCACGGCGAGTTGTCCTAAAAATTTGCGACGCGAAGGCGAGATCGGACGGGCGGGGTTGGTTTTCATGGGGTGGCGCGACATTCATCAATTCGCCGGCGCCCCGCAAGCCGCCGCTCGTGCTACCTATTGAACGTCACCCTTTCACCAGCGTGCGCTTCCCCGTCCGCGCCGCCGCGAAAATCGCCTCGACGATGCAGAGATCGCGCCGGCCCATCTCGCCCGGGATGCGCGACTCGCGGCCTTCACGAATGCACGTCGCAAAATCGTCCATTTGCAGCGCCTGTTGGTTCACGAACGGTCCGTAATTCAGCCGTCCGTCGCGGCTCGTCTCCACCACCGACCCGCGATACGTGAACGCCTTTTCCTTGAAATCGATGAACCCTTTCGCGCCTTCCACGCGGAACCGATCCACGCCGGGGACGACGTAGTTCGTCGTCGCGGTGCAGACCGCCCCATTCGCCCACTCCATCGTCCAGTCGATCGATTCCTCGACGCCGGCGCCGAACTGCGCGGGCTTCGTCTTCGGATTTTCCTTCGCCGTCACCGCGATCGGCGCCGAGGCCAGCCCGCCGCCGGCCGCCGGAAATCCGCCCGCCGCCATGCACGCGCCCTGGATG
>JBBRLB010000165.1:0-11233 GCA_038231575.1 Opitutales bacterium | reverse complement strand
GCCAACGATCGGTCCGGTCAATTGAGGGCTTACGCTCATAACCCTTTTCCTCATACATCTCAGAAAATCTTAAGGCGAACTTGTCCTTAAGAATCGGCCGATTGAGATCGATACTGCCGCGGAAGCCACCGAAGCTGTCTCAACGAACTTGGACGTTGCTGATGGAACGCCACAGATAGCCCTTAGCCAGGTTAAGGATTACGGTACCCTACGCGTCGCCCCTGCCAAAAATATTCGAATTCGGTCCACGGCTAATTTCCACCGAATCGATATTGTAGGTGTCGATCGGAATGGCGTTGGTTCCAGAAAAGCCGTTACGGGCAACGTTGGCTGCGGTCAGTCCCCGAATGCGGTTTGCCGTCTGCGGATTGCCTGCGACATTGTCGTAGACGCCGCGGGCGTCATTCGTAGGGTCGGAAAATTGGCCCGTGCCCTCTGTGTTCGTCTCATAGAGAAAGACGTCGTTTAGGTCGACCGCCGCTGTGTCTAACAACTGCTGCTTGGTAACTACCGAAATAGACGCCGCCAAATCCTCCAGTTTTGAATTCAATCGAGTTCCTGACAACGTATTGGAGGCTAGGTAGCCCCGACTGTCGTCCCCTTTTACCTCGAACGGGGAAAGTTCGACGATCGGGCCGTTTTCGGAGCCCACCCCAGTGACGGGAACGTTTTTCCCGTTGGCCTCGTCGCTCCGCAGCATGGCGAGTTCCGCGGCGTCTAGCACGCCGTTCTTGTTTTTGTCGTATTTGGCGAGTTGTTCGGACGTGGGCCTACCAGCGGTCGGCGCCATTTGAGCGCGGGCAAGCTGGACGCACAGTGCCAAACAAAGCGGGGCGGCTACGAGAGACGGCCAGCTTCGGGGTAGAAAACGATCGAGGTTACGATTCATAAGGATACGGATGGGGAAAGTCAGCGGACGACATCACATCACAGGAAAGCCTTTCGTTCCGCGAAGAGGGCTGACATGGGAGCCCCATGGAAACAAGCGGCCATGCGCAACCCTACGTTGCGAGGCCGAATACCTTGAGGAAATCTGGCGGAGTCGGATCAAAGCTTACCTGAACGTCGCCGCAGCCGTCTGATTCCGTTACGAAAATCTTCTACGAGTGAGCGCGCCAGGCAACGAGGTCCGTCGGCGGGAGCCGCCGTAATTGTGGTTCGCTGGCACGAAAATCACGGGCTACCCTGCGCCAATCTCACATTTGCGAGCCAAAAGACCTCAAATTTCAGGTTTCGGCTTGCTGAGCGAAAGCGCGGATATCGTTCAGAATTCGATCTTGTTGCCGTCGATTTCCACAGCGACGACCGTCGCCATAACATCTGGAGCGTAGTGCGGGGTTTGCACGACACGGGCATTTCATTCGATTGAAAACGATCTCTCCCACGGGAACCCACGCGGAGAGAATGGCTGACATAGGCGATTTCAACGGCTCGGTTTCTCAATCCGCACTCCGCTTTTGCCAGCGGTCACGTCGTAGAGTTTGCCGCGATATCTCAGACCCCGGAGCGTGCCGACGAACGGCCTTCCAATATCTGAACTGACCAACATCCCGCCCTGCAAATCCGGCTGAAAGCCAAACAGTGTTCCAATGATTGCATCCGCGAAAGCCCCTCCGCTGATGCATTCCTTCGAAGAGAACGCTCCGGATTTTTCACCCCGGCTTGGCGTCCATTGCTCAAAGGGCCCAATCGTTGGCCCTGTTGCCACGCAGATGGGCGCGTCATAACTCATGCGATTAATTCCGGAAAATTCCCGCGCCTGCGCATAAGGCCCCTCGCGTGTCGCCAGTTCGGTTCGACGGAGAAACATAACCGCGTCCGACCAGCTACCAAGGCGGCACATCGCCGCGACCATGAGAGGAATCCAACCATCATAAGAGCCCATCGGCCCATGATCGGGGCGAACTGATTTTCTCGCGCCGGGGTCTTTGAGGGACATCGCCCGCATCCAATTTTTCATGAGCAACTCATTCCGGACAAATCCGAGCATCTCGCGCCGCATCGATTCAGTTAAGTCGGTCGCAATCGCCTGGCTGACATAAATAAAATCCACGCAATGGCGTTGTTCATCTCTCGCGCCGTCCCCACGGACGCTATTCCAGACGCCTTCACCGGGTCGATAAAGTGACAGCACAGCGGGGAGCAGTTTGTCCACCTCTTCCCGGAGTTGTGCGGCACGTTTTGCGTTGCCTTTGAGGGCGTGCCAGCGCGCGACTTCCCGCATCAGACCGACGCTCTGGGCGTTGAGTGAGGCCACACTTCCGACGTAGGTGGGAGCTCCGCCTTCCAGCAGATTATTCCCACGACCCCAGTCACCCAAAACTTGCCCTGGCTTGACCCGCTGCTTCCACAGCAGCGCAATCTCATCGAGCCGTTGCAGAACAGTCTTGCCGTCCGGTGCCAGCACTTCGTCGAGAAAGCGCTCGTCGCCCGCAACCCCGATATAGGTGAGCGTGGTGTAGAGCACATTGGCAGGGCTGAACGAGTAGCCGCCTGGACTCATATCTTTTGCGTTGCTGATATTCAGGCCGTGCGAATTCAATAAGTCGCAACCCAGCCAATACCGCAGAGAGGATTTCATCCCCTGTGGCTCGAGCAACGCCCACACCGTTGCCATCATCGACGCGTCCCAAAAATATTGTTTTCCGGGCCGGTCCGGTTCCGTCAGAAAATCACGAGGACTGATCTTAAATTGGGAGCGCTCACAATCTAGGACCGTCAAAACGCTCATGTAATAGATCCGGCGCAGCGCCTCATCCTCCGTTTCGAACACGGGCAGGTGGCCGGAAAAGTGGCCGTTGCCAGGAGTGAACGCCTCAGCCCAACGCTGCTCCCACCAGCGCCTGGGTTCGTCATACGAAGCAGCGAAGGTTTTGGCCAGCGCCCGGGCGGAGGCAGCCACTACCGACGCTCCTGCGTTCTTGCTGACGACCGCATACTCTAAAATGGCTTTTCCGCCGGCCGGCACCGCAAGTTCCCAGCGCCATACCACACCATTCGCGCCCGACGACGACTCATCCGGGATTCGCGCCGCTGCAAAAGCGGAAACGAAGCCGCGCCGCAGCGTCGTATTGATCGCGGTCGGACCATTCCCGTCGGCAGTCTCGGCCAGCACCGTCCCCTGTGGGATTATGATTTCCACTGGAACCGTTCGCGCTCCGCGGGAAGGATTGTTAATCACGATCCGCGTCAAGAACCCCTGTTCCTCCGGCAGAAGGCGGACGGCTGATTCCACCTCGAAACCGTCGCAATCCGAGTTGCGTCGTCGGAGTTCAAACGCGGTCCACCGCATAGACTGCGCCGTATATTCCCGTCCACTTATCCTCAAGATGGGAAAGGGCACGCCGGTGGCGGTTTGAGGCATCATCGAATCGCCCGGATTGTAGCGCGATGAAATAAGATCGTAGCGCACCTGAATCATATCCTGCCGATTATCCATTGCCGGCGGATTTAAGACCTTCTCCACCGGGCACCAGTCACCGGCCATATCGTCCAGCGTCGGGATTGCGCCAACGGTCGCCCCGCCGCGGGACACCGCAACAATGAACCCGATTGTCAGAGCAACCGGCGGGAGCCAAGGCAAAGCAAGCAGGGTTTTCATGGTAGGGCTGAAAATCGACGGGACCAATTTAGCGGGGCAAAACCGTTGTGCTTGCGGTTCCGGAAAATGGATTGTCCGTTCGGAATGGTGCCGCCGGAAGTCCGGCTCGATTGAAGAAATTCGGACGCGCCGCTTCGTCCCACCCGAATCGCACCGCGACCGGCACCTTTACCCGCGGGCTGTGGACTACGATCGCCTCGCCCTCTATGTCGGCGGCCGCCGGGAAAAAAATCCCGTCCGCGCCAGCAATTACGAACCAGCTGAGCGGCTTCTCGTCTTTGGAGAGGAGCCCGCCGGCGACGTGGTCAAAATAAAGCCTGGCGGTGTCGCCCTCGACGGCCATCCGGCGGAACGTTGGTCCGGACGCTTCGATGTCCGAGCGGCCATAGTCTTTGGCCAGCGCCCAGCGCGCGAGACGTTCGCCGATATCCTTCTTGTTGCGTGGATGAATATCCGTGAGGTCGTCCACAAGATCGGTGGTTACGACCATGCCGGTTCGCGGCAGTCGCATTACCGCAGTCTGTGCTTCCCAAAACCGCGGCTCCGCTTCGGGAGAAACGACAAGGTTGGAGCGGGTAACGTGGTAAAGCAGCGGCGCGATTTGCACATAATAAAATGGCAACTCCCGCTGCCACGTTTCACGCCAACCGTTGATCAGCGCGGTCATTTTGTCGGCGTAAATCGCTTCGTCACCGGCGTAGATGTTGGACTCACCCTGATACCAAAGCACACCACGCAACGCCATGGGCGCCAGTGGAGCGATCATGCCATAATACATTGTGCCGGGAGCCTGCTTCAAGGCAGTCGTGCCTTGGTAGATGGTCACCGTCGCACCCGCCGACATGGAAGCGTGTGCCCACTCAGAGAGGGAAGGCGTCGCCGCAAAACCCGCCGGCGTAATCCACGGCTCGATGGCCGAGCCGCCGAAACTGGCATCAATGACTCCAATTGGAATCTTGAGTTCGAGGTGAAGCTTGCGGGCGAAAAAATAGCCGGCTGCGGAAAACTTGATCCCATCGAGCGTCGCCGGGCTGCACACCGTCCACTCCGCTTGAACGTCGTGGCTGGGCGTGGCCGTTCTTGCTCGAGCGACCTTCAGGAGACGAATCTGCGGAAAGTTAGCGGCGCGCAACTCTTGCTCATAATTCAGCGTCGGTTTCTGGCCGCGTTGCTCACCCAGCGGCTTCTCCATGTTGGATTGGCCCGAACAGAGCCACACCTCGCCCACCAACACATCCTTGAAGGTTACAACTTCCCCGCCCGCGATTGTCAGTTCTCCGGGCTGCGCTGAAGCCGCGAGTGGATCCAGCCGCACTTCCCAGCGGCCGTCGCCCGCGGCGACCACCGCGCGCTTTTCCTGCCCGACGAACCGCACCGCTATCACCTCCCCCGGTTTACCCCAACCCCAGACCGGCACCGGCTGCCCGGATTGCAGCACCAAGTGATCGCCGAACACGTGAGGCATAATCAGTGCCTTGGTCGACGTTATGCCGAAGAGAGCAGCAACGATTGCCAGCGCGGGCCGAATACCAGCAAGTGCGGGTGTGATCGGGAAACTCATGACTGGCGTTTTGAATCAGGCAGGGCCGTTTGTTCGCGGGTGTGTGCCAGCGGGCATCACTTGAGTTCGAGCCGCACGACGCATGCGAGGTCGGTGGGCACACCCGCGTTTGCCGGCAGCGTGAGTTCGATTCCTCGGTCACTCGCCACTGCCGTGCAAGATTCGAGCTTTCTCAGCCCAAGCAATTGCGCGGAGACGATGCCCCCGCCGAGCCGAGCGGATGTTAGTTGATGGAAGGCGAAGGTCTTACCTGCACCAGGCCAGGCGAGAAACACGATATAGAGGGATTGGCCCTTGCGCCTGTAGAAAACGCGCTGACCACCTTCAAGCGTTTCGCCCGCGACGAAGAAAGGCCGAGTGCCATAGATCGCATCGCCAAACGACCACAACCACTGTCCGATTTTCAGCGCGATCTGCCGCTGATCATCTGGAATGATGCCGTCGGCTTTCGGCGAGAGATTGAGCAGCATTTGGCCGTTGTTCGCCACGACCTCGATCAGTTTGCCCAGGATGTCGGCGGCCGAACGCAGTTCCATGCCCTCGGCGTAGCCCCAAGAGGTGAAGAGGCCGGTGCCGATCGGGTAATCGCAAAGCCACGGTTGGGTAACGATTTCCTTCGGATGGCCACTTTCGTGATCGATCATGGCGAAGCCCACGGGAAGATCATTTTTTTTGTAGGAGACGATGACCTCGCGATCATTCGCAGCGGCATCGTTGAAATAGTGCGCAAGAAAGCGTTGCTTGTAAGCGTCGGGAATCTGGTCGAGTCCGACGTCGTGATAGAAAATATCCGGGTGGTATTGGTCGACGATCTCGCGGCATTTGGCCTCCCACATCGCAAGCCACTCGTTATGCGGCATAGTTGAGCCGTAGAACTTGGCGTATTTCGGATCAGCGCCCGCCCAGCCCGGCTTTAGCGTCACGTTGGTATAATGAATACCATTGTGCAGTGAGACGAAGAATTTCAGACCCCGCGCGCGAATCGCTCGTTCGAGTTCGCCCACAACATCGCGGTGCGGGCCCATGGCCTTCGCGTTAAACGGCGTCGAGGCGCTGTCCCACAGGGCAAAACCGTCTTCATGTTCGGCCACCGGACCCGCAAATCGTGCACCTGATTTCTGGAATAATTCCGCCCATGCGCCAGCGTCGAATCGCTCGCCTTTGAACATCGGGATAAAATCATGATAATCGAATTTTTCCAATGGCCCATAAATTGCGAGGTGCCGCTCGTGAGTCCCAAGCTTCGAATAGCCTGAGTCGTCGTGCATATGTTTACTGTAATGCTCATTGTGGTAGGCGGGCACCGCATAAATTCCCCAATGGCAATAAATGCCGAACTTGGCGTCGCGCATCCATTCTGGAACCGGTGCATGGTGTTGCAGCGAGGGCCAGTCTGGAGTGTATGCGGATCGGATGTTAGCCTCAGCCCGTCGGCCACTTTTTGAATCCGTGCCAATAGCCTGATCGGCGCCCGCAGTGCCAGTGGCCAGAAGCGTTACCAGAATTGCGAGTGCCAATATATTTTTCATTGCAGCGGTGTGATGATTATTCGCTGGAGAGTCCCCACCGCTGGTTGGGCGAGGGGCCGAGCACCAACTCCAAACGTCCGCCCGCGGTTATTTCCGCATAGGTCAGCCAGCAGCGATTCAACGGCTGGCCGTTAAGCATGGCCGACTGAATGTAGATATTTTTCGGTGAATTATTTTTTGCCGTGATGGTGAAGCTGGCGCCTACGGCGTATTTCGGATCAAACCTTAGTGTGATCCCGTCAAACAGCGGCGTGAAAATCTCGAAACGCGGATCGCCCGGACAAGCTTGATGAAGGCCACTGGCGGCGAGAACAAACCAGGCCGACATTTGCCCCACGTCGTCGTCGCCGCAGAGTCCGTTGGGGCTGGCGCTGTAGGTCTCCGTCACCAACCGCCGCACCCATTGCTGCGTCAGCCACGGAGCGCCGGCCCGGTTAAAGAGAAACGGAATCAGATGGCTGGGTTCGTTCGCCTGTTCGTAATACGGATTGCGCCGGTTCAATTGCGACGTGTGTCCGAAGAAATCTGACAGCTTCGCGATGAATATTTCTTTACCGCCCAAGAGAGCAATAAGGCCGTCAACATCGTGTGGCACAAACCAGCCGCTCTGGTAAACCGTCGACTCCATGCCACCGCGGCCGGAGAGCAATCCTTCCCATGCCGCCCAATTCCCGTCTTTGTCTCTGTCGCAGAACCAGCCTTTCCATTCGGGATGAGCCTCCCTGCCCGCCTTGTCGTAAGTCCAGGGCGCGTTCGGATCAAAAACGTTGCGATAGTCCTGCCCTCGCGCCGTGAAACGTTTCGCATCATCGGCATGGCCCAACGTTCCCGCCAGTTGGGCGAGATTCCAATCGTCGTAGGCGTTCTCCAGAGTGATGGCCAGTCCGTGATTGGCGGAGGTGTATCCCTGCGTCTCGTTTCCGAACTTTTCACAGGTGTTCACTGAGTAGGCGTAGGCCTTGGCGAGATCATAATTCCGGATGCCCTTTTGATAAGCGTCATTGATCACCGCCACCTGTGGATTGCCGCACATGCAGCCGGTGTAGGAGCCCATAAGCTCCCAGCGATCGAAATAGCGGGTGCCATTTTGTTCGGCCAGTTCCACCACGCTGTTGATTTGATCGTTGATGATTTGCGGTGCGATGAGCGTCAGCAGCGGAAATTGGCTGCGATACACATCCCAGCCGCTGAAGATAGTGCGCTTCGTAAAGTTCTGGGCGCGATGAATCTTGCCGTCGCCACCTGGATAGTCGCCACTGACGTCCGCCATCGTTCGAGGGTCGAGCAGCGAGTGGTAAAGCGCGGTGTAAAAAATCGTCTTCTGATCTTCCGACCCGCCTTCAACCGACATCCTTCCCAACGCCTGCGCCCACAGTGCCCGACTCCGCTGACGCACGGCGTCAAAGTCCCATTCACCGATTTCTGCCGCCAAATTTTCGCGGGCACCATCAACGCTGGCGTAAGAGATTCCTGCTTTCAGCAGGATGACGTCATTCTCGGCGGTGGGAAACTCCGCGTAGAAGCCCAAATGCGAGCCTTCCTGCTCGCGGCAACCATGCAGCACGTCCGCCGACCTGCAGGCGGCGGTGAACTCAGGTTTGGTCCAAACATTTTTACCGGAAGGAATCTCGGCACTCCACACTCCAAAGTCTTTCAAGGGCCGACTGAATTCGGCGTGGTAGTAGAGAGTATAGTTGACCGTCCCGCCGCGAAATCCGCCCCCACTTTTGGTGCATTCGATCTGCCCCTCGATCGCGTGGTCGCCGACCACCTTGACTGTTTGATGCAGCGAAGTGCCACCGATGCGGCGTGCCAAATCAATCTGAATCCGGGATTGGCGATGCTTCGGAAACGTAAAGCGTAGAATTCCACTGTGGGGTGCGGCGGTCATTTCCGCACGAACCTTATAGTCATCTAGCGTCACAGCATAGTAGCCGGCGTGGGCGATTTCCGTTTCCTTGGCGTAAGCCGACAGATAACCGGATCCGGGACGGTCCGTCTCGCCGTAGTAGGTTCGTAGCGGCCCCGTGGTGGGCATGACCATAAAATTTCCCAAGTCGCCGTAGGCGCCCACTCCACTCAAATGCTGAAAGCTAAAGCCCTGAATCGTCGTGTGGGGATAAGAGTAGCCTGAACCGTTGTCTCCTCCCGTGATCGTATCGGGACTCAATTGCACCATTCCGGCAGGAGTGCACGCACCGGGAAAAAGTTTGCCATGAAACCCGTCGAACTTTGGGTCGAGATTCCGAAGTCGTGCGGCCTCTTCCAGCGTGGGCTTGGTGCTGCCTGCTCCGATGAAGGGATCGATGTAGTCGACCGGATCCTTGGCTCGCAGCGCCGGAGGCAAAGAGAAAGCGAGGTTAACTAGCAAAGCCATGCTAATTGCCTTGGAACGAATCGCACTAGTTTGGAGAAGAGAGATCATTATTTGAATGTTATTTGGGCACCCTCTGCGGGCTTTTTCGGATTGTGCACATCAAACCGAGGGTAGTTTGAGTCGGAATTTGGTTCGGCCGGGGATGCCATCCCGCCAGTTGGCATCGTTGGTCGCGATCATTGGGTGGATTCCCTCACTTCCAGTCGGAGGTAATCGTAGAGAACACCATCCGTCCACGCCCGGGCATGTTTGGTGAGCTCAACGACATTGGTGCCCGATTTCAGCAGCGCGGCGTCAAACGTCAGGTTACGCTCGACCAGCGCGGTAGCCCGAATCCCATCCCGATGCATGACGCCGGATTCGGGCAGTTCGCCCGTGCCGCCGATCGACTGGCCATTGACCGTGACGTCGACGGGACCACCACGGGCGCCACAGATGGCGAGACGCAAAACGGCTGTTCCACGCAGGGGGCGATCGACCTCGAAACGAATCCGCCAAGAAGAGTCCTTCCAACGGCCCTCTCCATCTGGCCGAGGTGGCTGCGCGTAGTTCCAATCGCGCCGCCAATCGCTTTTACCCACGACAAAATCGACACCGTCGGGGAACTCTTGCGGATAGAGATTATAGAGCCCCCATTGCCAAAAGTGATCGCCGTGTCGGAACTCCTCGGCGCTTCGATTGGGAACGCCAATCTCCCAGAGTTGGCGGCCGTAGCGCACAGGAGTCCACGTCAGATTGCCCAATTCCGTAGTTTTGCCCGCTTCGATGTGAATATCCGCTCGACTAAAATCCCCCAGGACGCCGTCGGTAAATGCATAGAGCGTGTAGTCGCCGGGGCGCGCGTTGGGGATGTTGAAATGACCCGCCGCATCGGCCTGCGTCCAATACTGGTAATGTTTCCCATCGGTCTGCCACTCAATCGTGATGGGCCCGCCTTTAAGTGTAGCCGGATAGGGCGGCTGGGCCAAGCCCACCCATGCACCCGCCGCCGTTACGCTAGGCGTCTGTGAATCTTTGACGATCAACCGTCCGCTGGTGCTGCCCCGTTGTGCCGCATGGTCGTAGCCGGGGGCGTCGGCCCAGGCGTAAGGCCACGCATTTTTCTCCCGGGCAGCCCTGGCAAGCGCGTCGTGCCACATTGCATCGGGACTATCGCCGCCATTGCTATAGATGAGAAAAGGGCCGACGATTTTTTGCCATTTCTCGCCGGCTTTGATTTCCACCCCGCGGCCGCCGTAGTGGGGGCTGTGCCAGATAAAGAGCAGGCAGGGATCCGCCGGCAACGATGCCTTCACGTCGATGTGCCCGCCGTAGTCCACCATCGTCGGAGGCGCGTTGATGTATTCGATACTAGGGTTAACGACAAAAAGGCCGACCTTCTGCTTGGTGCTGCTCCAGCCCCAGGCCGGCGTGCGGGAGAACAGTGCGTTGTAATCATACTTGTGCTCCGCCTCACCCTTATGGATGCCGGTGTTCAAGCGACGCGCTTCCCACAGGTTGAGTTGGGTGCCCGCCACCCAATCGTCAGCGCTGGGCATCAGCCGCTGCCGATCTTTGTCCACCGAAAGAAAATCGAAGACCTCGGGATTGAGCTTCAAGCACACGGTGCTGACCTCGATGTTGAAGGCTGGATATTTTGGATCGTGGTCGGCAATGGTCCAGCCGTAGACGCCCGAATCTCCGCGATGCAGCGTGTAGCGAATCTCGATGTCGAACGGCACGGTTTTGGCCTGTCCGAGGTAAGGGAAGCGAAGTGCAATCTCTCCCAACGCTCCGCCGTTCTGCGCAGGATTCTGACTGATGCGAAAGGTGGAGGGGGTGCCCTTCTCTTGCGTGTTCGCCTGACCGGGCGTTGCGCCGTAAATATTCCAATAGCCACCACCGCGGCTGACGAGTTCAACGTCATGGCGCCGGAAGGAGAGGATGTTGCCGTTGGCTTTCTTGACCGTCAGCGAAACGATTCCATTGGTCAGTGTCGCCGTTTCAGCATCTTCTGTCACAGATACCGAACCTGCCAACTCCGCGGCATACGTCCTTGAGATCATGCCTGCCATCAGCAGGCAGCTCGCGATCTGAGGTGGACCCTTCCGGTTAGACAGGTGGGAGGTGAAAGTAAGTTATGAGTTAGGGCGGGAGGACAAGCGGGAAAGCAAGGGAGGGGGTGT
>JBBRLB010000164.1:0-11347 GCA_038231575.1 Opitutales bacterium | reverse complement strand
AGGGGCGCCGAATGCGTGGCCCGATGAATCGGCGGAATCGGCGATGATGTCCGAACTGCGGGGGCGCGGCGAAAAGCCCGGCTCGGTACCAGCGATCGAGGTGGTCGCGGAGATCGACCCCAAGAATCTTCCGTCGCTCGACGAGTTGGTGAAACGCCTCCCGCCGGAAGTGCGCGAGACGCTCGACGAACTTTTCCGAGTGCGGTTCGTGCGCGTGTCGCGCGTGCCGCAGAAGGCGTTGGTAAAGTAGGCGCCCGACGGGTTTTCAGCTCTCCTCTTTCGTCATGCTGCGCTCATGCGAAGCATCTTTTTTATCGTTCCGGCCAGAACCCAGCGCCTTCGCGAGCGCTCATGATGACGGAAAAATAGGCGCTTACTCGCGCCATTCGCCGCCGATGTCGGGGCGGTTTTTCACGCTGCGATTGTAGATGTAGCCTTCGATGCCCTGGCCGGCGAAGGGTGGGAGCAGCGGCACGAGGTCGCGGCGATACATGCCCTCATCCAAGCCTTCGAGTCCGTCGAGGCGCACCAGCGCGGCCGCATTGACCGCCCAGATTTCGCCGGTGACGCCGTCGAGATCGTCGGCTTTGGCGACCATGCCGGGATGGCCGCCGAGTTCGTAGAGCCGGAACCCGGGGACGGTGCGTGCTTCGCCAACAAATTCCTGGTCGGTGAGAAAGTGATGGTTGGAGCAACCGCGCTTGAGGGTGCCATAGACGAAGATCAATTTTTGCCCGGCATTCATGGGGATGCAGGAGTGACGGAGGAAAGAACCTCCACGACGACGGCGGTCACGTTGTCGCGGCCGGACTGGGCGACGGCTTCCTCGACGAGGCGCTGCGCTGCGGGCTGGTGCAGGCGTTCGGGCGGCGGCGTGCGCACGAGCTCGTCGACCTGCCGTTCCCAGAGGCCATCGGTCACGCCGTCCGAACAAATCACAAACCGATCGCCGGGCTGGTGATCGACGAAGCCCAGGTGCGGGTCGAGGAACTGGTTGCTGGCGCCGAGTGATTGGTGGAGGGCGTTGCGCATCGGATGCGCGCGCGCTTCGCGCTCGGTGAGTTTTCCCTGGCGGCGCAGCCAGCCAACGTGCGAGTGATCGTGGGTGAGCTGCGTGAGGCCTCCCTCGCGCGGGAGCCGATAGAGGCGGCTGTCACCGACGTGGGCGAAGTGCAGCCGGTCCGGTGTGACCCAGGCGAGGGTGAGGGTCGCGCCCATGCCGGCGCATTCCTCATAGGAGAAACCGAGCTTCAGCAGGTCCGCATGAATCGCCGTGAACAATTCACCCAGAATCGTCGCGAAGCCCTCGGCCGGTTGTTCGGAGGCGCGCCGAAAGCGGCGCGGCAAAAGCCGCGTGATGCGATCCACGGCGAAGCGGCTGGCGAACTCGCCCGACTTGGCGCCGCCCATGCCGTCGCTCACGGCGAAAATAAAATCGGCGTCCGCGAGCGACGCCTCCCCGGTCTTGCCGAGGAAGCGGACTTCGCGCTCATCGAAGGTGAGCGCGAGAAACACATCCTCGTTGTTCGGTCGGACCCGGCCGACATGCGTCATGCCGGACCAGTGCAGGAGCGGAGCGGACGGGGAGGCCGAAGCCGGTGCCTTGGGCGGGGTCATTTTTCGCCCATGGGTTTGAGCGAGACGGGTTGGCCGTCGCCGCCGTCGAGGAGCGTGGCGAATTCGAAATCGATGATGCAAAACCGCCCATCGCTGCGACGGTAGGTGATGTTGCGCAGCTCCCGATCCTCGTGGCGCACGCCGAACTGCTCGAGTTCCGCGAAGAGCGCGATCTGGCGCTCCGGGTTGAGTTGATCGACGCGCGTGCCGCAGTTGGTCGTGATGATTTTCAGGTTCTCGGCATCGACCTCGAGCAGGCGGGGGACGAACGTGCAACCGCGCCCCTCGAGATGCCGCAGCACCCGCACCTCGTGGGTGTAGCGCTCGCGCGCGAGGTGGCCGCGAAACGTCTTGTGCACGCGCCCATCGTAACCGATGCGCACGAGGGCGCGGGCGGTGTCTTTCATTTCGTGCATAGCAAGTGGCCCACAGTCCGCCGCCACGGCGAGAGTGGCAAGCGCGGCATCGGCGGGCACCCGTGGACGGGCCTGTGCGCCGGACGGCGACAATAATTGTCATGAATCAAACTTCTGATTGCGCTGGCATATGAGGTGCTAATTAATCCGCGCTTCCCAGCGGCTTTGCCACCGGGCAAGCGTTACGTCCACCCATAAAATCCTCGCTCAGAACCCTGCATCCACCCTCCGCATCATGGCCAAATACAAACTAGAATATATCTGGCTCGACGGCTACACGCCGCTCGCGAGCATGCGTTCCAAGACGCAAATCAAGGAATTCAGCAGCTTCCCGAAGCTCGCCGACCTGCCCATCTGGGGCTTTGACGGGAGCTCGACGCAGCAGGCCGAGGGCAAAAGCTCCGACTGCAAACTCCACCCCGTCGCGGTTTATCCCGACAGCACCCGCAAGAACGGCGTGCTCGTGATGTGCGAAGTGATGATGCCGGACGACAAGACGCCGCATCCCTCGAATTCCCGCGCCACCATCCCGGATGATCCGGACACGTGGTTTGGTTTCGAGCAGGAATATTTCTTCTACAAGGATGGCGCTCCCCTCGGCTTCCCGAAGAGTGGCTTCCCCGCGCCCCAGGGCCCGTATTACACCGGCGTCGGCTACAAGAACGTCGGCAGCGTCGCCCGCGAGATTGTCGAAAAGCACATCGACATCTGTCTCGATGCCGGAATCAACCTCGAGGGCATCAACGCCGAGGTCGCGAAAGGCCAGTGGGAATTCCAAATCTTCGGCAAGGGCTCCAAGAACGCCGCCGACCAGATGTGGGTCGCCCGCTATATCCTCGCCCGGCTCTGCGAAAGCTACGAGATCGACATCGAGTGGCGCTGCAAGCCGGTGCTCGGGCCGTTCAACGCCCCGCTCGACTGGAACGGCTCCGGCATGCACTCGAACTTCTCCACGAAATTCATGCGCGACAAGGGTGGCAAGGCCTACTTCGAAAAACTCATGGCGGCATTCCAAAAGAACATCGACGAGCACATTGCAGTTTACGGTCCGGAGAATCATCTCCGCCTCACCGGACTCCACGAGACGCAGTCGATCGACAAGTTCTCCTACGGCTTGTCTGACCGCGGCGCTTCGATTCGCATGCCGGTTAACTTCATCTCGAACGGCTACAAGGGCTACCTCGAGGATCGCCGTCCGAACTCCGCCGCCGATCCGTATCTGGTCGCCGGCCGCATCGTGAAGACCTGCCAGAGCGTCGCGACCAAGTAAGTCGTCGCTTCGATTTCCCCAGCGCCAGCCCTCCGGGCTGGCGTTTTTTTTTGCTCGGAGCGCGTGCCGCGCGACGGCATGATGCGTCTGCTGTATGTCCCCGCCCCCGTCCACGCCTCGTGTTTCCCGTTGGGAATGGACGCAGACGGCGCTGCTCGCGGTGAACCTCGGGTGGACGACGCTCTGCCTCGGCGGCTATCGGCCGGAGACGATGATTGTGACCGGCGCGCTGACCTGTGCGTTGGTCGCGGTGCATTCGCTGTCACGGGTGTTTGAGGTGAGCCCGCCGGCGCATCCGGCCGGCTGGTGGCTTTTGCCGTTTCTCCTCTACGCGGCCGCGAATGCGCAGTGGCTCTCGCCGGTCCGCTGGCTCGGCTGGCGCGACTGGATGTGGTGGGCCCAACTCGTCGCGGTTTTCTGGGTCGTGCTCAACGGCGTGCGCTCGGCCGCACCGCGACGCACGGTGTTCGGAGTTTTGATCGCGCTCGCGGTGGTGGCGGTCGCGCTGGGATGTTATCAGCGATTTGTCCGGCCGGATTGGATGATGCTCGGCCGCGTGCAGGTCGATCAATTCTTGATGCGGTCGAGTGGAAGCTTCGGCATTCCGAACAGCCTTGCGGCGTTTCTGCTGCTGCTCATTCCGGCGACGGGTGCGCTGGCGTGGCGCGCGAAAACCTCGCGGGGGGTGCGACTGCTGTGGGGTGGGCTCGGCGCGTTTTTCACGTTCGGTCTCGTGCTCACGATTTGCCGGGGCGCGTGGCTGGGGCTGGCGATTGCGCTGAGCGTCTGGCCGCTGGTGTCGGCCCGGTGGAGTGGGTGGCGGCGGATCGGCGCGGCGGCAGCGGTCGTAGGGATGTTGGGCGCGGCCGGCGCGGGACTTTTTTTTGCGTCGAGCCATGTGCGGGACCGACTCCTCGAGTTGGTGAAATATTCCGGCGAAGTCACCCGGCCGATCTTGTGGCGCGCGTCGTGGGCGATGTGGCGGGAGCATCCCGCGGTCGGAACCGGCGCAGGCAGTTTCAACGTCCTCTTCGAAAAATACCGGCCCGAACGCTTTATCGATGAGCCGCATTGGACGCACAACGACTACCTCAATACGCTGAGCGATTATGGCGCGATCGGCTTCGCGCTTTTTTTTGGCGCGGTCGGCTTCATCGTCTGTCGTGGTGCATTCGGGCAGAAGTGGGCGGCCGGGTCTGACGAACCGCGCGACTGGCTTGAGGCACCGGCCACCCTTTCCGCGCTGGTCGTGGGGCTGCTGGCGTTCGCGTTGCAGCTGTTCGTTGACTTCCATTTCAAGATTCCGGCGCTCGCCATGACGTTTGCCACCGTGAGTGCGCTGGTCGTGCAACGCGTTTGGCCGACCCCCGCGGAGCGTGCGTCGCCCGCGAGTGCCGGCGCTCGGGCCGTCGGGGTGCTGGTCGCGCTGGCGGTGCTCGCCTTTGGGGGCTTCGTGGTCCTGCCGCATTTCCGCGCCGAAGCTCTGCGCTATCGTTCGCGTCAATCGATCGATCGGCTGGCCGGTTTGCCTCCTGATCCCGCGACCTATCGTGCGCTGTTGACCACGGTGCGGACGGATCTGGCCCGCGCCGTGATCGTCGATCCGACCAACGCGCAGGCGTGGGCCGATGTGGCTTACGCGGATTCGCTGTGGGCGCTGGTCGAGCCGGACCGCACGGTTGAACTCGGGGTCGCGGCGGAACACGCGGCGGACCAAGCCCTGGCTTTGTCGAAGGTTTCCGGTGAATTTTGGATCCGGCGTGGGGTCGCGCGCGACATGCAGAAACACTGGGATGAAGCCGGCGAAGATTTCGCCCAAGCCTTGAAGATTACGCCGCAGACGGCGCTAGCGTGGTATTATTATGGCTATCACTTGAGCCTCAACCCGCGTCAGCGAGCCTTCGCCGAGGCCGCCGTGCTGTTCTGTTTGCGACTTGACCCCGGAAACCGCCCGGGCCTAGCTTTGCGCCATCATTTGGCGATTAGCCCGAACGCGCCATAACGAGGATATTTCCATGCATAAAAGTTTCCTGCCGGGGTTGATCCTTTTCGCCGTGGGCGCGCTTGTGTCGCTCCATGCCCAGACGCCTGCGGCCCCGGCCGCGCCCGCGGACTCCATGCAGCCAGGCCAGATCATTGCGGCCAAGGTCACGGGTTCGGTCACGATGTCGGTCAACGGGGCCGCGGCAGTAAAACTGAACAACAACGATCCCGTGCCGGAGCACGCGACCGTCAACACCGAGGATGATGCCAGCGTGGTGCTCGTTTTCTCCAACGGGGCGACGACCCAGCTCGGCGCCGGCACGCAACTCGTGATCGATCAATTTTTGCAGGATCCCTTTTCGGCGGCGATCAAGGTCGCGGACCTCGACGGCGAGCCGACGCGTTCGAGAACGAAACTGAAGCTCACTCACGGCGAACTCGTCGGCAATGTGAAGCATCTCAAGCACGACCAAGGCTCGACGTTCGTGGTCGACACGCCGGTCGGCGCGGCCGGTATTCGCGGCACCACTTTCCGGATCGTGTTTCGTCCGAATGGCACCGGCCTCGCGTTTTTCTCGCTCTCGACGGTGGAAGGAAATGTTAACTTTCAAAACCCGGGTGCGAATGGTGGTGGCACCGGCGGAACGGGGACCGGCACCGGTGGAGGCACCGATCCGAACGGCGGCGGCGGCACGGCTGGTGGCGGCACCGCCGGCGGCACGGGCGGCACCGCGGGTGGCACCGGGACCAGCGGTGGCACGGGCGGCCTCGCCGTTACCGGCGGCCAAGAAGTTGTCGTCACGATTAACGTCACCACGAATCCCACGACCGGCGTAGTCACGCTGAGTGCGCCCGTGGTCGTGGCGAACACCACGAACATCAGCGCGGCCACGTTGCAGGCGGTCACGCAGCAAGCCGTCGCGATTGTGACCACGGCTTCGGCGGTGACCTTTACGCCGACGTTGCCCGCGGGCGGCACAGGTTCGGGAACGGGCGGAACAGGAACGGGTGGAACAGGAACAGGCGGAACAGGAACAGGCGGAACAGGTGGCACGGGCACAGGCGACACTGGTGCGGGCACCGGATCCGGCGGCAGTTCACCTTCGGGTAATAATTCTGGCACGGGCACGGGCTCCGGCGGCTCTGGAACGGGGTCGAGCACGAATTTCACGACTACCAATAAGCCCCCGACCGCCACTTCTTCGACGCCCGTGCTCACTTCCGGAGACGGCCGGTCCGGTTGAGTCGCGTGAGTTTTTTTTCCGAACCCGGCTGTCCTCGCGAAGCCGGGTTCGTTGTTTTTAGCGGTCCGGGGAAATCTGCTTCCGTTTGCCGGCAGCGAAGGCTTAGCTAGTACGCGATGGCCCCGATCAAGGCGAAGTCGCTGTCTCACCTCCGCTGGCTGCTGCTCCTGCCGATTCCCGCGCTGTGGTGCGTGCTGAGCCACTTTGGTTGGCTCGCGTTCCTCGAAAACAAACTCGTCGACTGGCGCTTCCAATATCGCGGTGAAATCGAAGCGCCGGTGAAAGTCGTCTACGTCGATGTCGATTCGCTCTCGCTGAGCAAAATCGGCAACATGCCGTGGAACCGGTCCTATTATTCCCGCGTGGCCGAAACGCTGATCAACGAGGCGCACGCGAAGGCGGTCGGCTTCGACTTTGTGTTTTCCGATCTGGGCATCGCGGAGTCGGCCGATATGCGGCGCATGGTGCGAAGCAACGCCGAGTTCGGGCGCTTCTTGATTAAGGGGCCGCCGGTCGTGCTCGCCGCCGCGTATGCGGGCTGGCGTTTTCTCGACATCAACAACCGCCAGCGCGAACGGGCGCTGCCGCTCGTGGCCACCGATCCGCGCCGCCGCGAGGACATGGAGCCCCCGGAAATTCCCGGCTTCGAGACGAGCGCTGATCCGGACAAGCACCAGATTTGGAATCCACCGAACGTGGGCCTCATCGACACGCTCGACAATGGCACGCGCGTCGTGCCGGCGTGGGCGCCGAACAACACCGGGCGCACCTACTACCACATGGCGTTCGAACTCGCCCGGCTCTACTGGGGGCTGCCGCCCGGCTCGATCAAGGTGTCGGCGGATCGGCTCGAATTTGTGCGGCCCGATGGTGGCATTCAAAGCTCCGTGCCGCTGTCGAACGGCCAGCTCGTGGAGATCAATTGGTTCACCCAATGGCGCTCGCCGCTGGTGAAACACTATGAATTTTCGACGCTGTTCGACGTGGCCGAGGCGCTCGCGACGGGGGATGCCGAGGATAAGAAAGTGGCGAAGGAATTTTTTAACGAAGGCGAGTTTCGCGATGCCATCGTGCTCGTCGGCCCGGTCGATCCGTTGTTGCAGGATTTGGCGCCGACGTCGCTCGACGATCGCGCGGTGCCGAAAGTCGGCGTGCACGGCAACATGCTCAAGACGATCGTCTCGGGATTCTACTTGAACAAGCTCCCGCTTTGGCGCGGCGTCGCGTGGGCCGACTACGCCGTCGCGTTTGGTCTGACGTTGATCGTGGCGATTCTCGCGCTGGCCGGTGGCGCCCGCGCGCTGTTTGCCAAGATCATGGCGGTCCTCGCCGTGGCGATTTATGTGTTGCTGGCGTTTCAAATTTTCAAGGGCCACCACCTCATCCTGCCGCTCGCGGCGCCGCTCGGCGCGGCGTTCACGACCAGTTTCGCGGGCCTGATCTGGCAGGCGATCGAAGAGCAAAAAGCGAAGGGGCGCATCAAGGGCATGTTCGGCGCCTACGTCTCGCCGCAACTTGTCGAACGCATGATCGAGAGTGGCGATGACCCGCAACTCGGCGGCCACGACGCGGAAATCACCGCGTATTTTTCGGACATCCAGTCGTTCTCCACCTTTTCCGAAAAACTGGGCTCGGGTCCGCTGGTCGAATTGATGAACGAATATCTCACGGCCTGCACCGACATCGTGCAGGAGCAGGGCGGCACGCTCGACAAATACATCGGCGACGCGGTGGTCGCGATGTTTGGCGCGCCCATCCCGCTGGACGATCACGCCTACCGCGCCTGCGTCGCCACGCAACTGGTGCATCAAAAACTCGGCGAGCTGCGCACCAAGTGGTCGGGCGAGGGCGGCAAGTGGCCCGAGATTGTCTGGAAAATGCAGTCGCGCATCGGGCTCAACTCCGGCGTCTGCATGATCGGCAACATGGGCAGCCGGACGCGTTTCAATTACACGATGATGGGCGACAACGTGAACCTCGCCGCGCGCATGGAATCGGGCGCGAAGAGTTGGGGCGCCTACACGATGTGCACCGAGACCACGAAGGCGCTCTGCGAAAAGCACGGCGGCGATCGCGTCGTATTTCGGCCGCTCGGGCGCATCGTCGTCAAGGGCCGCACCACCGCCGTGCCGATTTTCGAAATTGTGGGGCTAAAAGAAACGGTCACACCGCAGACCCGCGAGTGCGTCGAGGTTTTCGCCGGCGGCATGGAGAGATTCTACGCCCGCGACTGGGATGGCGCGCTTGCGCGCTTTGCGCAGAGCCGCGAACTCGAGTTCAACGTGCCCGGCAAGACCCCCGGCGTGGTCAGCAATCCCTCGCTCGTCTATCTGGACATCACCGCGCACTACAAACACGAGCCGCCGGCGGAAAATTGGGACGGGGTCTACGTGATGAAGGAAAAGTAGGCCGGGGTTGGAAGGGTCTCGGCTGCCTCGTCGACGAACTCAGGGCCCCGCGCCTCTCGAGGGGCATCCGGATCAATCAAGGGATTCTGCGGCTGGAAGCCGCCGCCACGCCAAGTCACGATCCGTAACGCAACCCGCCAGCGAAAAAAAGGTTGGCGGCGTGCGCTGCAAATCCCTGTGATGGCTCGCTCCAGCCTGTGATTACCCCTTCCCACGCTCTCGCCGTGATCGACGGTTCGCTCTGCCAGCTCGGCCGTTCCGGTGGCCGCGCGGTCTGGCACAAACCCATCGCGACCGCCGTCATCGAGTTTCGCCGCGGGCCGTTGTGCACCTACGTGCGGGAGCATCCGTTTGGCCTGCTGCCCGGGATCGCGAATCTCTACTGCCTCGACGGCGCGCACCGCCTGCAATGGATCGCTGAGTGGCCGAGAGCCGATGATCCTTGTGCCGGCATCCTCGACGAGGTCGATGGCGTCCTCGTGACGGTTGCGACCAGCGGAATGATCGTGCGGCTGGAGACGGCGACGGGCTGGTTGCTCGACTGCGAGTTGCCGGTGGCGAAGACCGGTTGAGTTAACGTTGGGTGCAGAACGCACGCAGCGCGGCGCCCCCGCGGGCGATTTCCGCATCAACCTGGCTCCGGATGTTCTCGGCTCGCGTCTTAGCGAACACGAGCCGGTGAAACAACGGTGCGAGCATCTCCACGTCTCGGAGGCGTGACTTGCACACCAGTTTTACGCGCACACGGGCAAGCGCCTGCGCGCGTTCGTCGCGGCGTGGCGCGTGCAAGGCGCGCACGAGCAGCTCGCCGGCGCGAAAAATTCCGTGCGGTCCGTCGCCTCCGCGCTCAGCTACCGCCGCGCGAATGATTTTGCCGCTCGTTAAAGCGCCACTACGGCCTCGCGACGACACGGGTGCTCGCGCGGCGGTTGGCGGGAAATTGAGGCATTGACTGAACGGTGGCGGGTGACGCCATTCTCACCGGCGAATTAATTCTTCCGTGCCGCGAGACTGTTGAGGTAGTCCTCGAGATTCGTGTAGCCGCTCTTCGCGTTCACGGCGTGGCCGTCGGCCGGTTCTTTGGGGTTCAGGCCGTGCGCCGTTTCCCACGCATCCGGGATGCCGTCGCCATCGGAATCGATGGGCAACGGGCCGGATTTCAATTCAGGCCAGCTGCCGACTTCGGTTTGGGAGTTGATGAGTTTTCCCGTGCGCGTGCGCACATGATCCACGAGGCGGGCGTCGACCGCATCGCGCACCGGGAGGGAGGCGCCGACGCTCGCGAGCACCAGTTCAAAAGCTTCTTTCGCCGGGAGGGTGGTGACGGGCGCGGTGGGAATCGGCGTGGCGGTGGTCGTTACCTGTGTTTTGCCGTCGATGTCATAGAGGTCGATGAACTTGGCGTTGTCGGCGGTGAAGTCGTCATGGCCGTCGAAGACATTGCCGTTGAGATAAAACGTGATGTTCGAATCGACCGGCTTGTTGCCGATGTGAATCGGGGTCTTCGCCGTGCTGCTCGGGCCGGGCCGGATGAAGTTGCCAACGTAGTTGGCGGACCATCTCCCCTGAGTTAGTCCGGAGGCCGTCCCGCCGAAATCGTAGATGACGTTGTTCCGCACATCGAAAGTCGGGGAGGGTGGCTTGTCGTAGGCATCACCGAGGCGCGGGTTGCGGGCGTCGTTGTGAATCCAGAGATTGTGGTGCCACGACATCGGCCCATTCGCCCGGGCGAGCGAGCCGTAGCCATGCTTGCCTTTGCTGTGCTTGCTCTGGTTGAGCGACTCGCCGATGAGGCACCACTGGATGGTGCAGTTTTGGTCGATGCCCGACGTCGAGAGGCACTCATCGATCGACCACGTCGCGGAGCAATGATCGAGGATGCAATCGTGGGCGCCGTTCAGCAGATCGATGCAGTCCGACTCCTGTGCGGTCACATCGCCGAGCCGGCTGCGCAGGTAGCGCACGATGACGTCGTGCGTTTCGATGCCGAACGTGTAATCGCGCAGGCAAATGCCGTCGCCCGGCGCGCTCTGGCCGGCGATGGTGAGATACGGCTGGCGAACAGTCAGGTTGCTCTTGAGCGCGATGGTGCCGGCGACGCGAAAGAGGACGGTGCGGGGGCCCTCCGCCATGCACGCGGCGCGAAGGCTACCGGGGCCCGAGTCGTTGAGATTCGTGACGAAAATAACTTTGCCGCCGCGTCCACCGGGAGTGTTGGCGCCGAACCCCTCGGCTCCGGGGAAGGCAGGGAGGCTAGGTGGATTAGCCGCGAACGCGGTGAGCGTGGTCGCAAGGAGAAGGAGAACACTGCAGGAGAAAAAGCGGGGTGGTCTCATGGCAAGGGTGAGGTGAGGGCAAGACGCACGAGTCGGTCGAAACGTGATGGAGAGAATTCTTTAGCCACAGATT